>CAZJOV010000007.1:0-34528 GCA_964547735.1 uncultured Planctomycetia bacterium | reverse complement strand
TTGCCGGAACAACAATTACCTTCTCCACTCTTTCTTTAAGATGTCTTAAAATACTAAATTTTACTCCACAATCAATTACCACCACACAAAATTTTTCCTTAGGAAATTCTTCTGTTCTCTTCTCCTCTAAACCATCCCTCCACTCAAAAATCTCTTTATGAGTCACCTCTTTCACCAAATCCTGACCCACGATAGAGGGAAATCTGTCTAATTTTTTCTTTAAACTATTTATATCAAAATCAAAAGTAGAAATAATTCCTTTCATAGAACCTTTCTCTCTCAATCTTTTTGTTATTGCTCGTGTATCTATATCCTCAATTGCTACAATATTATTTTCCTTAAGATAATCCTCTAAACTCTTTTTTGCTCGCCAGTTGGATACAATTCTACTTTTTTCCTTCACGATAAAACCCTCAACCCAAATTCTTCTTGATTCCACATCAAAATCATTCACTCCATAGTTTCCAATTAAAGGATAAGTCATACAGACAATTTGTCCTTTATAAGAAGGGTCAGTTAAAACCTCCTGATACCCGGTCAGGGAAGTATTAAAAACTACCTCACCAATTGTCTCTCCTTCTTTGCCGAAAGAATTTCCTTCAAGATAAAACCCGTCTTCTAAAAAGAGAACCGCTTTCATAAATTGAAATCTTTTTTAATTCTTCTTATTACTTCTTGAGGATTTTTCACCTTAATTATTCCTTTTATATCCCAGGTATCTATCCCATAAACTCTTTTTCCTTCATTTAAAGCAAAGGCAATTTCCGATAAAGTTCCGTATTTACCATCTACAGCCACCAGACAATCAGCAGCTCTTACAATTAAAAAATTTCTTGCATACCCTAATCCCGTAGGAATTTCAACATCTAAATAAGGGTTGGCTTCCTCGCCTTTAAAACTGGGCAAAATCCCCACAGTTATTCCTCCTTCTCTCTTTGCTCCTCGTGATACTGCTTCCATCACCCCACTCCCTCCACCACATATAACTACCCAGTTCTGCTGGGCAACTAAGGAACCTAACTCTTCAGCAATCTTATATATTTTTTTTGAGCATTTATATCCTCCAATTACAGCAACATTCATCTTCTTCTTATGCCCTGGGCAAAGTTGAATTGTCATTTCAGGCTCCACCCCCGCCCCCTTCATCTATCTTTCCTATATACTTTTATATGCCCCCTGGAAGAATTGAACTTCCAACTCGGGCTCCGGAGGCCCGCGCTTTATCCATTTAAGCTAAGGGGGCGGGTTACCCATTAAGCTACAGGGATAAATTCAGTTTTTGAAGATAATCCTTATCCTTTGTTTTTATATCCTTTACCTTAAAAGAAAACAAAACTTTTGCTTTTTTATCTTTTAAAATACCCTCTAATTCCTTTAAAGCTTTATCAGAGCCTATCCCACTTCCAAAGGTTACAAAACAGACAGTTTTTTTACCCTCCAGATTTACATTTTTTAAAAAAGACCTCAAATAAGGCGTGATTGTAAACGCCCAAACAGGAGTTCCAAAAATTATTAAATCAAACTCATCAAAATTTACTTCTGTTTTTTTAAGAGGGGCCTCTTTTTTCAAAAGAGCAGATAAAGCCTGCAAAGAGAAAGAGTTGATTTCTTTAGCTGGTTTAATCTCCACTACACCTACAGAATGATTATTTTCTTCTAACTTTTCTTTCAAAAACAAAGCCAATCTTTTAGTATTGCCAGAGAAAGAATAAAAAACAATAGCGATTTTCATTTTCCCTCCGTCAAACACATATCAATATCCCCAGTAAAATGGATAATTTTCTATAATATTATTTTTCAGCTTCTTATAAAACTCTCTATTAATAAACTATTCATTATTTTTTTTGCTTTCTCTATGGTCAGGTTCTTTAGATATAAACTCTTTCTTTCTCCAAACATCTAAATCTTTCTTTAAAACAAAGTAAGCTGTTCATCCTCTTTTTTTTCTTCCTCATCAAAAATCTTAATCTTCCCGTATTCTCCATCAAAACCGGGCAAAATATTTAATTTTTTACTCCTCACTCTTTTTATTCCTTCAGCAATTCTGTAAGGAAGTTTAGAAAATAATTCTTTCTCATCTACATTAACTAACAAATTGAATTCTGAACCAAATTCACTAACTAAATTGATATATTCCTTCTCCACCGCCTTACTTCCCTTGTTTAGTTCCTTTGCCTCAGCAATTATCTCATCTAAGGGAACTAAACTCTTATAACCAATAGCAGAAGAAGGAACCAATCCCTCTTCTCTATCGGCTAATTCCTCCACTCGATATAAAACTCCTCGCGTTAAAGGACGACCGCACTTAGGGCATATCCCTTTATATTTTATAGTCTCTTTAGGATGCAATCTTATATTGCAGTTGCGATGCCCATCATAGTGATATTTTCCTTCTTCAGGGAAAAACTCTATAGTATATAAAAATTTATTTTTATCTTTTTCCTCAAGCACTTTCTTTATCTGCCAATAGTTAAATTCACAATCAAATACATTTGCTTCTCTGCCAATGCGAGAAGGCGAATGAGAGTCAGAATTGGAGACTAAACTGAATTTATCCAGTTTTGAAAGACGCCAGTTCATTGCCGGATCACTGGATAAACCTGTCTCTAATGCCGTAATTTTATCTGTATATCCCTGAAATGCTTCCTCTAAGGAATCAAATCCAGAATTAGAGCCAAACAAACCAAACCAGGGAGTCCAGATATGACAGGGAATTAAAATAATATCCTGAGAAATTTTAAATAATTCCTGGGCTAAATCCTTACAGCTCATACTTAAAGTAGGTCTTCCGTCGGAGGTAAGATTCCCATAAAAACTGAGCATTTTATTCACCTGATAAGCTAAATCTAAAGTAGGCACCATAATCAAATTATGCACACGATAAACCCTTCCTTTCCAAGAAAAAATATTAGACACCTCACCAGATAAAACAAAATGAATCCCCTGATAAACAAATAATCCTCTATCTTCAACTGGCTCTAAATATTGTTTTAATTCCTCAAGCCATAAATGATGCGTAAAATCTCCTGTTCCTAAAAGATTTATCCCTTTATACTTCGCCCACTTGATTAAATTGGGAACATCCATATTTTTTGAAGTAGCACGAGAGTACTTTGAATGGATATGAAAATCAGCAACAATCATAAAGCTAACTCTTTAATGGTTTCTTTTACATTTCCCCAGTGGGTTCCCTGCCAGTAGATACGCAGACAAACTGGACACTGATAAAATTCATTCTGGGTCTGGTATACATATAAAGGTACTTTTTCTTTAACTTTTTCCTTTTCTACCTTCTCTAAAGTTTTATTACAAATTACACATCGTGTAAACATCTTCTCCTCATCAGGTTTAAGATTAAGCTGTCTTAAAACTTCTCTTAACTGCTCCTTTACATCATTAGCATAAACTTTTATAAATCTTAAATCATCAATTCTCTTTCTGCGGGTAACAATGATTCTGTTTTCTCTTAAAGCTTTTATAACCAAACTCCCTAAATTATCTTCCGAAAAATACTCTGCGTCAAATCCTAAAATTCTCAACCACCGGCATAACTTCCCCACTTCCTCTGTCAATATAAACTTAACCACTTTTATAAACTATCTTTCCTTTATGAATAGTGTAAATTATCTCTCCTTCCAATTCATAACCTAAAAAAGGAGTATTTTTTGACTTAGAAAGCAAGTTTTCTTCGGTCACTTTCCATCTACTCTCTAAATCAACAATAACCAAATCAGCAGGGCTTTCCTCTTTTATATATCCTTTATCCCCTAATCCCAAAATTTTAGCGGGTGTATAAGACATCTTTTTAACTAAATCCTTCAAGCTCAATATATTTTTTTTAACTAAATAAGTATAAGTTAAAGAAAAGGCAAGCTCTAATCCTATAAATCCAAAAGGCGCTTCCCCAAAACTTAACTCTTTCTCTGCTTTTGAATGAGGAGCATGATCTGTAGCAATACAATCAATGATATCTTCAGCCAAAGCTTTTTTAACTGCCTCTATATCTTCTTTTTCCTGCAATGGAGGATTCACTTTTAAAAGAGCAGAGAAATTACGCTTTTTTATATCATCTACGGTGAGAATAAAATAATGAGGGGCGGTTTCACAGGTCACTTTTATTCCCTCTTCTTTAGCTTTTTTTATTATCTCTATACTTCTTTTTGTACTTATATGAGCAAGATGAATTCTTGTTTTAAGATAACCGGCCAGTTCTATATCACGAAAAACAACTATACTCTCACTGATAGAGGGAATTCCTCTTATTCCATATTTGGAAGACAGGAACCCCTCTCTTATTGAACCTTTAAAAGATAAAGATTCATCTTCACAGTGAGAAATAATTAAAATATTAAACATCTTTGCATATTCTAAAGCTCGGCGTAAAAGATAAGTATCTTTTAAAGAATTCCCATCATCACTTAAAGCTAAACAGCCTGCTTTTTTTAATGCTCCGAACTCTGTTAATTCTTTCCCTTTCCTCTCCTTAGTAATTGCTCCTGCAGGATAGATATCCACCATTCCAATTTTTTCTGCCTCTTTAACTATCCACTCGGCTAAACCATAGTTATCTATTGCTGGCTCAGTATTAGGCATACACATAATTGTTGTAAAACCTCCTTTTGCTGCTGCCTTACTAGCACTTAATAAATCCTCTTCATCTTCTCTTCCCGGGGTGCGCAGATGTGTATGCATATCAATTAATCCGGGAAGAATAAATTTTCCTTGTGCATTAATCTCTCTATCCACCTCCTCCTTTATATTTTTACCTATGCGAACAACTTTTGAATTCTCAATTAAAATATCTCTTTCTTGGATTTCATCAAAATTTACAATTTTTCCTCCCTTAATTAAAATCTTCACTTAACTCCTCCTACAAGATATAAAACTGCCATCCTTATTGCCAGACCATTTTCCACCTGTTTGAGAATTAAAGGATGCAGTTTATCTTTAAGCTGCGAAGTTATCTCTATATCCCAGTTAACTGGTCCGGGAT
This sequence comes from uncultured Planctomycetia bacterium, assembly GCA_964547735.1. Classification (GTDB taxonomy): domain Bacteria; phylum Omnitrophota; class Gorgyraeia; order Duberdicusellales; family 4484-171; genus CAZBLX01. Next base: position 29,535 of record CAZJOV010000007.1, on the reverse strand, counting down.
GAAGAATAAGACAATCCTTTTTTAATCTTTTTGCCCTCTCCACAGTCAGGGAAAAACTCTCTACATATTCTCTTAAGGTAGAGAAAAAAGAAACTTTTTGCCTTTCCCTCTGAATCCTTAAAAATATAACCACATCACAGTTCTCAATTGCTTCATCAAGATTATAAAAAATTTCCACGCCTAATTTTTCAAACTCATAAGGGATTAAAGTTGGAGGGCCGCATACCTTAACATGGGAGGAAAATTTCTGAAATCCAAATATATTTGAACGTGCTACACGAGAATGAAGAATATCTCCCACAATCAAAACACGCAAATTACTTAATGTTTTTTTAATCTCTTTAACAGTAAACATATCCAGCAATGCTTGAGTAGGATGTTCATTACAGCCATCACCAGCATTAATGATACTTGCTTTTGTATAATTACATAAATTATATAAAGAAGCGGATTGCGAAATACGAACAACTAAAACATCAGGATGATACGCCTCTAAATTTTTTATTGTATCTACAATTGTCTCCCCTTTTGTTAAACTGCTTACCGAAGCAGAAAAATTTAAAACATCAGCACTTAATCTTTTTGCTGCCAGCTCAAATGATGTGCGTGTGCGCGTTGAACTTTCGAAAAATAAATTAACCACTGTCTTGCCTCGCAAAGCAGGAGCTTTTTTTACTTCTCTCTTAGACAACTCGCGAAAAGATGAGGCTATCTCAAATATAGTATTAATCTCCTCACAACTTAACTCCTTAATCCCCAAAAGATGTTTCTTTCTCCACTTCATATTTCTCCAAAATCACAGCTTCATCTTTCCCGTCAATCTCGGATAATCTTACCTCAACCAATTCATCAGATGCCGTAGGAATATTTTTCCCTACAAAATCTGCTCTTATAGGAAGCTCACGATGCCCCCTATCAATTAAGACTAAAAGTTCTATTCTTTTGGGTCTGCCAAAATCTATAATCTCATCCAAAGCACAGCGTATGGTCCTTCCTGTAAAAAGCACATCGTCAACAAGTATTACTACTTTATCATTTATATCAAAATCTATTTCTGTCTTTTTTACCAAAGGCGCCTCTCCAATGGTAGTTAAATCATCACGATAAAGAGTAATATCTAAAATTCCTAAAGGCAAATCCACATTTTCAATCTCTTTTATTATTCTTTTAAGGCGTTGGGCTAAATATACTCCCCGGGTCTGTATTCCTATTAATACTAAATCATCTGTTTGAGGGTTTTTCTCAAGAATTTGATGGGCTAACCGATAAAGAATTCTTCTTATTGAAGGAGCATCTAAAATTTTAGCTTTTTCTCTAAGTTCCATATATAAAAATAAAACCCACCTTTTTGGTGGGTTCCTTTCTGTTAGAATAATTTAACATCTTACTCTTCCTTGCTGGCCTCACCGGACCAGCTTAAAGGTCCAAGTAAGTATACCTTAAAAAAAACCCCCTGTCAAGGGTTGATTAAATCTTATTTTTTGATAGAATTGAGCTGGCATGCAAGTTTTAGAATTCTTAGAAAAGAGATTATCTCCTCAAGAATTCAATAAGTTAGCCGCATTAAACAATAATAAGGTTTTTGATTTCGTGACAAAGTATATAGAATTATGCAATCCTGCCTCGGTATTTGTAAGAACTGATAATTCTTCAGATATCGAATATATAAGAAAAAGAGCGATTGAACTGAAAGAGGAGATTCCTTTAAAGATTAAAGGACATACAGTGCATTTTGATGGACTTTATGATCAGGCAAGGGATAAAGAGAATACTAAGTTTTTAGTAAGTAAAGACTTGAAAGGATTAAACTGCATAGAAAGAGAAAAGGGGCTGGAAGAAATACATAAGCTTCTTAGGAATATTATGCAAGGTAAGGAAATGTATATTCTATTTTTATGTTTAGGCCCGCCCAATTCAGATTTTTCTATCTATGCAGTGCAAATCACAGATTCCAGTTACGTTGCCCATTCAGAAGATATTCTTTATCGGCCTGCTTACAAAACTTTTAGAGAAAACCCGAAGATTGATTTTTTCAAATATGTACATTCTCAAGGGGAGTTGGACAATTTAAACAATAGCAAGAATATAGATAAAAGAAGAATTTATATAGATTTTTTAGAAAATATTGTCTATAGCGTAAATACTCAATATGCAGGAAATACTATCGGGCTTAAAAAACCCTCTTTAAGGCTGGCTATTCGAAAAGCAGATAAAGAGGGGTGGCTGGCTGAACATATGTTTGTGATGGGAATAAATAATAAAGGAAGGAAAACTTATTTTACCGGAGCCTTCCCTTCTTTTTGTGGAAAAACCTCTACCTGTATGGTAGAAGGAGAAAGTATCATAGGAGATGATATCGCTTATCTAAGAAAAAAAGAGGGAAGAGCGTATGCTGTAAATGTAGAAAGAGGTATTTTTGGAATAATTAAAGATGTGAGCCCAGAGGATGATCCTTTAATCTGGGAAGCCCTTAACAAAGAAGGAGAGGTAATTTTCACTAATCTTCTCATAAAAGATGGAATGCCTTTCTGGCAAGGAGACAAAAGGAGACACCCTCAAGAAGGAAGAAATTTCTCCGGAGATTGGTTTGAGGGGAAGAAAGACAAGCAAGGAAACACAATCCCTCCTTCTCATCCTAATGCCCGCTATACAATAAGACTGAATGCCTTAGCCAATTATGATCCTGCTACAGAAAATCCTCAAGGAGTTTTAATTCGGGGAATTATTTATGGAGGGAGGGATTCCGACACCTGGCCTCCTGTCTTTGAAAGTCTTGATTGGGAACATGGGGTAGTTACTATTGCTGCTTCTTTAGAATCGGAGACTACTTCGGCTACCTTAGGAAAAACAGGAATAAGAAAATTTAATTTAATGGCTAATTTAGACTTTTTATCTATTCCTATGGGAAAATATATACAAAATCACCTAAATTTTGCCCAAGATTTAGAAATGGTTCCCATAATTTTTGGAGTAAATTATTTCTTAAAAGACGAGAGAGGCAACTATTTAACCGATATTCAGGACAAAAGAGTCTGGCTTAAATGGATGGAAAAAAGAGTACATAAAGAACTGCCCGCAATCAAAACCCCTATTGGATTTATTCCTTATTATGAAGACCTAAAAGAACTATTTCAGGAAGTATTATCCAAGAATTTTCCTAAATCTGTATACCTGGATTGCTTTACTTTAAGGATAAATCAGAATTTAGCCAAAATTGAAAGAATAAAAAAGACTTATCAAGATTTGAAAAATATCCCCGAAAAGGTATTCAAAATTCTTGAAGAACAAAGAGAAAGATTGGAAAAGGCAAAAAGACTTTTTGGGGAATCCATCCCTCCAGAAAAATTTATCTCATGAAAAAAAGCTTAGCTTTTCTAAATTTAGAAGGATTAAAACTTTACAAACGAGGTAAGGTAAGGGATATTTTTGAGGTAGGGAGCAATCTGTTAATTGTCTCCACTGACAGAATCTCCTGTTTTGATGTGGTCTTGCCTGACCCTATCCCTTTAAAAGGAGTGATTCTTAATCAACTTTCTGTATTCTGGTTTAATTTTACAAAGGATATTATCGAAAATCATCTTCTTACCGACAAAATTGAGGAAATGCCACAAGAGGTAAAAAGATACAAAGACCTCTTGGAAAAAAGAGTGATGTTAGTCAAAAAGACAAAACCCATTCCTATCGAGTGTGTAGTAAGAGGATATCTTGAGGGAAGTGCCTGGCGAGAATACAAAGAAAAAGGAGAAGCTTGTGGAGAAAAACTGCCTTCTGGATTAAAGAAAGGAGACCGACTCCCTCAACCTTTATTTACTCCAGCAACGAAAGAGGAAAAAGGACATGATATAAATATTGCTTTTTCTATAATGGAGAGCAAAATTGGTAAGGAAAATGCTCAATATATTAAGAGGATAAGTTTAGAGATTTATAAAAAAGCAAGCCTGTTTGCCGAAAGACAAGGAATAATTGTAGTAGATACCAAATTTGAGTTTGGAATCGAAGGAGAAAAAATTATCCTTATTGATGAAGTTCTTACTCCTGACTCTTCCCGCTTCTGGCCTAAAGAAGAAAAAGTGAGCTTAGATAAACAATTCGTAAGAGATTACTTAGAGAGCGTAAACTGGAATAAAAAAGAACCCGCACCTCATCTTCCCCTTCAGATAATTGCTGAAACACAGAAAAGGTATGAAGAAATCTATAAAAAAATTACGGGTTTAAATATTGATGAAGTTATTTAAATTTTTGCTTTTTCTTTTTTCAATGACCGCGTTTTCTCAAGAGATTATAAAGCTCCCCCTCCCCAAGACTAAAGGAGAAAAGTCCTTAGAAGAACTACTCTTTTCAAGACGCTCCCGCCGCAAATACAAAAAGACGCCTTTAAAATTGGAAGAAGTAAGTCAAATTCTGTGGGCGGCGTATGGGATGACCGCCTCCTGGGGAGGAAAAACTACCCCTTCTGCTGGTGCTTTGTATCCCTTAAAAATTTATCTTGTGGTAGGAAATGTCTTGAATCTGGAACGTGGAATCTATCAATACCAGCCTCAAAAACATTGCTTGATAAAAATCTCTTCCCAGGACAGAAGAGAACAACTTTATGAATCTGCTCTCCGACAAGAATGGGTAAAAAAAGCGGCTGTCGATATTATCGCCTGTGCAGATTTCTCTAAAACCACAAAAAGATATGGAGAAAGAGGAAAAAGATATATCTATATGGAAGCTGGTCACAGCGCACAGAATATCTATCTTGAGGCAGAAGCATTAAATTTAGCTACCGTAGTAGTGGGAGCATTTGATGATGAAAAGGTCAAAGAAGTCCTTAAAGTAAAGAGCGTGCCTCTTTATATAATGCCTATAGGAAGAAGGAAAGATGGAGCTTTCTAAAAGAGTAAGCTCTATATCTGCTTCTCTAACTTTAGCTATTACGGCAAAAGCAAAAGAAATGGAGAAAAAAGGAGAAGATGTAGTTAACTTAGGAGCAGGAGAGCCAGATTTTGATACTCCTTATTTTATTAAAGAAGCCACAAAACAGGCTCTTGATAACGGATTCACAAAATATACTCCTTCCTCAGGAATAAAAGAGCTAAAAGAGGCAATCTCTAACAAGTATGAAGAAGAATATAATCTCACATACTCATCTGAGGAGATAATCGTGTCCTGTGGAGCAAAGCATGCTTTATTTAATGCAATTATGGCGTTGATAAATAAAGGTGATAAAGTAATTATCCCTTCTCCTTTCTGGGTAAGTTATCCAGAGATGGTAAAGGTTGCCGGAGGAGAACCTGTAATTTTAGAAACTAAGGAAGAAAATGACTTTAAAATAAATCCTCAGGATTTAGAAAAAGCAATAAGCAAAAAAACAAAAATGTTAATTCTTAATAGCCCATCCAACCCCTGTGGTTCAGTATACAAAAGAGAAGAGCTTAAAGATATTGCGCAGATTCTTGCAAAGTATAACATTTTCTGTCTATTTGATGAAATCTATGAAAAAATCATTTATGATATAACTCATATAAATATTGCTACTCTCTCAAGAAAAATGAAAGGGCTAACAATAATTATAAACGGAGTATCAAAAACTTTTTCTATGACCGGATTTAGAATCGGCTGGGCATTAGCAACGAAAGAATTAATCAAAGCAATGGCTTCAATCCAATCCCATTCTACCTCAAATCCCACTTCTTTTTCCCAGAAAGGAGCTCTTTTTGCCTTAAAAAGTAAAAAGAGCAAAAAGATAGTGGAGAAGATGGTTAAAGAATTTAAAAAAAGAAGAGATTATGTGGTAGGAGCAATAAATTCAATTAAAGGACTAAGTTGCCTCAGACCAGAGGGCGCTTTCTATATATTTGTAAATATCTCTTCTTTATTAAATAAGTCATACAAAGGAAATCTTCTTAAAACCTCATTAGAGTTGGCAAAGATTTTGCTTGAGGAGAAAAAATTAGCTGTAATTCCGGGCATTGCTTTCGGCAATGACAATTATATAAGGATTTCTTATGCTGCCTCAATAAAAAATTTAAAAAAGGGCATTCAACGCTTACAAGAGTTTGTTAAGGAAACGAAAGAATTAAAATGAGAGGGGCTTATCGGTTTTTTTCCAAAATATTCCTTTTTTTACCTTTATACTTCTTATTTTACTATCGATTTTATCTATCTGCAGACAATATTTTTCATCATCTTTTTTAAAGACTACCTGCCAAAAAGCTTTTTTATCTTTTAAAAAGATAATTTCTCCTTTTAGTTTAAATTTGACAAAATGTCTAATCCCTTGAGGGGTAAGCCTTCTTTTTATAAGCTCTTTCTCCCCATCCGTTATCCTCACCGTAAAATAACCCAAAGGCGAGAGAAAATCAATCTCCCAGCCATTCTTCCAGATATTCATACCTCTTTCTGCACTCACCACGACCCCTTCCTCAGCCAGAATTTTTTTTGCTTCCTCAAGACAATATGCTTTTTGCAATTGAGAAGTATATGTAATCTTCCCCTCTTCATCAATAACCACTCTCACATCCCACTGGGGAGAGACAAAACTTAGAAACCATTTCCCCTCTTTAAATTCTTTTTTTACCAAAGAAAACCCTCCTTCTTTCTCCTTCAAGATTTTTAATATCTCCTGATAAGCTAAATCTTCTACTTCTTGAGAAGAAACAATTTCCTTCTGGGTTAATTCTCCTGTCTCCTCATCAACAATGATAAGCATTCCGGAAGAATAATAAAAATACCATGCTCCTTTATCCTTTTTCATCATAAACGGTTCCTCCCCACTGGTATCTTTAGCTAACCAGCGGGCTTTCTCTTCCGTAAGAAGAGTCTTTCGTGTAAGAATTTTACCTGATTTCTTACTTATTCTTAACACATAAAGTTGGTCTTTATCTCTATGCTCTACAGTATAAAAAAACAACCCATCTTTTATATCTTCCTCACTAATCTCTAAATCAGGATATTCTCTCTTAAGTTCCTCCAGCACCTCTTCTTTTCTTATGGGAGGAAAATTTATTTTCACCTCACACAAAATGTGATTTACAAAAGCTTCAACTATCTTCCCTCTATATTCTAAAAGAAACCGCCATTCAAAAGCAACATCTTGCTCTTTCATCTTTATATACGCATCCTTAACAGAGATTCCCAGTTTCTCACTAATATGAGTTAATACTTCGTATCGATTCATCTTTACAGGAGGTGGTTTAATTATGGCTACTCTCTTTCCTATCTCTTCCCACCGAGGGTGAACGCCTTTTTCTACTAAAGTTACCATCCTCTCCTTTGTCTTTTTATCTACTGTGGTTGAGGCCCCTACCTTAGAATAGATCCCTTTCTGTTTGATATGTTCGGTTATTCTGCCTAAGGAATCATGGTGAAGAAAATCAACTTTCCAATCAGCAACACAGAGTTTGGCTACAACCAATTGAACATTTTTAAACTGTACCTCTTGAGGAGTAATATTTTCTCTATCTAACTCTTCTAAAAGTAATTTCAGCGCTTCCTCTGGGTCTCCTTCTAACACAAAAGGGATTATTTCTCCACCAAAATTAAATTTTTCAAATATAACTTCAGGAATAACAACCTGCTCAGTAGAAAGAGGCGTTTTCTCCTTCCCCGAAACATAAAAGGCTCTAAAGTCGGATTTAACTTCTTCGCTGATTAAAGAAGAATAAAACTCACTTTCTATTATACGATGCAGACTGCCTATCCATCTTTCTTTAAGTAAGATTACTCCCTGAGAAGGAATTTTTAATAAAAATTCAGAAGAGTGAGGGAAATCAATTAAAGTACGGATATCTTCAGACTCCATATCTATCTGGGTTATCTCTTCCATAAATCTTTTTTTTCTTTCCTCTCCCAAGTCTCCTATTGCCCATATTCTGCATCTTTTTATCCAGTCATAATCAAAACTATTAAATTGAGTAGCAGTGAAAATACATCCTACACCATATCCTTCTATTTCTTTCAAGAAAAAATCCATAAGAGAGGCGAATTTTTCGCCCAAAATTTCATCTATTTTATCGATACAAAATATTAATTTTAAATCCTGATCTGTTCTTTTTGCCCAATTGCAAATAGCATACATTATCTGAATAATTCCCAAAAGGCGATCCATAAGCTCTGTATCCTTAAAGCTAATTATACTTATATAACCCTTTTTCCCAAAATATTTACCAACTAAAAGATCTATATCTAAAGGAATACCCGCCTCCATTATCTTTTTTCTTTGTTCCCATAAAAATTTTTCTAATCTCTGAATTAACTCCATCCTCCTCTCAGGAGAAAGATCGACAGAAGAAGACAATTTTTGTATTTGTTCCAAGAACTCCATCAATTCTTCTTTCTTCTTAAATGTAATCTTTTTTTCTCCTACATAACCAACAATTTCAGAGAGAAATTTTTCCTCCCCCTCCCTTTCCTTCTCCTCGGGATAAAGATATTGAATCAATATCTGAGAGAAAAAATTTGTAAAAAATTTCTGAGTATCAGAAGAAAAATCAGGCAATAAAGGAAAAATCAATGGTATACCTTTGTCAGAATAAGGAGTAAGAATAGCTGTTCTGGTTTTCTCTTTCAAACGCAATAAATAATCTTCTCCTAAACCAAATTTTTTCAAATTATCTAAGTTAAAACTCGCCTCTTCTTTCTGAGAAGAAAGTCTTTCCTCATCTAAGGATAAAACCATTGAGGAAAAATCTCCTTTTAAATCAATAATTACAGAAGAGACGCCCTTTAAAGCACTTTCTTCCACAATTATCTTTGCCAGAATTGTTTTGCCGCAATCTTTTTTTCCGTAAATAAAAAGATGCTGTATTAATTCTTTTAAAGGAAGATAAAATTTTACAGAAAGAGTTAATTCCTTAAGGGGCAGTCGATTTCCTAAAAAAATACTCTCTAAACCTTCTGTCTGCATTTATATTTATTCTACTATAATCCTACCTTCCAAATCAACAAGAGAATTTGACAACTTTTATAAGAAGGTGTAAAATTAAATCTTTAAAATCAGGAGGTAAAGATGAAAGTTTCTCCCTTCCTAAAGGAAGAAAGGATTATCCTTGAACTCAAAGCAAAAACGAAAGAAGAAGCAATAAAAGAAGTTGCTTCTCTTTTAAAGGATGCTTCAGAAATTATTAACCTTGACGATTTCCTTAAAGAGGTTTTTGAAAGAGAAAAAATAGGTAGCACGGGAATTGGGAAAGGAATAGCCATTCCTCATGCACGCACAGATAATGTAAAAAAATTTGTTATTGCTATAGGGAAATCAGAAAAAGGCATTGAATTTCAAGCAGTAGATAAAAGACCGGTAAAAATTATTTTCCTTATGGGAACTCCCAAAGAAGAAGGATTGGATGAATACCTGAAAATCCTTGCTCATCTTATGCGTTTAATAGATAAAGAAGCCTTTCGCTCATCACTCTTTTCCGCAAAAACAGCAAAAGAAATCATTGAAATTTTTAAAAGTGCGGAGGAATAGGCTTAATATTTAATGGGTATTTTTCTCTTCATTGGACTTGCTATTCTTTCTGGCTTTTTAGGAGGAAAACTATCCCATAAAGTAAAATTTCCCTCTGTCGTAGGATATCTAATTGCTGGTTTATTTTTAGGACCTTCTTTTTTGAATTTTCTTCATCCTCAAATTTTAGATAAACTTGTTATTTTTGGCGACCTTGCATTAAGTATTATTGCTTTTATTATTGGCAGCGAATTGAACTTTTCTAATTTAAAGAAATTGGGGAAAAGCATTACTACAATAATTTTTTCTGAATCATTTTTTGCTTTTTTTCTTGTTACCATAGGAGTATATCTTTTGACAAGAAAACTTTATCTTGCTTTAGTCCTGGGAGCAATTGCTCCTGCCTCAGCCCCTGCAGGAACAGCAGTAGTTCTTCAGGAATATAAAGCAAAAGGCCCTCTTACTCGAGCTTTATATGCTGTGGTAGGATTTGACGACGGTTTAGGAATTATAATTTTTGCCTTTGCTTCAGCAATTGCCAAATTAATTATGGGGGGGAACAGCAAAGGTATAATAGAAAAAGCAATTGGAGGACCAATTTTAGAAATTACAGGTTCATTAATTTTGGGGGTAATCTTTGGCTTTCTGTTGGGATTCTCTGTAAGAAATTTAAGAAGAAAAGGGGATATACTTACTTTATCCTTAGCTACTATCTTTATTCTCACCGGTATTTCTAAGTCTTTTCATTTTTCTTTAATTCTTTCTAACCTAACCCTGGGTATGATTTTTGCCAACTTTTTTCTTTTTGCTAACCGCCGTGTGCAGGAAGTTTTAAATTCAATTGCTCCGCCTATCTATATCATCTTTTTTGTTATTGCTGGAGCCCACTTAAATATTAAACTTCTTCCCGCAATGGGGCTGTTGGGACTGGTATATGTTATCTGTCGAACTTTAGGATTAGTAGGAGGCGCTTCTTTTGGGGCAACTGTAACTGGAGCTCCTTCAGTAATCAGAAAATATTTAGGATGGGGAATATTATCTCAGGCAGGAGTAGCAATCGGTTTGGCAGTATTAGTAGTTATGGAATTTTCTCCCTTAGGCAGTGAAGGAAAAGCTTTGGCCTTAACGGTGATTAATACAGTCACTGCTACTACAATACTTTTTGAAATTTTAGGCCCTATTGGTGTAAAATATGCGATTACTAAAGCAGGAGAAACAAAAATAAGTTAGTATGGAAGGGGCTATTGCTCTTATTATAATTGGTGCATTAGCTTTTCTTTCTCAAGAGACAGGAAGAGCTTTTGGTAAATTTCGTATTCCTTCAGTAGTTGGTTATGTAATTTTAGGAATTATCTTAGGCAAATCTTTTTTAAATATTCTCAATCCCTACTTTGTAGATAAGCTAAGTCTTATAAATGATTTAGCCTTAGGAGTTATCGCTTTTATAATCGGAGGAGAGCTTAACCTTCGTCGCCTAAGACGCTTGGGGAAATCTATCCTTACTATTGCTATATTTGAATCTTTAGGCGCATTCCTTTTCGTTATTCTTCTAACTTATATTTTTACAAAAAATATATATTTCAGCATCATTTTGGGAGCAATCTCCTCAGCCACAGCTCCAGCAGCTACAGTTGCGGTAATAAATCAGTATCGTGCACGAGGGCCTTTAACAACCACTATTTTAGGAGTTGTAGGCATTGATGACGCTATTGCTTTAATAATTTATACTTTTGCTTCTACTGTCTGTCTTTCTTCATTTCTTCATATACACTCTTCTCTTCTTCAGGTAAGTTTACATTCAGTAGAAACTATTCTTTTTTCTATTCTGGGAGGAGCATTATTTGGTATAGTCTTGGGATATTTACTAAAAAGTCTGAAAACTAAAGAGGAGATATTTGGCTTTGTTTTAGCATTTATCCTTTTAGGAGAAGGTATAGCTATGCATTTGCATCTTTCTGAGCTCCTCTTTGTAATGAGTATGGCTTTTGTGGTGAATAATTTATCCCTGCGTAAAACTAACTCCGCTATAGAGAGCCTTAATACCTTAGGGTTTCCCTTAATTGCTACTTTTTTTGCTTTAGCCGGGACACACTTGGATATAAAACTTTTACCTTTAATTGGAGGAGTGGGCATGGTGTATTTTTTTGCCCGGATTTTGGGAAAGACAACAGGAGCGTATCTGGGGGCAAAAATATTCTCTGCGCCTCGGGTAGTTCAAAAATATGTGGGTTTTTCTTTATGGCCACAGATTGGTGTGGCTATTGCTTTAGCAATTATGGTGAAGAAAGATTTTGGGCATTTGGGGGAAGAAGGGTTTCAATTAGCCCAATTAGCAGTTAATATTTTACTTTTTACAACAATTTTTACTGAAATTTTGGGGCCCCTGATGACAAAATTTTCTCTTGAAAAAGCAGGGGAGATTAAGGTAAGATAGAAGGAGGTTGAAATGCAACTTTTAATTATTGTGCTTAACCGTGAAGATTACCTGGAAAAAATTTTAGCTTTAATGATAGAGGCAGGAATAACTGGCGCCACTATCCTTAACAGTGAAGGATTAGGCCATTTTTTAGCTTATGAGATTCCTATATTTGCCGGATTAAGGCAATTAATGGGAGAAAAAAGATCTGCCAACCGCACTATTTTTGCTGTGGTGGAGGAGAAGAACTGGAATGAATTTAAACACCTGCTTGAAGAAGAAAATATCGATTTTACACAGAGTGGTGTGGGGATAATTGCTCTTTTACATGTAAATGAGGTAATTAAACCAAAGAAAAAATGACTCCCCTCTATCTTTTATGATACCTATTCTTCTTATTCTCCTTCTTCTATTCTTTTCTGCTTTCTTCTCTTCATCAGAGGTGGCTATTTTTTCTCTCAGTAAATCTGCATTTCGAAGACTAAAAGAACATTTCCCTGCGGCAAAAAAATTAAATATTATTTACAAAAATGCCTCATTTTATCTCTCTACCATTGTAACCGCAAACACATTAGTAAATATTGCTCTTACTTCTCTGCTTACCCTTACCCTGGTGAATTTTTTCAAAGAAAAGGGGCTGATTTTTTCTATATTTCTTTCCTCGCTTCTTATTCTTTTCTTAGGTGAAATTTTTCCCAAGACAATAGGAATATACAAAAAGGAAAAAATAGCTTTATTCAGCGTAAAAATTATACTTTTTATAAGCAAACTTTTTTATCCTTTTGTGCGAATCATCCAAAAACTTGTCGACGCAATCTCCCGCTGTTTTTTAAAGAAAAGAAAAAGCTTAACTGAAGAAGAGATAAAAAAAGCTATTGAGTTAGGGGGGGAAAGGGGTACTATTTCTGAAGCGGAAAAAGATTTAATCTATTCTGTGTTAGAATTCAAGGATACTAAAGTAAGTGAAATTATGACTCCTCGTATTGAAGTTAAGGCTTTAAAATGGGATTTGTCCCAAGAAGAAGTATTAGAATATTTACGGAAGACAAAGCATTCAAAACTACCGGTATATGCAGAGTCTTTGGATAATATTGTAGGGATAATCCAGGCAAAAGACATCTTTCTTAATGAGAATCTTGATTGGCATATTTTCTTGAGAAATCCCTTGTTTGTTCCGGAAAGCAAAAAAATTGATGATCTGTTAAAAACATTCCTTGAAACTAAAAAACAAATTGCTATTGTTCTTGATGAATATGGAGGAACCTCAGGTATTCTCACTTTAGAAGATATCGAGGAAGAAATTTTTGGAGAAATCTACGATGAATTTGAATCTCCTATCAAATTGATAGAAAGAGTGGGAGAAGATACTTATAGAGTTTCTGGAAAGACTCCTATTAAGACTTTAAATTTAGAGCTGGGAATAGATTTACCTCAAAAAGAGGACACCTTAGCTGGATTTATACTCTCTCATTTAGAAAAAATCCCTCATCCTCAGGAAAGATTTGAAATAAACCAACGGGAATTTATTATTGAGAGAGCCACTCCTAAAAGAATAATAAGTGTAATTTTAAAGTTAAAAAAATGATACCTTTCTTTATTATAATAGGGATTTTCTTCTTTCTTCTTCTTCAAAGTTTTTTTTCTCTTAGTGAAATTGCTTTTGTATCTACAAATTCTTTACGCCTCCAGAAAAGGAAAGAAAAGAATAAAAAAGCTTACACCTTAGAACAAATACTTTCTAATCCAGAGCGATTTCTTTCTACAATTCTTATAGGAAGTAACATCTCTATAATAATCAGCACCACCCTTCTTACTTATCTTCTTATAAAAATTGGCATAAAAAATAGTAACATATGGGTAACCACAATCCTTACTCCTTTAGTGGTCATCTTTGCCGAGATTATCCCCAAAAATATCGGTCGGTATTATCAGGAAGATGTGGCAGTTAAGATAGCTAACTTTTTTAAGGTTTTAGAGGCGGTCCTTTATCCGTTAGTAATAGGAGCAGAAAAGGCAGCTTTCTTTTTCTCGAAGATATTCTTAAAAAGAAAAAAGGAATCTTTCTCTTTTCTGGCTAAAGAAGAAATAAAAGCATTAATTGAGGAAGCAGAGAAAGAAGGAGGGCTGGAGAAAGGAGAGAAAGAAGCTATAGAAGATATTTTTGACTTTACCCAAAAAAAAGTAAAAGATATTTGTGTTCCCTTAAAAAAAATATGCGGTATAGAAGCTCACACCCCTCCAGAAAAAATAAAAGAAAAAATTCGGAAGTTTAAATTCACACGTTTACCCATATTTTCTCAAAATAAAATTATAGGGTATCTTAACATTTTTGATCTTTTTTACAGAAAAGAGGTCAATCTAAAAGAAAGCATCCGTCCCATAAGTTTTGTAGGAGCCAGCCAAAAATTATATGAAGTGTTCAATCTCTTAAAGAATAAAAAGGAAAGTATTGCTGTAGTGGTAAAAGGTAAAAAGATTTTAGGAATTGTCACCCTGGAAGATATTATGAGAGAAATTCTTATCTCTATCTCTAAATAAATTCTTATTCTATTATTCTATCAGTTCTTTCAATTCTTCAGGAGATACACAATTTATTCCTAGTTTATATGCCCATTTTATAAGACCTTTGTCTGAAGTAGCCAAAACTCCTTTTATCTCACGGGTAAGAAGCAAAAGGTCAAAATCTTCTTTACTATCAATGATTCCTTCTCTTAAAGCTATTCTATACTCATCTCTTAAGGTCCTTATCAACTTCTCCATAGGCATTCCTTCTTTTGATTTACGCACAAACTTTTCTGCAGTTCTTAACCCTTTGTTGATACGCGCACGAATATCTTCAATAAACTCATAGACAAACATAGCCGGAATAGGCACCTCGTATTGAGAGGGGGGTCTTTTACTAATTAACAACAGCTTCTTTTTGGAAACACTCCTCAAGTCAACAAATTTTTCTAATTCTTTATAAACAGAAGGGGGCATAAAGCAAGAAACTCTTTTCTTTCTTTTTAATTTCTCCAGAAAATTATCTAAAGCATCCTCCGCTGAATTTCCGAAATAACGAAAGGAAGAAGGATTAACAAAAATATTTGTATCCACTACTATTTTCATTCTTTTCTTTAGTTTCATACTCAGGTAGATATATAATAACTTTTGTCCCTTGAGAAGGTTGACTTTCCAGCTTCATAATTCCTCTATGCTGTTTGACTATTCCATGAACTTGGGACAATCCTAACCCGGAAGCCTTTTTTTTAGTAGAGAAAAACGGCTCTAAAGCATGCTTTTTGGTCTCTTCATCCATTCCTATTCCTGTATCTTCTATTTTTACCTCTATATATTTTCCCTGAGAAAGTGTGGAGAAAGAAAGCATATTCCCCTCATCCACAGTTAGTTCTTTTAATCCTAAAATAAATTTTCCCCCTTCTGGCATAGCATCTTTAGAATTAGAAGCCAGATTGAGAAATAATTGCCTAAGAAGAGAGGGGTCGCCCTGGATAGAATACTCGCTTTTTTGGTCTCTTTCGATACATATCTCTACATTGGGAGGGAAAAACTCCCTCAACTCTTTTTCTAAATTTTTGATGAAAGAAAAAAGCTCTATCTTTCTCTTCTCTACCAAGGAATGGCGGCTGAAGTCTAAAAGGCGATATACCAAATCCGCTGCTCGTCTTCCTTCTTCTTTTATGTTCTTAAGCCATCTTTTTGTCTCCTCATCAAGATGAGGATTGCTTACCAGAATTGCATCCGCAGTTACAATAATCACATTTAAAATATTATTAAACTGATGAGCAATGCCTCCAGCAAGTTGTCCTACAATCGCAAGCCTTCTCTGTTGCTCAAAATACATCTCTTTTTCTTTTTGTTGAGTAACATCACGTAAAAGAATCACCCATCCTCTTTTTTTAAAAATTCCCTTCTCCAGAAAACCTGTCATTATTTCCAAAAAAAGTCTCTTGGGATAACTAATTTCCAACTCAACAATCTCTTGCCTTCCTAAAATTCTCTCTACCTCAACTTCCCCAATTTTTTCCAAAATCTCACCCTTTTTTATAGAAGAAAAGGAAAGTATTCTCTCTGCCTGAGGATTGAAAAGGATTATCCGTCGTTCCTCATCAATAATGATTATACCCTCAGGTAATCTTTCTATAATTTCCGAAAGTTCTCTTTCCTGAGTTTTTATTAAAATCTCCAACCTCTCCAGAGAAAGAGCAATCTGATGCACAAGAGTATCGAAAAATCTTAATTCGTATTCGTCCAAAATTACTCTCTCTGAAAACCCTATACACACAAACCCTTTAATCTTCTCATTAATCCTTAAAGGAAGATGAATATATGTATTAAGTCCCTCTGCTTTTCTCTCTTTATCTACTTCTATGAACTTTATTCTTCCCTCTATACTTTCTGAAATTAGTTCATACTGAATCTGTGTTTCTTGAATATACGCGATGAACTCCTTCAGAGAATTTTCATCAAAAGAACCAGTTTTGCCGATATAAACTTTTAACGAACCCTCTACCTTCACCCAACATCCAACAAAATTATACTTTATAACTTGATAAAGATAGGAAAAGAAAAGGCGAAAGAATCCGTCCCAACTAAATATATTTGGAATCTTTTGAGAAAGCTCATACAGAATCTCTAACTCATAAGTTCGTTTCTCAATTATCTCCTCTACTTCCTCACTAAACTGTCTAATTTTATCCTCATCTTTTTTCTTATAAAGGGCTAAAATAAAAAGTGAGGCGAACATCTCTAAATATTCCAGATCCTGAGAGGTATATTCTCCTTCACCACCAGCAACACAAATTAACCCTTCCACCCTCTCTTTAGACTGTACAGGGAAAATAAGCAGACGGCTAAATTCAGGTGTCTTCTCATTTACTATTATAGGTTTTTTATCTTTAATCGCCTCTTCCATAAAACGATTTGTGTCACTGTGAGAAAGTTCAGAAATCATATATTCTTTTCTCCAATGATTTTCTTTTTGAGAAAGAATTATCAATCTGTTAGCCTGAATATATCCCACTGCACCCTTCTCGCTTTGGGTAGAAGATATTGCTCCTTCTAAAATTAATTCACTTAATTTCTCTAAAGAAATCTGCGAGGTGATTGATTTCAATATCTGCGTAATTATGGGCCTCCCAAACATTCTTGCTCCTCCATCCTCTACCTTCCATTTTTACTGAGATTTTTTTCACCTATCTCAATTGAGAGGCTAAATCAAAAAGCGTCCTTACAAGAAAAATTCTTAAAAATACAATAACCAGAAAGGCGATAAGAGGCGAAATGTCTATCCCTATTTTAAAATCCAAAGGAAGAATTTTTCTTATGGGATAAAGAATTGGCTCAGTAGTTTTATAAAGAAATTGAACAATGGGATTGTAAGGGTCAGGGTTAACCCAACTGATTAAAGCACGAATAATAATTAACCACCAAAAAACAGTCAAGGTAATATCCAAAATTTTTGCTAACGCAAAGATAAAGTTGCTAATAATGAACATTTTCTCTCCTTACACTCTACTTACCCGCTCTAAAAGGAATAAGAAATCTCCTCCTGCCAATCCAATGTGTATCTTCCCCTGAGGGCAATGATGAAACAAAAAAATCTCTTCATAGAGTGAAATTATATCTTAAATTAGGCATAATGTAAACCCACAATTAGAGAGGTTATATTAACTGTTAGTATTTTGTAGAACAAGTCTTCTCCAGCCCAAACTTTTTGTAGAGATACCAATAACCTCTGCGTATCAGAGATTATTCCTTTGAAGGGATATTTTAGCTCTTCTCTATTTCACCAATGAGTCTTGTAGTTTCTAATTTATCTCTGCCCTCAATGAGTTTTTGATTACAGGTAAATCCTAAAGAATATTTGGTTTCTCTTTTTATTTCTATTCCTTTACCATCAAGATGATGAAATCCACTTAAGGGGGTCTGGCCCTTTTATAATTTCGATTAAAGGTTTTGAGGCCAAAGGGTTTTCCTTACAGCGTTGAATACAGTAAAGGATGCGCTTCCTTAATCTGTATAAACAGCTTGAACGATAAAAGGTTATAATTTCAGCAACGGTTAATTAACACCACCCAATCAGGCTAAATTCGAAAGAAAAAGTCTATAAAAGGATCTTCGAATCGATGAGAGATTTTCTTATAATAATAACTTAGATAGATAAAAAAGATTCCCAAAAGAATAAGCAGAAAAGCCACAATTAAAGAAAGAAGCACAGGTTTTATCGCAATCAATACCCCACAGAAAATAAAAAATAATCCTAATACCATTTATCCTCCTTTCTTTTTAAGAAACTCCTTTAAATCTTGCGCCAATTCTATAGAAATAGTTATCCTTTCTCTACTTAAAGGATGCGTAAATCTTAAAAAATAAGCATGCAAGGCTAACCTTTTAAAATTTACAGGAAAATCTTTTTTATAAGCATATTTTTTTTCTCCCAAAATAGGATGACCCAATTTAGCTAACTGGATTCTCAACTGGTGAGTTCTGCCTGTAAGAGGGATTAATTCTAATAGGCTGAAACGAGAAAACCTTTTAATTAATCGATAAAAAGTAGCGGCTTTCTTGGGTTTTTCTTTAAAGTGTTTTCCCTCTTTATCAATCACATAGCTTTCAATTATTCCTTTTTTTCTTTTAGGTATTCCTTTTACCAATGCATAGTATCTTTTCTCTACTTTCCTTTCTTTGAATTGTTTAGTTAAAAAAGAGGCAACTTTATGCGTTTTAGCATAAATTAATAATCCTGAAGTTTCCTTGTCTAACCGATGACAGGGGAAAAGTTGTTCCTTCGTTTTTTCTTTTAAAAAAGATGTGAAGTCAAATCTTGAATAAGGAGAAGGCTGGACCACCACTCCATAAGGTTTATTAACTACAAGAACATACTCATCATTAAAAACAAACTCTATACTATTTATCATCTATTAAACTCAAGAAACTTTGTGAATATATAAAGTCTGGGTAGGGAAAGCAAATTCAATCTTTTGTTTTTCAAATTCTTCTTTCAGTTTTAGGTTTATCTCTTGCTGAGTATCCATATATTTATTGTAATTGGAGCTTAAAACATAATAGACTACCTCAAATACAAGGCTAAAATCTCCATAAGAGGAAAAATGTGCACGGTCAAAAACTGTATCCTTTATACTTTTTATTATCTCCTCCACTATTTTGGGGATTTCTTTCAGTTTTTCTACAGAAGTACCGTAAGTAACCCCAAACTGAAATACAACCCTTCTTTTCTCCATTCTCTTATAATTACGCACGCGCGAATCCGTCAGGTCTGTATTAGAAAAGACAAGCTGTTCTCCCCCTAAACTACGGACACGGGTAGTCTTTACCCCGATATATTCCACCGTTCCCAAAAAATCATCTATAATAATGAAATCTCCTACCTCAAAAGGGCGGTCAAAGATAATAGAAAAATAGCTGAAAAGGTCTTTCAATATCGCCTGTGCCGCTAAAGCTACTGCTACTCCTCCAATACCTAATCCTGCCAGAACTGTGGATACTTTAAATCCTAAATTATCTAAGAAGAAAACTATCGCCAAACCCCAAATTAATATCTTTGTTATTCTCAGTATCCCTTTTAAGCTTCTTTCCAAAGCTTCCTTTTTCCCCTGTTTTATCCAGTAGATTTTAAAGGCATAACTAAGTATCTCCACACTCAGGCGCGCTACAAAAAAGGTAATCAAAGCCACCCCTAATACATTCATTATCTTCTTAAACAAAGGAGATAACTGAAGAAGATTAAAGCTTAGATAAAATGCTCCAAAATAAAGCAAGGGAAGGACAGTCTTCCCCAAGACATTATTCACTATAAAATCATCCAGCATTGTCTCTGTCTTCTGTGTCCATTTTCTTAAACGATTAAGCAGTATCTTCCTACATATTCTAACCAAAAATAGGGCAATAAAAAGTATGGTAAAGCAGACAAGATAATCTAACAGGGTATTCCCCATAAGTTTGATATTTAAAAGTTCTCCTAACATCTCAGAAGAGTTTAAGTTGGGTTGCCTGCCAGCTACTTATTCTGTTGGCCCATTCACAAAACCGACAATCTTTACCGGATGAAGGAGGAGCAGATAAATTTAGACAGGCAACCGCCCCTTTAAAAATCTCATAAACTTTCTGCATAGACAATGTCTTTATCTTTTTTACCTCGATATTAAACTGGACCACTCCCTTTTTATGAAATTCCTCAGGGATATAGAAGACAAGATAGGCATAATTTTTTATCTGATAACCATTTTTTTCTAAAAGAAAGTTATAACAACTCATCTGAAAGACATAGAATGAAGTTGAATCCTCTTTAAGAGAAAAACCTCTTGTTTTATAATCCAGAGGAACGTAAGCCTCCGCCTCAATAAGACATTCATCCAAAGCTCCATAAAGAGAGGAACCATCTTCATCTTTAAAAATTAGACCCGTTCTCCAATATCTCCACTTCTTTATAACCTCCTCACTTACCAGAGAAGCCTTAAGATGAGAAATTTCGGGAGGAAGCTCTCTTTTCTTTCGATAATAATCGAAATATTTTTTTATCAGATTATCCATTCCTCGAGGAAGGCTGGAAGAGGGGCCTTCAGGACGGCGAAAACCCTCTCCTTTTTTTACATGGAACCAGAAACAACGTGGACATTCCAAAAATAAAGTTAAGGTATGTGGAGAAAGAGAGAACCCTTTCATTGCTATTTATTATAACCTAATTTTTCTTTTCTTTCTACATTCATAAGCAATCAAAAAAAGCAAATCAGAAAGTCGATTAAGATAGACTAAAACTTCTTTGTCTTTCAACAATCTTTTCCTTATTAAAGTAGCTACTCTGCGCTCCGCTCTTCTTGTTAATGCCCTGCTAAAATGAAAGATTGCTGAAATAACATTATCTCCGGAAAGTATGAATTTTTTATCCAGCTTCAACTTTTTTTCTCTTCTCTCTATCCCCTTCTCTAAACAGGAAATCTTCTCTCCCATGCCTTTTTTAGACTTTTTACCTCTACATATCTTTTCTCCCAGAAGGAATAAATCTCTCTGTATCTGGGTGATTGTATTTCTCTCTTTTTGAGGAAGAAAACTCTTCCCTATTCCCAGAAAAGAAGATAGCTCATCCAATGTCCCTATTGCTTCAATTCTTTCGTCGTCTTTTCT
This sequence comes from uncultured Planctomycetia bacterium, assembly GCA_964547735.1. Classification (GTDB taxonomy): domain Bacteria; phylum Omnitrophota; class Gorgyraeia; order Duberdicusellales; family 4484-171; genus CAZBLX01. The sequence goes on along the minus strand of CAZJOV010000007.1, from coordinate 8,545 downwards.
TATTTTTTGGGAAAACAAAAAAGTAAATCCTTTATCTCCTTTTTTTGTTAAAATACTCATAAAATCATTTTATATCAAAAAATATAATAATAAAGAGTTTTTTAAAACCTTCTTGACTTCTTAAAGAAAAATGTTAAGATAGAGAAAATGCCTGAGGAAAAGATAGACAATACCGAGGAGATTCAGTTAGTAATATTCAAAATCGGAAAAGAGGAGTTTGGGGTTAATATTCATCAGGTAAAAGAGATTGTACGCCTAACCTCAATCACTCCTATACCCCATGCCCCTAAATTTATCGAAGGAGTAGTAAGCCTAAGAGGGCAGATACTGGCAGTTATGGATTTGGCTAAAAGGCTGGAACTGTCTTCCCAGCCTCGCTCGGAAAAAACAAGAATCATTGTTGTGGAAGTAGAAAATAATACAGTAGGAATGATTGTTGATGAAGTAACGGAAGTTTTACGTCTTCCTATAGATAAAATAGAGAAACCCCCTCAAATTATAGAATCAGAAGTAGAACAAAAGTATATTAAAGGTGTAGGAAAATTAGATGACCGCCTTCTTATCCTTATTGATCTGGTAAATGTTCTCTCCTTAGAGGAAAAAGAAGAGGTAAAAAAGATAGGGGAAAAAGAGAAAGAAGTCTCTTAAGAAAAAATTAAACTTAAAGCTTCCTGACGTGTCTTCTGATTTTTTCTGAATATTCCTTTTACTACACTAGTTAAAGTTGAAGAGCCGGGTTTTTTTACTCCCCGCATAGTCATACATAAATGTTCTGCCTCAACAACCACCATCACTCCCTTAGGTTTTAATTTTTCCATAATCACATCAGCAATCTGGGTGGTCAATCTTTCCTGAACCTGCAGCCTTTTAGATAAAATCTCTACTACGCGCGCTATCTTGCTTAATCCCGTAATTCTCTTATCTGGAATATAAGCAACATGGGCTTTACCAATAAAAGGTAAAAGATGATGCTCACAGATAGAGTAAAGAGGAATATCTTTTAAAAGGATTATCTCATCATGTTTCTGTTCTAAAATCACTTCTAACTCTTTATAGGGATCAAGAAATTCTCCTTTTATAATCTCTTCATATAAAGAAGCCACTCTCTTGGGGGTCTTTAAAATATCCTTTCTTTCTTCTAAATCTATACCGATTGCTTCCAATATAAGTCTTACCGCTTTCTCAACTTTTCTGGTATCTATCTTTTTCATGAAGTAAGGCAAAAATATACTTTCCTATCTCCTGTCTATCTTCTTCTTTTATCTCTATAAACTCTATCCCCACATCATATTTTTTCTTAATCTCCACACCTATTATCTCATACTCATTAACCCAGACTACTTTTCCTCGGGCATAGATTAACTTTCCACTGGGTAGCTCAATCTCTAAGTAAAGACGTTCTCCCTCATTAAGTTTTTCCTCAGTAATAAGGCAGATTCCTCCTCCAGAGATATTCTTTGTAAACTCGCTTTTCTCTTCGCCTTTCTGCCTCACTCTTTCCCATCTTACTTTTACATTTATATCCAAACGGACAAATCCTCGTCTTTCTCTCATCAAAGAAATTATACCATTTAAAAGACTATTTCCCAATACAAAATTGAGAAAAAAGAGACTCCAAAATCTCTTTCTCTAAAGATACCCCCATTATTTTATCTAAATCTTCAATTATCTCTTTTAAGGAGAAATTAACAAAATCTATAGTATATTTTTTATCTAAATAAAAAAGTGCCTTCCTCAGGTTCTCTTCTATCTTTTTAAGAATCTCTCTCTGCCAGTGAGCCAAAAATATAGCATTCTCTTTCTCCAGGCCTTCTTTACTCACCAAGGAGGCAATTTCTCCTTTTAACCTGTCTAATCCTGTTTTTTTTAAAGCGCTGAGTTTTATCTGAGGAGTCAACTGACGGATTTTTTTTAAATCAATCTTCCTTTTTAAATCGACCTTGTTAATCACATAAATTACTTTCTTATTCTTAACTTTCTCCAAAAGCAGATAATCATCTTTGCTCAGTTGGCGAGAATAATCAAATACAAAAATGACAATATCCGCCTCTTCCAATTTCTGGAATGACTTTTTTATAGCTTTCCTTTCTATCAAACTTTTTGATTTCATAATTCCGGCTATATCATAAAGGTGTAAATATATTCCTCCTATATTCACACTCTCCTCCACTGCATCACGCGTGGTTCCGGCAATCTTTGTAACCAATGCTTTTTCTTTTTCTATCAAAGAATTAAAAAGAGTGGATTTCCCTACATTTGTCTTCCCACAGATTACACAAGTCACTCCTTCCTTTAGAATCTGCCCCCAGAAAGAAGCTTTTTTTATCTTTTCAATATCCTTCTTTATTCTCTCTATTCTTCTTTTTACCCGGCTCTCTTCTATTTCTATCTCCTCTTCAGGAAAATCTATAATCGCCTGAGTATGAATATAAACATTTTTTATTCTCTCCTTCAGCTCTCTTAAAAAAGAAGAAGCATCGCCTTTAAGCTGTTCGGCAGCAGAAAAAAGAGCTTTCTCTGTAGACGCCTCAACAATATTTAAAATACTTTGCACCTGTAAAAGATCAACTCTTCCGTTTATAAATGCACGATAGCTGAATTCCCCTGGTTTCGCCAGACGAGCCCCCTCTCTCAAGACTAATTTAAGAATTTTATCCAGCACCAGAACTCCTCCATGAGAAGAAATCTCCACTACATCCTCTCTGGTGTAAGAGAAAGGTTTTCTCATCACGCTTACCAGAACTTCATCAACAACTTTTTTATCTAAAGGGTTTACTATCCATCCGTAATGAAGAGTAAATGTTTTAACTTTCTTCATATCTTTTTTCCTTGCCGGACGAAAAATCTTTGAGATGATTCTTAAGGCTTTTTTTCCCGATATCTTTATTACTCCCAAAGCTGACTTTGCAGGGTAAGTGGCAATAGCAGCAATAGTGTCTTCAAGAGCATAATCTTTTAATTTAAATAACTCCATTTCTTAAATATTTTTTTAATTGAGCAACTAAATAAAACGAACCGCTGATTAAAATCAATCTATTCCTTTTATACCAATTTAATGCTAATTTTAAAGCTTCATAAGGAGAAGGCACTATTTCTGTTTCTTTTAAATTAGCTTTCTTTTGTATCACCTCAGGAGGGAAACTGCGTGGGTTATCGAAGGAGGTAAGAATTATCTTCTCAAATCTTATCACCCTCAGCATTTTTTCTACCGGTTTATCTTGAGAAGCAGAGAATATAAAAATAATCTTCCTGTGAGGAAAATATAACGAGAGGGTCTCTTTCAACACGAAGAAGGAGGAAAGATTATGGGCTACATCTGCTATAATAAGCGGATTTTCCTTCAGAATTTCAAATCTACCTTCAATATGAGCCTCTCTTAAAGCTTTCTTAAGGCTTAAAGCTTTAATCTCGCCTTTCTCTTTTAAAATATAGACCCCGGCTAAGGCTAAAGATGCATTTTCTACTTGATGTAACCCCTTCATAGAGATTCTTAAATTATCCGCCGAAAATTCTTTAAAAGAAAAATCAAAGAGGGTAGAGTCTTTTTTCACTCTTACATTTTTAAAATAGAAATCTTCCCCCAAAATATATAACTTTGCTTTTTCCTCTTTTGCCTTTTTTCGAATCACCCCCCTTACACATCTTCTTTGAGGAGCACTAATTACAGGAGTGTTTTCTTTTATTATTCCCGCCTTTTCATAAGCAATTTCTTTAAGGGTTTTTCCTAACTTATCAGTATGGTCGTAACCAATATGAGTAAGAATTGATAGCGAAGGATGAACAATATTTGTCGCATCTAATCTCCCTCCCAATCCTGTCTCCAAAACAGCAAAATCTACTTCCTTCTCATAGAAGTATTGAAAAGCTATGGCGGTACAGACCTCAAAAAAAGTAAGTTTCCCCCGGGTAGTTTCTCTTAAAGATTCCAACTGAAAATAGAACTTCTCCAGAAAATTCCTCAATTCTTTTTTAGAAATCATCTTCTCCCTTACCTTACCTTTTTTTTCTAAAATCTTAATTCTTTCACGAAAATCAAAAAAATGAGGAGAGGTAAAAACCCCTACTCTATATCCTGAAGAAGCAAGGATATAACTGGAGAATGCTGCTACCGAGCCTTTCCCTTTGGTTCCGGCAATATGAACTGCTTTAAACTGAGAATAAGGAATTTTTAAATTTTTCATCAAAAGCTTAACCCTTTCCAGTTTCAGAGAATGTCTATAAGGAAAGTTTATTTTCTTTTCATAGTTAATGAATGAATTTAAATATTTTTCCACTTGAAAATAGTTTTTAAATCTCATAAAGGAATGAAATTAATGGCGGAAAGTTCTTTTATGGGTAAAGACCATAGAGATTTTATAATCATTACAGGCTTTAATTACTTCCTCGTCTCTTATAGAGCCTCCCGGCTGGATAATCGCTTTTATCCCATACTTTTTTGCTAATTTTACAGAATCAGAAAAAGGAAAGAAACCGTCCGAGGCTAAAACCGCCCCTTTTTTGGCTTTCTCCAAAGCAATTTTTACTGCTCCTATACGTGAAGGTTGCCCTCCTCCTATTCCCAAAGTCGCCTTATTTTTAGCTACCACAATACCGTTGGACTTTACATATTTTACTACTTGCCAAGCAAATTTTAAATCCTTCCACTCTCTTGGAGTAGGTTTCTTTTTTGTTACTACTTGCCACCTCTCCTCTCTCTTCTCTTCCCTTTGAATAAGATAACCAAATACTGTCTTTTTAATATCTTGCAAATCAATTTCTACGGAAAAATCTACCTGGATAACACGTAAATTTCTTCTCTGGGAAAATATCTTCAACGCCTCTTTAGAATAACCAGGGGCAACAATACATTCTTTAAAATCACTCTTTAAAATCTCCTCTGCGGTTTTCCCATCAACTTTTCTATTTAAACCTACTATTCCTCCAAAACTGGATAAAGGATCTGCTTTATGAGCTTTTATAAACGCCAAATGTAGTCTTTTCCCCATCGCCACTCCACAAGGAGAATTATGCTTTACAATCACTGCTGAAGGCATATCGAACTCTCCTGTTAAACTTAATGCTGTGTCTAAATCCAGAAAGTTATTAAAAGAAAGGGTTTTGCCCTGAAGTTGTTTGAAGGGCAAAAAAGAATTATTAATTAACCGGTAAAGTCCTGCTTTGTGATGAGGATTCTCTCCATAGCGTAAATTTAACAACTTTTCTAACTCCCAGATTATTACTTCTCTTCCTATAAGAAAATTGTAAATAAAGGTGTCGTATTCCTTTGTTAACCGAAAAACTTCTGCCGCCAACCTCTTAAGGGTATCCTCACTCAAACTTCCTTTATTCCTTTCCAATTCCTCTATTATCTTTTTATATTGCGAAGGACTACTCACGCAGGCAACATTTTTAAAATTCTTTGCTCCTGCGCGCAACAGGGCCGGTCCACCTATATCTATATATTCAAGCATCCTATCTAAACTTAAACTCTCTTTAAGCATTTGTCTGAAGGGATAAAAACTCACTACTACCATATCAATGGGTGTGATTTCTAAATTTTTTAATTCTTCTATATGAAGAGGATGCCTTTTGTTAGCCAAAATCGCACCAAAAATTTTAGGATGTAAGGTTTTCACTCTTCCGGAAAGTATCTCAGGAAAAGAAGTCAGCTGGGAGACTCTTGTTACTTTTATTCCACTTCTTTTAAGCAGAGTGGCGGTTTTTCCTGTGGAGACTATCTCTATGTTTAACTTCTTAAGGGAACGAGCAAATTCGATTATTCCTTTCTTGTTCCAAACACTAATTAAAACTCTTCTTATCTTAAGCATTAAATCTTATGTTAATTACATCCCCGTCTTCAACAATATAATCCCTATCTACTATTTTTAAATAACCTTTCTTTTGCGCTTCTTCTAAAGTATGAAAATTGTCTAAATCTTTACAGTTAAAAATTTCGGCACGTATAAATCCTTTTGCTAAATCAGAATGGATTTTGGCTGCACATTCTATTACTTTTGCCCCTCTCTTCACACAATATGCCCTTGCTTCATTTTTGTTTGCGGTGAAAAAGAATATATAATCCACAGCCTTAAAAATATCCTCCCATAAAAATTTATCCTTCAAAAAGATAATAGGTTTTAAAGTGACAAGGTTGTAATTTTTTAACTTCTCTGCCTCTGACTCGTCTAAATTAGCAAAAAGAGGCTTTTCTTCTTCAAGTATCTTTAATGCTTTTTTTATAATTCCTTCTTCCACCCTTCCCCATAAAGTCTCTATCTTCTCCATATCCTCAATAATCAAATCCAAAAAATCTTTCTTCTCTATAAGCAGACAGTCGCAGGAAAACTTATTCTGATTAGTAAACTCTATGCGATAATGGGTTAATTTTTTCGATTTGAATTTTTCCTTTAGCCTCTCTAAGCAGGGATGAGGGTATTCTTTTTTGCCTAAAAGTGATTCCCTCTCAACAAAAACTTTCACTCACTCTTTTCTCTCTTGACATTTCCAATAATTGTAGAAGCAACACGCTGAGGAACAATCTCATAACGAGAGAAGTTCATCGTATAAGTTCCTCTCCCTCCGGTAACTGACCGCAGATCAGAGGCATACTTAAACATCTCCGCTAAGGGGATTTGTGCTCTAATTATCTGATTCTTTCCTTTCGCTTCCATTCCTAAAACCCGACCTCTTCTTGCATTTATATCTCCGGTGATCTGCCCCATAAACTCATCAGGCACAATTATTTCCACATTCATTATTGGCTCAAGCAAAACTGAGCCTGCCTCCCCCAGTGCTTTTTTCAAAGCCATAGAACCGGCAATCTGAAAAGCAATATCCGAGGAATCTACCGGATGATAAGAACCATCATACAGAGTCACTCTTATATCAGTAACAGGGAAACCAGCCAGAATTCCTTCCTTCATCGCATTTCTTATCCCCTTCTCTACCGAAGGGATAAAATTTCTGGGGATCGCTCCTCCTACAATCTTATCTATAAACTCAAATTCTTTACCTCTCTCTAAAGGTTCTACTTCAATCCATACATCTCCATACTGACCTCGTCCTCCGGTCTGCTTTTTATATTTTCCCTGAACCTTTACTGATTTGGTAATTGTCTCCTTGTAAGGAACCTTGGGTGTGCCTAATTCTACATTAGCTTGATATTTTCTTTTCATTCGTCCAATAATTACGTTAAGATGCAACTCTCCCATCCCCGAAATTATAAGTTCTTTAGTCTGAGGGTCACGAGAAACATTAAATGTATGGTCCTCAACAGTCAGCCGGGACAAAGCAGTAGAGATTCTTTCCTCATCCTGTCTTGTTTTGGGTTTCACAGAAGCAGAAAATACTGCGGAAGGAAACTCTATAGAGGAAAATCTACACACTCTTGAAGAATGACAAAGTGTATCTTGAGTCTGTGTATCTTTAAGTTTAGCTACACAACCAATTTCTCCAGTGGATACTCTTTCTTGAGGAATCTGCTGTTTCCCTAACAAAGAATAAAGTTGTCCTATCTTTTCTTTAATCTTTTTATTAGCATTATATACCTCTGAATTGGACAGAATCTCTCCAGAAAATACACGGAAGATGCTCAATTGACCTACGTAAGGGTCAATTATCGTTTTAAATACCTGGGCTAAAAGAGGAGTTTCTTTCTTTATCTCTATATTAACCTTTCCGTTATCTGTCTCTACTTCTCGTCTAATTAAAGAGGGCTCGGGCATTATCTCGGTAATTAACTCTAAAAGGAGCTCTACTCCTTTACTTTCTATAGCAACTCCTCCCACAATAGGAAAAATCTCTCTCTTTAGAATTGCTGCTTTTAAGGCTTTGCTTATCTCTTCTTCGCTTAAACTTTCTCCATTAAGATATTTCTCCAACAAGGCATCATCACTCTCAGCAACTATCTCTACAATCTGATTATAAAGGGCCTCATTCTTACTTCTATCTTTCAATACATTTACACCAAAATCACTACTACAGAAAGATACTGCCTTTTTTGTAAGAAGATTCCTGATTTGTTCAACTACTTTCTCATAAGAAGTATTCTCTTTATCCAGTTTATTTACAAAAAAGAGGCAGGGAATATTCTCTTTGCGAATAAGCTCCCAGGTTTTCTCCGTCCCTACCTCAACGCCTCCGGAAGCATCCACAACCACTATAGCAAAATCTACTATTTTTATACTACTTATTACCTCACCGATAAAATCTAAATATCCAGGGGTATCGATAAATTGAAGAAGATAATTCTTGTGTTTTGCCCCTAAAATAGACAGATTTATGGAGCTCTTTCTTTCTTTCTCATCTTCCTCGTAATCACTTACAGTGGTTCCCTCATCAACTTTCCCCAAACGTGTAGTCGCTCCACAATGATAAAGAATCGCCTCACAAAGAGAGGTCTTACCACTTTGAGCGTGCCCACATAGACAGAAAATTCTTTTATAAGCTAAATTATCTGACATAGGCTTTATTATATTAGAAAGAGGCTGACTCGTCAACCTTTAGAGAAGCTCGGTGGCGTAAATAATTTCGTATTTCTCTTCGACAGGAAAAGTTACACAAAAGA
>CAZJOV010000006.1:0-42964 GCA_964547735.1 uncultured Planctomycetia bacterium | reverse complement strand
ATCACAATGTCAAAAGAATCAAAAACTTACAAAAATTCGCCCAAAAAAGTCTACATCCGAACCTTCGGCTGTCAGATGAATGACCGAGATAGTGAGGCGCTGGCAGGGCTTTTTTTAGATAAGGGTTATATTTTAACAGAGAACCTTGAAGAGGCGGAGATAATTTTAGTCAATACCTGTTCAGTGCGTGAGCATGCAGAAAATAGAGCATTATCTTTTTTGGGTTCATTGAAGAAAATTACAAATTACAAATTGCAGATTACAGGTTGTAAGAGGATTGTTGGGGTTATTGGTTGTATGGCAAGAAATAGAGGCAAGGAACTTTTTAAAAAGATGCCTTATCTTGATTTAGTTATAGGTCCAGCTAATTTTGATAAAATCCCTCATTATGTAGAAAAAATTAAAAAGGAAAAAACAAGAATAATCGATATAGAAGATAGAGAAAGAAAAGAGGATTTTTATTCTTCTTTTCGGAATAAAAAAGAAAAAGCTTATATAGTTATCTCCACTGGTTGTTTAAATTTCTGTTCTTATTGTGTTGTTCCCTATACTCGAGGACCATTGCGTTTAAGAAAACCCCGGGATATAATAGATGAGGCAAAAAAAGCTGTGGATTTGGGAATAAAAAAAATTACTCTTTTAGGACAGAATGTTAATGATTATCAATACAAATTATCCGCCGAAGGCGGATCCGCCTCTGGCGGACAAATTATAGATTTTGTGGAGTTACTAAGAATGATAGAAAAAATTGAAGGGATAGAGGAGATAGATTTTGTTACTTCTCATCCTAAAAACACAACAAAGGATTTATTTTTCTTAATGGCTTCCTCAAAAAAAATCAAAAAACATCTTCATCTTCCTTTCCAGTCCGGCTCGAATAAAATCCTTAAGTTAATGGGAAGAGGTTATACTAAGGAAGAATATCTTAATTTAGTAGAGGCGTATAAAAAGATAGTTAAAGGAACATTAAGCACCGATGTTATTGTGGGGTTTCCGTACGAGGAAGAAAAAGATTTTTTGGAAACAAAGGAGGTTTTGGAAAAGGTAAGATTTAGGTATGCCTATATATTTAAATATTCCCCCCGGCCTCACACAAAAGCTTTCCTCTGGCAGGATACAGTATCCGAGGAAGAAAAAAAGAAAAGACATCAGATTCTTTTAAGTTTACAGAGGAGAATTTCTCTATGTGGCGGCGATTTTTAATTTTTTCATTGATTTTATTTCCTTTTTCTTCTCCAGCGGAGAAGGCTTCTCAATTGTATCTTTCCCAAGATTATGCAAATTGTATTAAAGTCTTAAAAAGAGAAAGAGAAGAACCATCTTATCTTTATCTTTTAGGCCTTTGTTATCTTAAAGCAGGAAGGTATAGGGACGCTCGTAATAGTTTTCGTAAAATGATAAAAAAGAGGCCTTCCTCAGAGTATGTTATTCCTTCCTTAATCAAGTTAGGTGATGCTTATTTCTTGGAAGGCAGATGGAAGAAGGCAGAGGCTGCCTATAAAGTAGTTTTAGAAAAAGGAAAAAGAAGATTTTTGCCTTTAGTTTATCTGCGTCTGGCGCAGATTTATGCTAAAAGAGGGGAATGGTTGAAAGAAAAAGAGTTTATTAGTAAGATAAAGTCAGAGTATCCCCAAAGTATTGAAAAAAAATTTGCCGATATTTTAGAAGAAAGAGGCTTCTTTTTCACTATTCAGGTAGGAGCTTTTACCAGTTACAGGAATGCCCTCTCTCTATTAAAAGAACTTAAAAAGAACTATCCTGCCTATTTGGTTAAGGAGAAAAAAAGAAATTTCCTCTTTTATAAGGTGAGGGTAGGGAGATTTAAAGAGAAAGAAGTTGCGCAAAAAGTCTATAAAAGATTGATTGAGGAAGGTTATCCTGCCTCTCTCTATCCCTGAAAATGAAAAATATTATTTTTATTGTTGGACCTACTGCTACGGGGAAAAGTGAAGTAGCCTATAAGTTATCTAAGAAAATCTCCGCAGATATTATTTCCTGTGACTCTATGCTGGTGTATAAGGAACCAAGAATTATTACCAGCAAGCCTTCTTACGATTTTTTGAGAGAGATAAAGCATTATTTTATAGATATAATCTCGGTAAAAGATACTTATAATGTTTTTCTTTATTTTAAAGAAGCAAAAAAGATAATTGAGGAACTTCATTCCAAAATTCCTCTTATTGTGTGTGGAGGGACAGGGCTTTATTTTAAAGCATTACTGGATGGGATATTCGAAGGAGTATCTCAAGATGAGAGTTTGAGGGAAAAATTGAAAGAAAAAGCAGAAAAAAGGGGAAGTGTTTATCTTTATGATGAACTTAAAAGAATAGACCCTCTTACAGCAGGAAAAATTTCTCCTTCAGATTTGAAAAGGATAATTCGTGCCTTAGAGGTTTATTATCTAAGTGGAAAATCTATCCAGTGGCATAAAGAGAAAAGCAAAGGACTGTGGGGGGAGATTCCTATAAAAATCTTTGGGTTTACATTAAAAAGAGAACTGCTTTATAAAAGAATTGACCAGAGAGTAGAGAAAATGTTTGAGGAAGGAGCGATAGAGGAAGTAAGGCGGATTCTTAAAATTGGGCCCAGTCTTACCGCAGAAAAAATTATCGGGATAAAAGAGATTGCCTCTTTCCTGGAGGGAAAAATTACTTTTGAGGAAGCAAAAGATTTGATGAAGAAAAATACACGTCATTTTGCCAAAAGACAGTTTACCTGGTTCCGGAAGGATAAAAGAATTGATTGGATAGATATAGAAGGGAAGTCCTCAAATTCTATTGTGGAGGAGATTTTAAAAAATGTATGAGACAGAAAAAAAAGAAAAAGCACTTTTAGTTGTAGTTTTTACAGAAGAGGAGAAAAGAGAGTGGGACATTGAGGAGATTTCTGAGGAGTTTAAAAATTTAGTTATTTCTGCCGGGATAGAAGTAACAGATTTAATATCAGTAAAGATAAAAAAAACCACACCTTCATTTTATATTGGTAAAGGAAAAGCTTATGAGATTGCCAAACTCGCTCAAGAGAAAAAAGCAGATGTGGTTATTTTTAATAATAATTTAAGTTTTACTCAACAGAGAAACTTGGAGGATATTTTGATGATTAAAACTATCGACCGCACCCAACTTATCTTGGATATATTTGCTCATCATGCTCATACCCAGGAAGGAAGTATTCAGGTAGAGTTAGCTCAACTGGAATATCTCTTACCCCGTCTTAAGGGACGAGGTATAATGCTTTCCCGGCTGGGAGGAGGGATTGGAACACGGGGTCCGGGGGAAAAGAAATTAGAAGTAGATAGACGTCGTATTGAAGATCGTATCTCCACTCTAAGAGAAAAGTTAGAAAAGATAAGGAAGCACCGTCATCTTTTAAGAGAGAAAAGAATAAAAGACAATGTAAAGATATGTTCTCTGGTAGGCTATACTAATGCCGGTAAAACCAGTCTTTTAAATACCTTGGTTGATGATTTACAGAAAACCTCAGATAGTCTATTTACTACCTTGGATCCAGTAAGTAGAAGGCTTTTGCTTTCTGATAATCTGGAGGTAGTTATAACTGATACTGTGGGGTTTCTGCATAAATTACCCCATCATCTTATTGAAGCTTTTCAGGCTACCCTGGAAGAACTGACATTCTCTGATTTACTCTTGCATGTAGTAGATGTAAGTAATAGATATTTTGAGAGGTTAATTTCGGCAGTGGAGGAGGTGCTTGAAGAACTAAATTTAGAGAGAAAACCCAAAATTTTGATATTTAATAAGATAGATAAAATCAACTCTTCCTTATTGGAAAATATTAAAGTGAAATATCCAGAGGCAGTCTTTGTTTCCGCATTAAAAAAAACTAATCTTGATGTGCTTTTGGAAAAGATTAAGGAGAGACTTTTTTTGGAGCTTGCTTATTTTAAGGTGGCTTTACCCTTTTCTCTATTCAAAATTTTAGATTATCTTTACCGCCATACAAAAGTACTAAAAGTTGAGTACCATCCTCACCAGATCGATGTTTGGTTAAAGGCGAAAGAAGATGTTATCTTTCCTCTTAAAAAAGAAGGTATTTTTGTTGAAAAAATAGAAAAAGTTTAAGTTTTTTCTAAAAAAAAATTCAAAAAAAACTTGACAATTTTTTAGTTTTATGGTATATAAGAATCGGAAATGAGGCCAGAATACGAGGAATACGAGGAGATATTTGAAGTTAATATTCCTGAGGATGAGCCCGTATATCCTTTGAATATTGTATGTAAGCTCTTAAAGATGCATTCTTGGACGATTAACGAAATAGTGAAGGAAGGAATTATTCATCCCAGGAAGGTGGGAAAGAGAAAGAAACTGTTTTCTTATAGAGATATTCGAAGATTAAAATATGTGAAATATCTTATAGAGAAAAAAGGAGTCAATATTCAAGGGGTGAAGGTGATTTTGGAAATACGCAGAGATGTTTGAACACTTAAGCCTTGCGGACATAAAAAGGAGGTGAGACTATGAAGTTAATACGTTACAGAGAAGACCCCTGGAAAGCATTGGAAGATTTACAGAAAGAAATTAACAAATTGTTTGATTTTTCTTTTGCTAAGTTTCCTGCTTCCAAGGAATTCTTTACTCCTTCTGTGGATATCTATGAAGATAAGGAAAACATCCATGTGGAGGCAGATCTTCCCGGGTTTGAGCAGAAAGATATTAATCTGGCTTTAAGAGGAGATCTCCTTACAATTTCTGCAGAAAGAGAAGAAAAGAAAGAAGAGAAAAAGAAAGGATATCTGCGTTGTGAACGTTTCCAGGGAAAATTTTATCGTGAGCTGGAACTGCCCAAGGAGGTGGATGCTTCCAAGATTAAAGCTACCTATAAAAACGGGGTTTTAAAGATTACGCTTCCTAAGAAAGAGGGAGAAAAAGAGAAGGAGATTAAAATAGAGATAGAATAAAAGATGTCCGCAAGGCTTAAGTGTATAAAAGTGTATAAAAAGGAGAGGAAATGATCCCTTTAAAAGATAATATTCCCCATCGTCGCTTACCAATTATAACTACATTTTTACTTTTAGCTAATGTTTTAGTTTTTATCTATCAACATCTTTTAAGATATGAGATATTGGAAAGATTAATCTATATCTATGGATTTATTCCTCAAAGGATCTTTATGGCAGATATATCTTTTAAAGTAAAAATAATCTCTTTATTTACCAGTATGTTTATGCATGCCAATTTTCTTCATCTTTTTGGGAATTGTCTTTATCTTTGGATATTTGCGGATAATGTGGAAGACAGATTAGGCCACCTTAATTTTTTAATCTTTTATCTTCTTTGTGGAATTAGTGCTACTTTTGTGCATACCCTTTTTAATCTTCACTCTAAAATACCTACCATTGGAGCTTCAGGAGCTATTGCAGGAGTTCTGGGAGCTTATTTTCTGATGTTTCCTTCTGCGCGCGTTTTGACTTTAATCCCTTTCTTTTTCCTCTGGGAGATAGTTGAAATTCCCGCTTTTTTCTTTTTGGGATTCTGGTTTTTATATCAATTTATGCTGGGAGTATTTTCTTTATCCGCTACCGGAGGAATTGCTTTCTGGGCTCATATTGGGGGTTTCGTTGCCGGGATGTTTCTCCTGAATCTTTTCTATAAGAAAAGATTTATCTACCCTAGAAGGAGGAGGATATGGATTTAAGTAATTTTACTCTGAAAGCACAGGAAGCGATAAATAATTCTATAACTTTGGCGAATAGATTAAATCATGAAATGTTACTTCCTGAACATATTTTGCATTCTTTGATTGAGGAGCCTCGGGCAATTTCTTGTGAGATTCTTTCTAAGTTGGGAATAGATATAAGGGATCTTCAGGAAAGAATAAAAGAATTCTTGTCCAGCCAACCTAAGGTTTTTTCTCAAAAAGGAAGTATTGGTGTGTATGCTTCTCCAAGGGTTGCTGAAGTTATAAATAACGCACGTCAGTTTTCTCAAAGTTTAGCCGATACATTTATAAGTAGTGAACATCTTCTTTACGGGATTGCTAAAGAAAGGGAAGGAATCTTGTTTAAATATTTAAGTAAACAGGGCTACTCCTTAGATGACCTTATCCAAGCAGTAAAGGAGGCAAGAGGAGCATCCGGTGCTCATTCTTATGAAGCAGAAGCTACCTATCAGGCTTTGGAGAAATTTGGAAAGGATTTGACTCAATTAGCAAAGAAGGGAAAATTAGACCCTGTAATTGGAAGAGATGAGGAAATAAGAAGAGTAATTCAGGTTTTGTCCCGACGTACAAAAAATAATCCTGTCTTAATCGGGGAACCCGGAGTAGGAAAGACAGCTATTGTGGAGGGATTGGCACAGAGAATTGCCTTGGGGGATGTGCCGGAAGGATTAAAAGATAAAAAAATCGTTGCTTTGGATTTAGGAAGTCTGGTTGCGGGAACCAAATTTAGAGGAGAGTTTGAGGAAAGGCTTAAAGCAGTTCTTAAAGAGATAGAAGCACGCCAAGGTCAGATTATTCTTTTTATTGATGAGTTACATACCTTGGTAGGAGCAGGTAAAGCTGAAGGTGCAATTGATGCTTCTAATATGCTTAAGCCGGCACTGGCAAGAGGGGTTCTGCGTTGTATCGGAGCTACTACTTTAGATGAATACAGAAAGCAGATTGAGAAAGACGCTGCTTTAGAAAGACGGTTTCAGCCGGTATTGGTGAATGAGCCCACTCTGGAGCAGACAATTGCTATCTTAAGAGGATTGAAGGAGAGATACGAAGTTCATCATGGAGTGCGTCTTAAAGATTCTGCACTAATTGCCGCCGCGGTTTTATCTTCGCGTTATATCACTGATAGGTTCCTGCCCGATAAAGCGATTGATCTCATAGATGAGGCAGCATCAAAGTTACGTATCGAGATTGATTCTAAACCTGAGGAGATTGATAAATTAGAAAGGAAGAAGATGGAGCTTGAGATTCAACGTGAGGCATTAAAAAAAGAAAAGGATTCTACTTGTGGAGAAAAGTTAGAGAAATTAGAAAAAGAGATAAAGACTATTGAAGAAGAGCTTTCTCAGCTTAATCAACACTGGCAGAAGGAGAAAAGATTAATTACCCGTATAAGAGAAATAAAGGAGATGATAGAGAAGTTAAAGATTGAGGCTATCGATTATCAAAAACAGGCTCAGTTAGACAGGGTAGCAGAAATAAGATATGGAAAAATTCCTCAACTTACAAAAGAGTTAGAGATTCTTAACAAAGAATTGAGTGAGATTGAAAAGGATAGAAAGATGCTCAAAGAGGAAGTGGATGAGGAAGATATTGCCGAGATTGTCTCTCGCTGGACACATATACCCCTTTCCAAGCTTATGGAAGGAGAGATAAGCAAACTTTTAAGAATGGAGAAGGAATTAAAAAAACGAGTAGTAGGACAGGATGAGGCGATAAAACTTATCTCTGATTGCATTCGTCGGGCTTATGCTAAACTATCTGACCCCAATCGTCCCTTAGGTTCTTTTTTATTTTTAGGCCCTACCGGTTGTGGTAAGACAGAGTTGGCAAAGACTTTAGCCTGGTTCCTTTTTGATAGTGAAAAGAATCTTATAAGAGTTGATATGAGTGAGTATATGGAGAAATTTTCTGTTTCTCGCCTTATCGGTGCTCCTCCTGGTTATGTAGGGTATGAGGAAGCAGGCCAGCTTACCGAGAAAGTGAGAAGGAAACCATATTCGGTAGTGTTATTTGATGAGATTGAGAAAGCTCATCCTGATGTTTTTAATTTACTCCTTCAGGTTTTAGATGAAGGACATCTTACCGATTCTCAAGGAAGGGTGATTAATTTCAAAAATACGGTAATAATTATGACTTCTAATGTAGGCAGTGAATACTTTTCTGACATTACCGCGACAAAAAGAGCGATTGAGGAAAAAATTAAGATGGAACTTAGGAAACACTTTCGTCCTGAATTTTTGAATCGTTTAGATGAAATTATTGTATTCAATCATTTGACTATGGAAAATATTAAGGATATTGTGGATATACAATTTAATCTTTTGAAAGAAAGGCTTAAAAAGAGAAAGATTAATATTGAGTTAGAAGAGGAGGCAAAAGAATTTTTGGCGGACAAAGGGTTCAGTCCGGAATATGGTGCACGTCCTCTTAGGCGAACAATTCAGAAATTAGTAATTGATCCTTTAAGTATGAAGATATTAGAAGGGGAATTCAGAGAAGGGGATACGGTGCGGGTAAGACTTAAAGAAAGAAGGGTCATTTTTGAGAAAGAAAGGAGGTAATCTTGCAGATAGACATTTCCTTCAAAAACTTTAAAAAATCAGAGATACTTTCTACCACAATTGAGAAGGATATAAAAAAGATAGAAAAAAGATTAAAACTTTTTAAAAAAGAGGTGCCCATACATTTATCTTTACATATAGAGAAAAATCCTCATAAGGAAGAATATTTTTCTTGGGTAAATCTTTATCTACCTTTTAAGGTGTTGCATGCAAAAGAAAGTGCAAAGACATCCGTTTCTTCTATAAATAAAGTATTTAAAGCTTTAATTAAGCAAATAGATAAGTTTAAACATAGATTAGAAAAACATTTGCGTAAGAAATAGTAACTTGACAAAAAGGGCTTTTATGTTACTATATTAGCACTCTAAAATTTAGAGTGCTAAAATGGGATACATAGATACTAAAAAAAATGAGACACATAGATACTAAAAAAAGGGAAGAAGAAATTCTGCAGTTGGTGGTGGAGAGTTATATTAAAGAATCAAATCCTATAAGCTCTGGGTATCTGTGCCAGCGGTTTAAGTTGCCTTATTCTTCAGCAACAGTAAGAAATGTAATGGAGAGTTTGGAAAAAAGAGGGTTTCTTTCCCACATTCATACCTCTTCCGGCAGAGTCCCTACTGAAGAAGGGTTTAGAAAGTATGTGAAGATGTTAAGAAAAAAGCAGTTCAAGGAAAGAAAAATAAAAATGGATTTATCTGCTCGCAGTATAGAAGAAATTATTCTTAAGGCAGTAGATATTCTTGCCAATTTAAGCGGATATCTTTCCTTGGGAGCTCTTTCTTTTGGTAGGGAAAAGGTTCTTTTTAGAGGCACACGATTTATTTTTGAACAGCCGGAATTTGAGGATTTAGAGAAGGCGAGAGCACTTTTTTATCTTCTGGAGGTTAAAATAAGCATTTTGTATAAGTTGCTTTTTTCTTCCTTGGATGAACATATTAATATTTTGGTAGGAGATGAGATTGGAGCTAAGGAAATTTCTGATTGTTCTTTGGTGATTTCGGGCCTCCAGATAAAGAAAATAGAGGCATCTCTGGCACTTTTAGGCCCTATGCGAATGGATTATGCAAGAGCAATTAGCTCAATTTGTACAGTGAGAAGGAAATTGAAAGAACTTATAGGAGAAAGATGAAAAGTAACGAAGAGAAAAAAATAACCTCTAAGAAGAATGAAGAGTCTAGAGAGTGGGGGGAGATAAAGAAGAAAGCTCAAGAATATGATACTTTATGGGAGAGATATTTAAGAGTATGTGCAGAGTTAGATAATGCACGTAAACGTTGGGAGAAAGAAAAAGAAGAAGTTATCAAATTTGCTAATTTTAGACTGATGAAGGAGATAATCTCTGTTTTAGATAATTTGGAGAAGATGATGGAAGGGGTAGGGCTGATGTATAAAAGCCTTTTAGATACTCTTTCCCTGTTCGGCCTTAAGAGAATTGAAGCTAAAGGAAAAAAATTTGATCCTCACTACCATGAGATTGTAGGACAAAAAGAGGCGGATGAGAAAAATCACCATTTTGTTCTTGAGGAGGTGCAGGCAGGTTATCTTCTTGGGGATAAGGTATTGAGAGCTTCAAAGGTGATTATAGGAGTTAAAAAGAATCAAGAGAATCCAGGAGGTGATAAAAATGGCTAAGGTAATAGGGATTGATTTAGGTACTTCTAATTCTGCTTGCAGTGTGATGGAGGCAGGAAGACCTATAATTATTCCTTCTTCAGAAGGAACCACTGTAGGAGGAGGAAAAGCATTTCCTTCTTATGTAGCTTTTACAAAAGAGGGTCAGCTTCTTGTAGGAGAGCCAGCACGCAGACAAGCAGCAATTAATCCTCAAGGGACGGTTACCGGATTCAAAAGAAAAATGGGAACTACCTTTAAATATAAAATATTCGATAAAGAGTTCACTCCTCAGCAGCTTTCTGCTTTTATTTTGCAAAAGATAAAGAAAGATGCAGAAGCCTATTTGGGAGAGACAGTTAATGAAGCAGTGATAACGTGCCCGGCTTATTTTAATGATAACCAGAGACAGGCAACAAAGGATGCAGGTGAAATTGCCGGATTTAAGGTATTGAGGATAATAAATGAGCCTACTGCTGCCTGTTTAGCTTATGGTTTAGGTAAAGAGAAGGATAAGGAATATAAGATTATGGTCTTTGATTTTGGGGGAGGAACCTTAGATGTTACAATTATGGAGATGGCTCAGGGTGTTTTTGAGGTAAAATCTACAAGTGGTGATACTCAACTTGGAGGCAGAGATATGGATGAGGCTTTAATGAATTACATCATTGAGGAGTTTAAGAAAGATACAGGGATTGATTTAAGAGGTGATGCTATGGCAATGCAGAGATTGAGGGAAGCTGCTGAGAAAGCAAAGATAGAACTTTCCTCAACTATAACTACTGAGGTTAACCTTCCTTTTATTACTGCTGATTCTTCTGGCCCTAAACATTTAGTAATGACAATAACGAGAGCAAAACTTGAGGAGCTTGTAAAACCGATTGTAGAAAGAACTAAATATTCTATGGAGCAGGCTTTGGCTGATGCTAAACTAAAGCCCTCTGATATCGATAAGATAATTATGGTGGGAGGGCCCACACGTATGCCTTGTGTACAATCATTTGTGGAGGACTTTATTGGGAAAAAGATTGAAAGAGGGATAGATCCTATGGAGTGTGTGGCTATGGGAGCAGCAATTCAGGCAGCGATAATAAAAGGAGAAGTAAAAGATATTTTGCTTTTAGACGTTATTCCTCTCTCCTTAGGTATTGAGACTTTGGGAGGAGTATTTACCAAGCTTATTGAGAGAAACACCACTATTCCTACCAAGAAATCCCAGATTTTTACTACTGCTGAGGATAATCAAACTGCAGTAACAATAAGGGTTCTTCAGGGAGAGCGTCAAATGGCGAATGATAATACGGAGTTAGGTAGGTTTGATCTTATTGGTATTCCTCCTGCGCCTCGCGGGGTGCCCAAAATTGAAGTTACTTTTGACGTCGATGCTAATGGGATTTTGCATGTTTCTGCAAAAGATTTAGGCACAGGGAAAGAACAATCGATAAGAATTACCGCTCCTCAGAAGTTATCTAAGGAGGAGATTGACCGTATGGTGAAAGAAGCAGAGATGTACGCGGAGGAGGATAGAAAAAGAAAGGAGTTAGCCGAGTTAAGGAATAAAGCAGATAATTTAGTCTATACAACTGAGAAGTCTCTCAAGGATTTTGGAGGTAAAATCTCAGAAGCTGAGCGTAAAGGAATAGAGGAGAAACTCAATAATCTTAAAGAGATTATTAAACGCTCCGATGCTACGAAAGAAGAAATACAGAAAGCGATGGATGAGTTAACCCAGGCTTCTTATAAGTTAGCCGAGGAAGTTTATAAAGCAAGCACAGAGAAGCGTTCTCAGGCAGGTGGTTCGCAGACACAAGAAAAGGAGAAAGAATCTCATGATGGAGAAGTGATTGATGCTGATTATAAAGAAGATAAAGATAATAAATAAAAATGATGGGAACAAAGAGAGATTATTATGAGATTTTAGGAGTTCCACGTGATGCCAGTATTGAGGAGATAAAAAAAGCTTATCGTAAGTTGGCTTTGCAATGTCATCCTGACAGAGTGCCTCCGGAAAAGAAAAAGGAGGCAGAAGAGAAATTTAAAGAGATTTCCGAGGCCTATGCTGTGCTTTCTGATCCTCAAAAGCGCAAACTTTATGATATGTATGGTCATGCCGGAATAGACTCTCGTTATACTACTGAAGATATTTTTCGTGGAGCTGATTTTAGCTGGGTCTTTCGTGATTTAGGAGATTTTGGTTTTGGAAGTATCTTTGAAGATTTGTTTTCTGATTTTGGGTTTGATTTTTTTGGAAAGAAAAGAAGAAAGTCTCGTGGGCAAGATATTCAGGCTAAAATAGAACTTAGTTTAGAAGAGGTAGCGCAAGGGGTAGAGAAAGAGATTCAATTTTTGAGGTGGGAGGCATGTAAAGTATGCGGGGGAAGCGGGGCTCATCCTGGTTCTAAAGAGATTATTTGCCCTTCTTGTGGGGGGAGAGGAGTAGTAAGTAGCGGTTTTGGATTTATCTCTTTTACCCAGAGCTGCCCTCAATGCCAAGGAGAGGGAAAAATTATAGAGAGGGTGTGTTCTTCCTGTCGAGGGAAGAAGGTAGTAAAAGTTACAAGAAAGATAAAGGTAAGAATTCCTCAAGGGGTAGAGACAGGTTCGGTAGTAAGAGTAAGAGGTGAGGGAAATTTTGGAGAGGCTGGTTTTGGTGATCTTTACCTTTATGTTGTAGTTAAGAAGCACCCTATTTTTGAACGAGAAACAAATAATATTAAATGTAAAGTGAAGGTAAGTTTTATTAAAGCTGCCTTGGGAGGAGAGATAGAAGTACCTACTCTTAACGGTAGAGTAAAGATGAGAATACCTCAAGGCACTCAATCAAATACTATATTTCGTTTGAAAGGAAAAGGGTTGCCGGATTTAAAAACAAAAAGAATAGGAGATGAATTTGTAGAGGTGATTATTGAGGTGCCCCGACGTCTTTCTTCTCGGGAAAGAAGGTTGATTGAGGAGTTAGGAAGATTGAGGGGGGAGCTGTAGGAGGAGTTCTATGCCTACCTATGATTATGAATGTTTAAGTTGCAGGAGGAGGTTTGAAATTTTCCACAAAATTAGTGAGAATGAGGAAAGGGTTTGTCCTTCTTGTGGAGGAAAAATGAGACGGCTTATTGGAGCAGGTTGTGGTTTGATTTTTAAAGGCTCTGGATTTTATATTACTGACTACAAGAAAAAAGAGTCTCCATCATCTTCCTCACCAAAAAACCCAAAGTCACAAGAGGAAAAGAAAGATAAAAAAGATAAATGAGTATAATCCGGCCATTTCGAGGTTGTTTTTACAATTTTTCTTATTTAAAAAATTTGAAAAATCTGATTTGCCCTCCTTATGACGTGATAAAAGAAGAAGAAAAAAAAACCCTTAAGAAAACATCTTCTTATAACTTCTGCCATCTTCTTTTTAAAGAAGATAAAGGGGGGTATCGAGAAATAAAAGAGAAATTCAGGCGCTGGTTTGAGGATAAGATTTTTTGTCAAGACAGCCAGGATTTTTTTTATCTCTATCAACAAGAATTTTTGTTGAAAAAAAGAAAAATTTTCCGTACAGGTTTTTTTGCTCTCCTTGATTTAGAAAGAAAAGATGTGGTTTTTCCCCATGAGTCTACGCTTAAAGCTCCCAAAAAGGATAGATTTCAGCTTTTGCGAGAAGTTAAGGCGAATTTAGACCCCATTTTTCTTATTGCGGAGAAAAAAATAAAAATTTTGAAAGAAATTGAAAGAATTTGCAAAAGAAAAAAACCTTTTATAAACTTTCGAGATAAAAAAGGCATTTCTCATCGTTTGTGGAGAATAAAAGAAGAAAGATTACAAGATAAACTGGCGAAGGAGATGAAGCATCAAAGATTTTATATTGCTGATGGCCATCATCGCTTCAGTGTGGCGGTTAGATTCTACAATTTGTATAAAAAAAATAGAGAAGCTCGCTTTCTTCTTTGTTATTTTGCCCCGCCTCAGGAAGGATTAGTTATTCTTCCCACACACAGAATAGTAAAGATAAGGGATAGTTTCTCTCAGCTTGAGAAGATTATTCTTTCTTTTTTTGATGTAAAAAGAGTAAGTAGAAAGAGACTGGAGGAAGAAGTTTCTTCTTCTGAAGAGTTTTGTGTAGGAGTGTATACAAAAAAAGACGTTTTTCTTCTTAAGTTGAAAGACACTACTTATTTAGATAAAATATTTAAAAGATTGAGAAAAAATGATGTTTACAAAAAGGTGGACACTTATCTTTTGGATTTTCTTATTCTAAAGAAAATGAAAGTGGAGGAGATAGATTATGCCCATAGGATAGAAGAAGTAAAGAAAGAGATAGAAAAAGATAACAAAAAAGTAGGATTTATTCTAAGGAGCCCTTCCTTGAAGATAGTTTTCTCTTTAGCAAAGGAAGGTTTACTTTTTCCTCAAAAATCAACTTATTTTTATCCCAAACTACCCAGTGGGCTTATTTTAAGAAGGTTTAATGAGAATATTTAAAAAACCCCTTAAATATACTATTGTAAAGGCAAAAAAAATAATCATTCCTGATGGTTTATGGGTAAGATGCCCTCGTTGTTCCCAGTTTCTTTATAAAAAGATTCTCGAAGAGAATCTAAAAGTCTGTCCTAAATGTCAGTACCATTTTTCTTTAAGTTGCGAGGAACGAATTAAGCTTTTAGCTGATGATTTTAAAGAATTATATACAAGCTTAGAATCTTTGGATCCTTTAGAATTTAAAGGACCCAAATCTTATAAGGAAAAGTTGGAAGAGGAAAAAAAGAGAACCTCACTTAAGGAGGCAGCTGTTGTAGGAGAGGCAAGAATTGATGGTAGAAAAATAGCTTTGGGAGTTACGGACTCTCGTTTTATTATGGGCTCGATGGGATCGGTGGTAGGGGAGAAGATAACCCGGATTATAGAGTATGCAAGAAAGAGAAGAATTCCTCTTGTGATTGTTTCTGGTTCAGGAGGGGGGGCAAGAATGTATGAAGGGATGCTTTCTTTAATGCAGATGGCCAAAACAAGTGCAGCTTTATCTCAACTGAGTAAGGAAGGTTTGCCTTACATTTCTGTGCTTACTCATCCTACAATGGCAGGAGTTATGGCTTCTTTTGCTGGGTTAGGGGATATAATTATCGCAGAACCTGGCGCCTTAATTGGTTTTACCGGACCCCGAGTTATAAAACAGACGATAAAACAGGAATTACCGGAAGGGTTTCAGACTTCCGAGTTTAATCTTTCTCATGGTCTTCTTGATATGGTGGTTCCTCGTAAAGAGCTTAAGTCTACGATTATCAAATTATTAGAATATTTAGGTTAATTTAGGGTTGTCTCCTTTATCATTTTAGGATAAAATAGAGAATCTATGGCACAGGTAAGTTTAAGAAACGTTACAAAAATTTATGGTAAAAATATCGTTGCTGTAAACAATATAAATTTAGGAGTAGAGAATAAAGAATTTGTGGTTTTGGTTGGTCCCTCCGGATGTGGAAAGTCTACTACCTTGCGGATGATTGCGGGACTGGAGAGGCCCACTTCAGGAAAGATTTATATTGGAGATAGGATGGTTAATGATGTTCCGGTAAAGGATAGAAACGTAGCGATGGTATTTCAAAATTATGCTTTATATCCTCATATGACTGTTTATGAAAATATGGCTTTTGCCCTAAAATTAAGAAAATATTCCAGCTCAGAGATTAAAAAACGAGTTGAAGAGGCAGCCTCTATTTTAGGGATAGGACATCTATTAAATAGAAAGCCAAGGGAGTTATCCGGAGGAGAAAGGCAAAGAGTTGCTGTAGGAAGAGCGATTGTAAGAAAACCCCTGGTGTTTTTATTTGATGAGCCTTTAAGTAATTTAGATGCCAAGATGCGGATACAGATGCGTGCCGAATTGAACAGGTTGCATCTAAGAATTCAGACAACGATGATTTATGTCACTCATGACCAGGAAGAGGCAATGACCTTGGGTGACAGGATTGCCGTAATGAGGAAGGGTAAAGTTTTGCAATTCGATACACCGCTAAATATTTATGAAAAACCAGTAAATAAATTTGTGGCAGGATTTATTGGTTCTCCTCCGATGAATTTTATTTCCGGAAGAATAGTTAAAAAAAATAGTCGGCTTTATTTTGATGAAGGTTTTTTTTCTGTGGAAATCCCTCAAGAGAAATCTCCTAAATTAATCGATTATGTAGGAAAAGATATGATTTTAGGTATCAGACCCGAGTGCATTTATGATAAGCTATTCTCTAAATTTTCTGCAGAAAATACTATAAAAGCAAAATGCGAAATTTTAGAGACTATGGGGTCAAAGAATCATCTTCATCTTTCTGTAGGAAGGCATAATCTGGTAGCGGTTGTCTCTCCTAACAACAAGCCTGAGAGAGGTTCTTTTATGGATATAGTACTGGATATGAGAAAGGCTGTCTTTTTTGATTCTTCCACCGAAGAAAGCATCAGTTGATGAAAATTATTTCCTTTCTTCTGGAAAGTGCAAATAAACCGAAGAGGTCCGTTTCTAATTATTTTAAAGATATTGGTTTCGATGGAGAAAAGCCCCGTTTAGGATGGGTTATCCCTCCTTTATGGGGTGAGATAGAGAAGTCTTTTAAAGAGATATCCCCTTTTCTTAAAAATAAAGAAAAATTTATTTTTTTGGGAATGGGAGGTTCAATTAATGGAGCAAAAGCGGTTTCTTCTCTGGATAAATATAAAAGACTTCTCTTTTTAGATAATTTGGATCCCGAAAATTTGAAAAAGATTTTAAAAGGAATTAACTTAAGGAAAACTTTAGTTATTCCTATCTCCAAATCAGGTTCTACCTTAGAAACACAGTTTCTGGCTAAGACGTTAAGGAGATTGTTTGAAAGAAAGTGGAGAAATCATTTTCTCTGGCTTTCTGATTATTCTTCCTTCAAGAAGATAGATAATTTGGGTTGGAAAGGCTCTTTTAAATTTTCTATTCAAGTTAATGGAGGAGAAGATATTGGAGGAAGATTCTCTTCTCCTCATACTTTGGTTTTTTTGCTACCTCTTTTTATTATTTTTAACCAAGACATAGAAAGAGTAAAGAGAATCTTCTTCAACTATCTTTCTTTCTTGGAAAAGTTAAGGGAGGAAGCAGGAAAGATGGCCTTTTTGTACAGAAAAGAAAAAGATGCATTTCTCAATATTAAGATAAAAAGTTTTTTTAGGAATTCTACTACAACATGGATCACTCAACTTTTTCAAGAATCTTTAGGTTCAAAAGATAAATTGTCGGTAAAGACCACAGTAGGAGAAAATAATAATTTTTTGCCTATTTCCTTTCCTCTTTCTATAAAAGAGCCTATTTTATATCTTATGGGGTTGATGTATTTTTTGGAGGTATTTATAGCAGTATTTTCCTATTACAAGAGAATAAATTTCGTGAGCCAACCCTATGTAGAGGAATACAAAAGAAAACTGAAAGAATTAAAAGAAAGGGAAGAAAGAATTTCTCCTTTACAAATATCTTTTTCTAAAATTCCTCATATAATTTCTTCTCATCTAAACAAAAGAATAAAATTTGTGGAGGTTGTGCTTTATGCTTACCTGGAGAAGAGAAAGGTTGATTACCTAAGAAGAGTTTTAAGGAAAGCATTCCCTTCTTTTATTCCTTTTGTTTTTATAGGAAGTGATTGGAACCACCATTCCTATCAGGCTTCTTTTTTAGATAAAAATACTTTCTATCTGATTGGAATAAAAAAAGAGTATGAGCACGATTTTTTTGAAAAGAAGATATTGTCTTGCCTGAAGAAAAACATTGACCTTTTAAGAAAAATTAGTTTTGCGACTTATTTTACTCTTCAGAATAAATCACTGATTTTTTCTTTTTAGGGGATTTTTATGATATAATAAAAAACTGTGAGAGAAAGAAGAAGATACGTGAGGATTGATTTATGCGCACAGGTTGAATATGAAGTCCTACCTATGCAGATGCCACCTTCTCAAGGGGAGACAAAAAATATCAGTGCCGGAGGATTATGCCTTCTGGCAAATGAAGAGATGCCCACGGGTACTATCTTACATTTGAAGTTTTATCTTCCCGACAAAGATAAGACTTATGTAGAATCATTAGGAAGAGTAGTGTGGCAAGAAAAAGTAGATGAGGGATATTTTACAGGAATTGAGTTTAAAAATATAAGTTCTCATCTGGAGTTGAAATTAAGTATGTTTGTTCTTAATTTCCTTAAAGAGATAAAGGAACGTTCTAAACCAACCGAGAAGATTTCCCCTTAAGAGAAGTTTGGTTGTGGAGATTTTAGTCAAGTTTCTTGGCGCGATTAAAAGATATAGTCTTTTAAAAAAGAAAGATAGGGTTGTTTTAGGTGTCTCTGGAGGTCCGGATTCGGTAGCAATGCTACATCTTTTTTCGCATATAAAGAGAGAGTTTAAATTATATTTGGTATGTGTTCATCTTAATCATGGTTTGAGGGAGGAGGCAGGTGAGGAGGAGATTTTTGTAAAGAGATTGGCGGATTCTTTAAATATCAAATTTGTCAGTGAGAGAAAGAATGTTGAAGGGTTTTATGAGGGTGATTCTTTGGAACAGGTGGCAAGGAATTTGCGTTATGATTTCTTCTTTAAAGTAGCAAATACTTTAAAAATAAAAAAAATTGCCTTAGCCCATACCAAAGATGATGTAGTAGAGACGGTTTTGATGAGAGTTATAAGAGGTTCCGGTATTCAGGGATTAAGAGGAATCCTTCCTTTAATAAAACTTAAAGGGAAGACTTTTATTCGGCCACTTATTGAGATAGAAAAAGAAGAAATAATCGAATGGTTAAAGGAGAAAAAAATTGAGTATAGAGTAGATAGTTCTAATTTTGAAGAGAGGTTTTTTCGCAATAAAATAAGGTTAAATATTTTGCCTCTCCTGAAAAAATTGAATCCTAATATAAAAAATAATCTTTTTAATCTGGCACGTCTTTCTGCATGGAATTATGACTTTATTACAAAACTTGCCTATAAGGAGTTGGAGCAGTTGAGGGAAGAAGAAGGCAAGGGCTTTTTAATCTTAAATTTAGAGAGATTAAAAAGATTACATCCTTTCTTATTTTTGCAAGTGTTACGTTTGGCGATTGAAGAAGTAAAAGGAGATACTCGGCGTTTAGATTGGCGTCATTTTGAAAAAATATTAGAAGCTATCACCAAAAAGAATGTGATTATAGATTTACCCCACTTGATAGTAGAGATTGATGCTTCAAGGCTTACTCTGAAAGTCTCATCAATATAGGCTTGAATATTTGTTAAATTTGTGGTAACATCACTTCCTTGTCTATGGAAACAATTATAAGAAGACTTAGAGAAAAGGCAAAAGAGGCTCCTAAAATAATTGTTTATCCTGAGCCTAAGGATGAAAGAGTTATAGAAGCAATAAAATATATAGAAAAAGAAAAAATTGCCTATCCTTTACTTTTAACCCATGACAACATTGATCACAGAAGACAGGAAGAGTTTGCTAATATTTATTACGAGAGGAAAAAGATAAAAGGAATAACCTTTGAGGAAGCAAGAGAGCTTATGGAAAATCCTTTATATTATGCGGCGATGCTTGTGGAGCGGGGAGGAGCATCCGGATTTGTTGCCGGAGCCACTTACACTACCTCCTCAGTAGTAAGAGCAGCTTTGAACTGCATGGAGATAGATAAAACTATAGGTTTGATATCCAGTTGTTTTATAATGGCTATTCCTAACTGTAGTTATGGAGAAAGAGGAGTATTTGTTTATGCTGATTGCGGGGTGATTCCTTATCCTACCCAGGACCAGTTGGCTTTAATTGCTATCTCGGCGGCCAATTTTGCTCGTGATGTTTTGGAATTTGAGCCTAAAGTAGCTTTGTTGAGTTTTTCTACCAAGGGAAGTGCGGAGGGCCGTTGGATTGAGAAGGTAAGAGAGGCGACAAAAATTGCCAAAGAAAAAGCTCCCCATTTTCTTATCGATGGAGAACTGCAAGCAGATAGTGCAATAGTTAAAGAAGTAGCTCAGATAAAAGCTCCTCAAAGTGAGATTGCCGGTTCTGCCAATGTATTGATATTTCCTAATCTGGATGCGGGAAACATCTGTTATAAGCTTACCGAGAGATTGGCTAAAGCAAGAGCAATTGGGCCTATAATTTTGGGAACAAAAAAGCCTTGCAGCGATTTATCCCGCGGTTGCAGTACGGAGGATATCATTGATTGTACGGCGGTAATAGTCATAAGGGCTCAAAAGAATGAGGATTCTTGTAGTTAATTGCGGGAGCTCCTCAATAAAATATAAGTTTTATCTTTTTCCTCAGGAGAAGCTTTTGGCTAAAGGGGTTATAGAAAGAATTGGAGAAAAAGACTCTTCTGTACTTAATCATACTCAGGGAATGAAGATGGTATTCTCTCAACTTTTAGAAAAAAAGGTGATTTCTTCTTTAGAAGAAATAGAGGCAGTAGGACATCGAGTTGTTCACGGGGGGGAGACCTTTAGCCAGCCCTGCATTATAGATGAAAAAGTTATAAAAAAAATAAAAGAATATGCTAAATTGGCTCCTTTACATAATCCGGTTAATCTGGAGGGAATAAAAGCAGCAAAAAGATTACTGAGAAAAACAAAGCAGGTAGCTGTTTTTGATACAGCTTATCATACTACCATTCCTGACTATGCTTATATGTATGCACTTCCTTTTTATTGTTATAAAAAATATAAGATAAGAAGATATGGCTTTCATGGCACAAGTCATGAGTATATTGCAAAAAAGGCATCTCAAATTCTAAAAAAGCCCCTTCGTCAGTTGAATATTATCAGTTGTCATTTAGGTAATGGTTGTAGTATTACCGCGATAAAGAATGGGAAGTCTGTAGATACTTCAATGGGATTTACTCCTCTGGAAGGATTAATTATGGGAACACGCTGTGGGGATATAGATCCGGCGATAATCTTATTTTTGATGGAGAAAGAGAAACTTTCAGTTAAAGAGATAGATACTCTCTTAAATAAAAAAAGTGGACTGTTAGGGGTTTCTTGTCTGAGTAACGATATGAGAGAGATAAAGAAAGAATCCAGAAAGAATAAATTAGCCAATTTGGCTTTGGAGATGTTTATTTATCGAATAAAAAAATATATTGGTGCTTATATGCTTATTTTAAAAAGAGTTGATGCTATCTGCTTTACTGCAGGAATCGGAGAGAACAATCCCGATATAATAGAAAGGATAAAAAAAGATGTTTTTGGATTCTTGGGGAAAAAAGTAAAATTTTTAGTACTCCCTACAGATGAGGAGTTGATGATTGCTACCTTAACCTATAATCTTTTAAAAAGAGAGAAATGTTCAGGATAATGTTAAAATCAAAAATTTATTACGCGGTAGTTACTGACTGTCAACTTTATTATAGAGGGAGTATTACCATCGATGAGAAAATAATAAAAGAAGCGGATTTAAAAGAAGGAGAGAAAGTGGAAGTTTTAAATCTTTATAATGGGAAGCGTTTTGAAACTTATGTAATTAAAGGTAAAAAAGGAGTAATCTGTCTTAACGGTCCGGCAGCACGTTTGGGGACAAAGGGAGATAAGTTAATTATTCTCTCTTACGGATTATATTCTGAAGAAGAATTAAAAAATTATAAGAGAAGAATAGTAGAGTTAGATGATAAAAACAGAATTAAAAATTCGTATTTGGCCGGATAAGATGTTAAGAAGAAGGTGCAGAAAAGTTAAAGACTTCTTTTCTTTGAAAGATATTTTTGATAAGATGTATAAAATAATGAAGAAAAAAGGAGCGAAAGTATTAGCAGCAAATCAGATAGGATTAGATATCGCTTGTTTAATTGTTGAGGCAAAAGATACATTATTCCGTTTGGTTAATCCTTTCATTATAAAAAGAGAAGGTGTTCAGTGGAAAGAAGAAAACTGTTTAAGTTTTCCCTATTTGAGGTTAATGATTAAGCGAGCCGAAAGTATATGGATAAATTTTTGGGACGAGAGAGGAAATCAATTGGATATGGAAGCAGAGAAAGAATTAGCTTTACTCTTTCAGCATGGCATTGATCATTTAAATGGTATTCTATTTGTTGATAGAGTTTCTTTTGTAAAGAGAATATTTTTAAGAGATTATTTCAAAAATTTAAAAGAAAATGGAATGCCCCAATAAAGAAAAGAATCTTTCTTATTGCCCCTGTACCTATCCGGGATGTTCTAAAAAAGGAATTTGTTGTGAGTGCTTACGCTACCATCTTTCTCGGGGAGAACTTCCCGGATGTGTATTTCCTCCGGAGGCAGAAAAAACTTATAACCGTTCCATAGAGTATTTTGTCTCCTTATATAGCAAAAAGAGTAAGGATAAAAAAGGATAGTTTGCGAAAAAAAATTCTTTTTTTTCTTCGTCTCTTTGTCAGCGCAGTTCTTCTTTATGTAATATTTAGAATTGTTTCCTACAAGAAGCTCTTTTTTCTTCTGAGGAGAGCTTCTCTCTTTTATATTTTTTTAAGTTTTCTTTTAAGTTTACTTTTGAATATTATCGTTGCTTTAAGGTGGCGATTTATCTTGCGGATTTTAAAAATAAAAATTTCTCTTAAAGAAGCACTATATGTATATTTTTCTAGTCTCTTTTTTTCTCTTTTTTCCCTCTCTTTGATAATAAGTGATTTGTTTAGAGGGTTTGCTTTGGCTTGGCGTTTTCGTAATGAGGAGAGAATCATCTCTTCTGTAATTGTAGATCGTATTGCTGGATTTTTGGCTTTAAGTATAGTTGCGGTTAGCTCTTTTCTTCTGGGAAGAAGTTTTTTAGATAGAGATATTTTCTGGGGAGTAATTATAGTTTCCGGGATAAGTTTAGCTTTCCTTTTTTTTCTCTACCATCCCTTTTTTTTGAAATGGGTTAAAAAAATAATAAGTAAGGAGAAACGTTCACATATTGATAGCCTTTATAAAGAATTAAGTTTTTTAAAGAAGAACCCTGCCGCTTTCTTAAAAGCGGTAGCTTATTCTTTGAGCATTCAATTGCTCAGTGTATTCAGTTTTTTTCTTATTGCTAAAGCCTTCTTTCAGGATGTATCTTTGTTTTATTTTTTTGTTTTTGTCCCTTTAATTATTTTGATTACCTTTCTTCCTATAACTGTCGCTGGTATTGGCACAAGGGAACTTGCCTGTATCTATTTTTTTTCTAAAATAGGAATAGAGAAAGAAGTTAGTTTGGCAATTTCTTTATTTAATCTTTTTTTTGTAATACTTTTAGCTATAGGGGGAGGAATAATTTATGTTATGGTATATTATCGATGGCTGGAATCTGCTGAATAAAATTGAAGAAATAAAAAATAAAGAGCATCGTATTCTTATAAGTTACATAAAAAATTACAATCTTACCGGAAGCAAGAATAATAAAGTTACTGTTGTCTTTGATGGGTTTTTTATACCAGAAAAAGATGATAGATTCCAGATTATATTTAGTAGGGAAAAAAGTGCAGATGAGGTAATCGAAAGTCTGGTGGAGAAAAGTAAAAACCGTAAACAGATAATTGTTGTTACCGATGATTTAGAGATTATCCGAAGGATAAAGATATTAGGAGCCGATTATCGAAAGACGAAAGAATTTCTGGCTAAGAGGAAAAAAAGAAAAAAGGAGGAGGAAACTAAAAAGATAAGTTACTCTTTGCAGAGGGAGATTACTGAAGAGTTAAAAAAGATATGGCAGGAAAAATTTTGATTAGTAAATGTCTTTTGGGAATAAGTTGTCGGTATGATGGGACCTCTTCCTTAGATAAGACCCTTCTTAAGCTATTAAAAGATTATAAACTTATAGCTGTCTGTCCGGAAGAATTAGGAGGATTGAGAAAATTCTGTGGTCCTTTTGAGATAAAAGGAAAGACGGTGGATTTGTTTTCCGGAAGGGCAAAGGTAATGAGTAGAGAAGGAAAAGATGTTACCGGATATTTTATTAAGGGAGCAAAGATAGTTTTAAAGATTGCACAAGAAAAGATGATAGATTTTGCCATTTTGAAGTCAAGAAGTCCTTCTTGCGGGTCTCAGTTTATCTATGATGGGAGTTTCAAAAGAAGGTTAGTTAAAGGAAAAGGGGTAACCTCCTTTTTGTTAGAGAATTTTGGGATAAAAGTTCTAAATGAAAATGAGTTCAAAAGAATTAAAAAATCTGATAAATGAGACAGAAGTAGATTCTCTGAGGGGGTATATTTATCCGGCAAAGGCAGCAAAGATTTCTCCTATATTGAAAATACTTTTGACTAATAGATGTAGAAATGACTGCCGGTATTGCTTTAATAATGTAAAAAGTAATTGTTCCCGTTTTTTCATCTCTCCTCGGAATTTGTCTAAATTCTTCTTATCTCTTTATAGAAAGAATTTGGTAAGAGGGCTTTTTCTCTCTTCAGGGATATATAAAAATCCAAATTTTTCTCAAGAAAAAATCCTGGAGACACTTTTTGTTCTCAGGAAGAAATTAAATTATAGCGGTTATATTCATGCCAAGGTATTGCCTCAGGCAGATTTTTCTCTTATAAAAGAACTATTTAAGTTTTCTGATAGATTATCTATAAATCTTGAGTATCCTGCACAGAAGTATCTTTCTTCTCTTTCTTCTAAACAATTGTTTGAGGATTTATTGAGGAGACTTAAACTCTTAAGCAGGCTAAATAGGGAAAGAAAGATTAAGGCAGGAATAACTACTCAATTCATTGTGGGAGCAAGAGAAGTTTCCGATAGAGAATATCTTAATTTAGCTTACTATCTTTATAAGAATTTAGGCTTAAGGAGAGTCTATTATAGTCGTTTTATTCCCCAGAAAGGAACGCCTTTGGAAGAAGAGAGAGAGGAGAATCCTTTAAGAATAAAGAGACTATATGAGGCGGATTTTCTGATAAGAGATTATAATATTTTACCCTCTCAGCTCCTTTATGACCAAAAAGGGAATTTACCTTTAGAGATTGAGGTAAAGCAGGCTTTTGCTTTAAAAAACAGAGTTCTTTTTCCTTTAAATATAAATAAAGCCTCTTATGGAGAGCTGATAAAAGTTCCTGGAATAGGAAAAGAAAGAGCAAAAAGAATTCTTACCTTAAGAAAAGAGGCAAAAATTAGTTCGTTTAAGAAGTTAGAAACGTTAGGAATTCCTAAAAAAACGCAGAGATGGATAAAGTTTTAGAGAGGGGTGATGGTTTTTTGAAATTTTTAGGGACGGCAGGAGCTCGTTTTGTAATGATTCGACAACTGCGGTCATCGGCTGGTTTATGGTTAAGATATAAGTCCACCAACATAGTTATTGACCCCGGCCCTGGTTCATTAGTCAGATGTAACAGTTCACGTCCTAAGTTAGACCCCTCAAGCTTGGATGCTATAATTCTTACTCATAAACACTTAGACCATTCTGGAGATGTTAATGTAATGATTGAAGCAATAAGTGAGGGAGGGTTTAGAAAAAGAGGGAAGTTAGTTGCTCCTCAAGATGCTTTAGATGAGAAAGAAGGGGTTGTATTTTCTTATGCAAAAAAATTCTTAGAAGAGATAATTGTAATGGAAGAAGGAGAGGAGTATAGGATTGCCGATGTAAGATTTATTACTCCCTTAAAAAATATTCATTCTGTGGATACTTATGGAGTTAAATTTCTTTTTCCTCAAACCACAATTTCTTTAGTTTCAGATACAAAATATTTTCCTCAGCTTGTCGATATTTATAAAGATTCTACTGTTTTAATTCTTAATGTGGTTTTCTATCAGAAAAGATCTGATTATGAACATTTAAGCCTTGAGGAGGCTCTGGAGTTAGTTAAAAAAATAAAGCCGGAGCTGGCAATTTTTACTCATTTTGGAATGAGTATGTTAAAGGCAAAGCCTCATCTTTTAGAAGAGAAAATCAGAAAAGAATTAAAACTAAATATAAAGTTTGCTTATGATGGATTTACACTTGAAATTCCTTATAGGAAGGATAAGAGAGGATAAGGATGGAAATAAAATATGTAATTAAACGTGATGGCAAAAAAGAAAAGTTTACCCCTCAAAAAATCTTCCAGGCAATTTTTAAAGCAGCAGTAACTTTTTATTCTTCTCCAGAGGCAGAAAGAATAAGCAAAGAGATATCAAAGCAGGTTCTTAAAAAATTATCTTCTTTAAAGAAGAAAGTTATTCCTATAGAGGAGATTCAAGATAAGATTGAGCAGACACTTATGGAGATGAAAAGATTTAAAATAGCAAAAGCTTTCATTCTATATCGTAGATATCGGCAGGAATTAAGAGAGACAAAGAATATTTTGGGAGTAAAGGATGAGCTTAAGCTATCTTTGAATGCGATAACTATTTTGAGAGAAAGGTATCTGCTGAAAGACGAGAAAAGAGAGATTATTGAGACTCCTCAGCAGATGTTTTTAAGAGTTGCCCAGGCAGTTGCTTCTTCAGAGAGGAACTTTAATCGCAGAAAGGAGAATTATTTTCAAGAGAAATTTTTCAAAATTATGTGTAACTTAGAATTTTTGCCTAATTCTCCTACGCTTATGAATGCTCAAACCTCCTTGGGTCAACTTTCGGCTTGTTTTGTTTTACCGGTAGAAGATTCTATTGAAGGAATCTTTAAAAGCTTGGCAGCGATGGCAATAATTCATAAGACAGGAGGAGGAACCGGCTTCAGTTTCTCTTCCTTAAGGCCTCAGGGAGATATAGTCTCCACTACTAAAGGGTTTGCCAGCGGTCCTCTTTCTTTTATGAGAATTTTCGATGTGGCCACATCAGTAATTATTCAGGGAGGAAGGCGTCGGGGAGCAAATATGGCGGTTTTACGCGTTGACCATCCTGATATTTTAGATTTTGTGGAGGCAAAGTTAGATAAAACAAGCTTTTCCAACTTTAATTTCTCGGTAGCCCTTACCGATAGATTTATGAAGGCTTTATCCAAGAATGAGAAGATAGAACTTATAAATCCTCGTACAGGGGAAAAAATGAGAGAAGTTAAAGCCAAAGAATTATTTTTACGGATTTGTTTTTCTGCTTATCAGTGTGGAGAACCGGGAGTTATCTTCTTAGATAGAATTAATCACCGACATCCTCTTAAAGGTTTAGGTAAAATTGAGGCTACCAATCCGTGTGGGGAGGTGCCCCTACTTCCTTATGAGGCTTGTAATTTAGGCTCCATTAATTTGGCAAAATTTGTAAAGAATAAGAAAGTTGATTGGGAAAGGTTAAGGGAGGTGATTAAGTTAGGAATAAGATTTCTGGATAATGTGATTGAGGTGAATAAATATCCTTTAGGAGAGATTGAGGAGGTCACAAAGAGAAATCGCAAAATAGGTCTGGGGGTGATGGGCTTTGCTGATATGCTTGTAAAGTTACGTATTCCTTATAATTCTCATCAAGCAGTAAAATTTGCTCATCGCTTAATGAGATTTATAAGAAAAATTTCTTTAGAAGCTTCTCAAGAGTTAGCTTATGAGAGAGGGGTTTTTCCTAACTGGAAATTTTCTGTTTATAGAAGAAAAAATTTGAAGTTGAGGAACGCGACTTTAAATAGCATTGCTCCCACCGGAAGCATAAGTATAATTGCTGATTGCTCTTCAGGAATTGAGCCTTTTTTTTCTCTCACTTACATACGTAAAATATCAGAAGGATTAAATCTTTTGGAAGTTAACCCCCTGCTTGAGGAGATAGCAAGAGAGGAGGGTTTTTATTCTAAAAGACTAATGAAGACTATAAAAGGAAAAGTGAGCTTGAGAAATCTTAAAGTTCCCCATCTTCTAAAAAATATCTTTGTTACCGCTTTTGATATCAGTTGGCAGAATCATCTTCTTATCCAGGCAGCATTTCAAAGATTTACTGATAATGCTGTTTCAAAAACGATAAATCTTTCTCCTCAGGTCTCTTTAAAAGAAATAGAAAAAATCTATCTTACTGCAGACCGCTTATCTCTTAAAGGGGTAACGGTCTATCGCTATGGAACATATAAGAAGCAAGTCTTAAGCATAGAAGATATTGAGGAGAAAGAGAGGTGTCTTTGTTTCTGTCCTCAGTAGGAGGAAAACTTTATAAGAAAAAAACTTTAAAAATCATCATCTTAGGGAAAACAGATACAGGAAAGACCTTTTTGTCTTTCAGATTAGTTAAAGAATTTCTCAAGTTAAAAAGAAAAGTAGGAATTTTATGTAGTGATTTAGGGCAGTCCTGTATAGGGCCTCCTGGATGTGTTAGTTTTAAATTGTTTTCTTCTCTAAAGAAAACTCCTTCCTCTTATGTTCCTGCGGACTTTATGGAATTTGTAGGGACTCTTTCTCCTTCCGCTAATTTAGCAAATCATCTTTTAGCTACGAAGATGGTTTTGGATAAAGCTTTAGCTAAGGCAGAGGTAATTATCATAAATACTACCGGTTATATAAAGGGAGAAGAGGCCCGGTTTCTTAAATTTTCAAAGATAAGAATAATCAAACCCGATGTAATTGTTGCTTTGCAGGAGAAGGATGAGTTGGAGAAAATACTAAAATTTTTTGAAGGAACAATCTATATTGTGCGCCTTAAGAAGTCAGAAAGAGTCAAAAAAAGGACGGCAGGAGAGAGAGCCTCTTTTAGAGAAAGGCTTTTTCATGCCTATTTTAAGAGAGCAAAAATAGTTATTTTTTTTGCTAAATCTTGCTTTAAAGAAAATATGGTGGTTGGTCTTTTGGATAAAAGATTGACTACTTTAGGGTTAGGAAGGATAGAGAAGGTAGAGAAGCACAAAGTTAAGGTCTTACTTCCTTATTCGGTAGAGGCAAAAAGAGTAAGGTATCTTCTGCCTTCCTTGATTTTTATCTCTTCTTAAGAAGACTTTTTTAGGATAAAATTATAAAATGTGCTTTGAGGAGTAAAAATTTTAGGATTAGCTATAAGGAGGACTTTTTTGATAAGACCAAATCTTGCAAGTTTTAGATTGATTAATTTAGTGTTTTCCTTTATATCGTTTAATAAATTTTCTTGCTTTTATGATTGGCCTGATAATTCTTTATCCAGTATAAAATGTTAAAGCGAGAAAGAATAGAAAGAGAGTTTTTCCGTAGAGACCCCCCTCAGGTAGCAAGAGAACTTTTGGGATATTATTTGGCAGTAAAAAAAGGAAGAAGGATGATTGTTGGGAAAATTGTTGAGACAGAGGCTTATGCTGATAGAGATGATGATGCCTCCCATGCTACCAGATTCGGTAAAACAAAAAGAACATCTCCTTTATTTGGAAAGGTGGGGTTTTCTTATGTATACTCGGTATACATAAACTCTTATTGTTTGAATGTTGTAGCTCATAGAAAGGGGAGGGCAGGAGCAGTGCTTATAAGAGCTCTTGAGCCCCTATATGGAGTAGATTTTATTTTGGAGAATTTAAGAAGACCTAAAGATTATGACCGCAGAAGACTACTTAATGGACCAGCTAAGTTATGTAAAGGATTAGGAATAGATAAAAATCTTAATCAGGAAGATATGGTAGAGGGAAAGAGACTATTCATTCTTAAAGGAGAGAAGATTTCTTCAAGAAAAGTTGGGGTTACCGCAAGGATAAATATTCCTTATGCCGAGAGAGCTAAAGATTGGCTTTGGAGATTTATAATTAAAGACTCTATTTACCTTTCTCGATGATAGAGATTTCTTGGGTTACAGAACAACTTTGTGTAGGAAAAGCTCCTCAAGATGATGACTTTTTATATTTAAAGAGGGCAGGAATTAAAGGTATTGTTGATGTTCGTTCAGAATATTGTGATAATAAGGAGTTAATTGAAAGATTAGGGATGGAATTTCTTCATTTAGAGATAGATGATGCCTATATTCCAAAAAAAGATGATTTAGACAAGTTATTTGAGTTTGTAATTCCTCTTTTGGATAAAAAAGAAAAAATCTTTGTGCATTGCCAAAATGGGGTGGGGCGTTCTCCTTTAATCTGTGTGGTTATTATGGTTAAATTAGGAAAAGAAATACCCGATGCAGTGAGGCTGGTGGAAGAGAAACATCCTTGGACAAGTTTTAATTTAATCCAGGAAAAATTTATTTATTCTGAACTTAAAAATTTAGTATAATATGAAAATCCTTTGCTTTTCGGCGATTTTGTGGGAAAATTAAGAGATGAATCAGCCAGCTTTATTAGATATCTTAAAAGAAGTAGGGAATATCGCTGCCGGATGTAGTGGTACGGCTCTCTCTGAACTTTTGAAAAAGAAAATAAGTTTGGAAGTTCCTGTAGTAGATATTATTGTTGCTTATCCAGAAAATTTAAAGATTAAGACAGAAGGAGAGAGAGTGGTGGCGATTTCTTCTAAAATTCTTACCGGATTGGAGGGAGAGGTGATTTTCTTCCTCAAGGAAAAAGAGTCTTTCCGTTTGATTGATCTTTCAATGGGAATGAAAAAAATTCCAGAAAGCTACACTCGTATCTTTACCCAGATGGGCATTTCTCTGCTAAAAGAAGTGGGTAATATAGTAATTTGTAGTCATTTGAGTACATTAGGATTTTTTCTTAAAAAAATCTTAATTCCTTCTTTTCCTGTCTTTCTAAGCGGGTTTGTTGATGAGGTGTTGAATATTACTTTATCTTTCTATCAAGAAGAGGATTACGCTTATCTTATAGAGACTATATTTACTGTTGAGGAAGAAAAAATAAAAGGTTCTTTCTATTTTCTTCTCCCTCCCCAAACTGCCAAGTTAGTCACAGAAAACCTTTCTTCCTAAGGCGAGAATTATTGATGGGGTTAAAAACTTAAAGAAGGTTTCGTATTATCCAGAAAGTTTTTGGCAGGGATAATTTTTGAAGTATAGAGAGTCAGGAAGAAGTTATTAAAAGTAAGAGATAGAATCGGTGAAAAGATAATTTTTTAAAAAAATATTTGGAGAAATAAGAAACTTGTTATAAAATTTTTTCTTATGGAAGAAAGAAGGAAATTTTTAAGATTCTCTTCTTCTCTTATGATAAGGATAGAGAAAGAAAATGAGATATTTCAGGGTAGAATAAAGGACTTTTCTCGGTGGGGGATAAGATGTATATTCGATAATTTTGATTTTTCAGAGAAAGAAATAGTAAACTTTAAAATCCAAAGGCCAAATAGAGATATATTCATTCCTTTTCGAGGAGAAATTGTTTGGAAAAAAGAGACAGAAGAAGGATGGGAGGTAGGGATAAATATAAAGAACCTCCTTTCCTCCGTCAAAAGTGAAATTTTGGAGTTTTGTTATCAAAATTGGGTAAGGAGTTTCCAATGATGAGACTATTATACCTTCTTTCTTCTATTGGTCTTTTGGGGATTTTGGTTGCTCTTTTTATCTATATTTTTGTAAAAAAGAAAAATGAAGGCTCAGAGAAAATGAGGGATATTGCTTCTCAAATTCATGAGGGAGCAATGGTCTTCTTAAGAAGAGAGTATAAGATTATTGGCATCTTTATTGTTGTAGTATTTTTTATTCTTTCTAAGTTTTTAAGTTGGCAAACCGCCTTAGCTTATTTGGGAGGAGCTTTTTCTTCCATCTTGGCAGGATTCTTTGGGATGAAAGCGGCTACCCGCTCAGGCAGTCGTACAACCCAGGCAGCAATTGAGGGAGGCACATCTTCTGCTTTAGAGGTAGCCTTTCTTGGAGGTTCAGTTATGGGAATATCTGTTGCCAGTTTAGGACTTTTAGGATTAAGTATTATTTATATTTTTACAAAAAATTCTTCAATTATCAACGGATTTGCGATGGGTGCATCTTCTGTTGCTTTATTTGCACGAATTGCGGGAGGAATTTATACCAAAAGTGCGGATATTGGAGCGGATCTTGTGGGGAAAGTAGAAGAAGGAATTCCTGAAGATGATCCCCGCAATCCGGGAGTGATTGCTGATAATGTAGGAGATTGTGTGGGAGATACGGCAGGAATGGGAGCAGATCTATTTGAATCTTATGTAGGTTCAGTAGTGGCTACAATTGCTATCGGAGCAACTTTATCTTCACCTTTTTTGTGGATGATGTTTCCTATCCTTTTAATTGCCTTAGGGTTGGTGGCATCTTTGTTGGGAATATTTTCTATTAATATTTTTAAAAGGGTTAATCCTCAGTCTGCTTTGCGTTACGCCACTTATGTAAGTGGAATAATTTTTATTCTCTTTGCTTATCTTTCTGCACAATATTTTCTATTTGATTTAAGGGTTTTTTGGGCAGTTTTATGTGGACTTCTTACAGGAGTTTTAATTGGCTTAGAGAGTGAATTTTTTACGAGCGGTCCTCCTATAAAAGCAGTAGCACGAAGCAGTCAAACAGGAGCAGCTACAACGATTATTACCGGATTAGCTTCCGGGTTTGAGAGCACAATTATGCCTATTATTACTATCGCCATCTCCACTTATTTTGCTTATCAGGTAGCCGGTCTTTATGGAATAGCTATCTCCAGTGTAGGAATGCTTTCTACTATCGGTATTGTTATGTCCTGTGATTCTTATGGACCGATTGCTGATAACGCAGGAGGAATTGCAGAGATGTCCGGCTGTCCTCCCCAGATAAGAAAGATAACCGATAAATTAGATGCATTAGGAAATACTACTGCTGCTATTGGGAAAGGATTTGCTATCGGCTCAGCGGCTTTAACCGCATTGGCTTTATTTTCTGCTTATCAGAAAGTAGCTCATATTAGAGTGATAAACCTCAGTCAGGCTCAGACGGTAATTGGGTTGCTCCTGGGAGCACTTATGCCTTTTATTATCGCAGCTTTAACCTTAAAAGCTGTAGGACGTACGGCTAACAGGATGGTTTTAGAGATTAGACGTCAGTTTAGCGAGATAAAGGGTTTGAGAGAAGGAAAAACCCGGCCAGATACTGCCTCCTGTATAGATATTGTTACTCAAGGAGCGCTAAAAGAGATGATTATTCCTGGACTTCTGGCTTTGATTGCTCCTTTATTCATAGGATTTTCTATGGGGAAGCAAGCTTTAGGAGGATTTCTGGCAGGAGCTTTATCCTGCGGAGTTCTTTTAGGGATTATGATGACTAATGGAGGAGCTATCTGGGATAATGCTAAAAAATGGATTGAGGAAGGAAATTTGGGAGGCAAAAACACCCCTACTCATCAGGCAGCAGTGGTAGGAGATACAGTAGGGGATCCTTTTAAAGATACTTCCGGTCCTTCGATGAATATCTTAATCAAGCTTATGACGGTTGTTTCTTTAATTATTGCTCCTCTTCTTTAGTCAATGTTAATTACCCCTTTTGATCCTTGGAAATCAAAGCTGTGTACCTGTCCACAAAAGTTTAGTCTTTCTGCTTATGTGGGATGTAGTCACAATTGTCTTTACTGCTATGCCTCCTCTTATATAAGAAATTTTTTCTCTGTAAGAGCGAAAAAAGATTTTTTAGAAAGATTAAAAAGGGAGATAAACAAGTTGCCCGAAGATATTTATATAGCCATTGCTAATTCCTCTGATCCTTATCTTCATCTGGAGAAGAGATTAAAACTTACTCAAAAAACATTAAAGATTTTAAAAGAATATCGAAAGATTAAAGTGATGCTGGTGACAAAATCTTCTCTGATTTTGCGAGACCTTTTTCTTCTAAAGGGTTTTTCTCATATAATCGTAAGCATTTCCCTGACTACCTTAGATGAAAAATTGGCACAAAAATTGGAGCCTTGTGCTTCCCCAGTTAGAGACCGTCTTAAGACGATTGAAAAACTTTCTCAGTTTATACCGGTAGTTTGCCGGATAGATCCTCTGATTTATCCTTTAACTACCAAAGAGATAAAAAAAACCGTAAAGGAGATAAAAGAAAGAGGGGCACAACAGATTATTGTTTCTACTTATAAAGTAAGAAGAGATAACCTGAGGAGGATGATAAGGGGTTTTCCCCAGTATAAAGAACTCTGGTATAGACTCTATTTTAAAGAGGGAGAAAGAATGGGAGGATATTTTTATCTTTCTTTTTCTTTAAGAAAAAAGATTGTTGAGGAAGTAAGAGATATCTGTTTAAGGGAGAAGATAGATTTTTCCTCTTGTCGGGAAAATTTAGCTTATTTAAATACAAAGATATGTGACGGCTCCTCCTTTTTCTAAGCTTTATACTTTTTTTCAGAGAGGAGAGCAAAAAGATTAGAACCGGCTTTAGGGAAAGAGGTATTTTTTATATCTAAATTTCTTGCTTTTTTTCTCAGATATGATAAAGTAAGAACTAATGATAAAGGAATTGTCTTCTCCCAAATTAAAAAATCCTATATTTATCTGTGCCTGGCCAGGAATGGGAGAGGTGGCTTATAAGACTGTT
This sequence comes from uncultured Planctomycetia bacterium, assembly GCA_964547735.1. Taxonomy (GTDB): domain Bacteria; phylum Omnitrophota; class Gorgyraeia; order Duberdicusellales; family 4484-171; genus CAZBLX01. The sequence goes on along the minus strand of CAZJOV010000006.1, from coordinate 8,936 downwards.
TTATTCTTAAAGGAAGCACTTGAGTTTAGAGTATTTGCCAAGTTGGAGGCACAAAACTTTTTTAAGCCCTCAGCAGTGATTGTAGAGAAGGGAGTAATTGAGTTACCCACGATTCCAGCAGGATTTTTTTATTATAAAAAACTTTCCTCCTGTGAGTTTATTCTTTTTTTAGGAGAAGCCCAGCCCCCCTTAGATAAAGCTGAAGATTTAGCCAAGGAGATTATAAGATATGTAAAAAAATTTAAAGTAAAATTAATACTTAGTTTTGCCGCTAAACCTGAGGCCATTGACCATAAGGCTGCCTCCTCCGTATGGATTACAGCTACTCATCCTCATTTGATAGAAAAATTTAAATCCTATCCGGTAAAGGTATTGAGGGAGGGCCAGATTAGTGGATTAAATGGATTAATTTTGGGAGTAGCTAAAAGACAGAAAATAGAGGGAGTCTGTTTTTTAGCTGAGATTCCTTTTTATACGGTTCAGATAGAAAATCCTAAAGCTAGCCAGAAGATTCTAAAAATTCTTAATGACTATTTTGGCCTGCATTTAGATTTAACTCCTGTGGTAGAAAGAACAAAGTTTGTTGAGGAGGAGATTGATAAATTAATTGCTTATCTTAAAGGAGAGATTCCGCATACGGATCTGCCTTTAAGTGAGGAGGATATTGAGAAGATAAAAAAGGACCTGGCTACTTATACAAAACTTCCTCAGTCTGCAAGAGAAAGGATAGAAAGATTGTTTTTGAAGGCAAAAAAAGATATTTCTAAAGCAAGAGAATTAAAGGAGGAGCTGGATCGATGGAATGTTTATAAAGAATATGAGGATAGATTTCTGGACCTTTTCAAGAAAAGAGAAAGAAACTCCAGTCACTGATAATGCACCTTTTTATTTTCGGCCTTCCTCAAGCAGGAAAAACTACCCTGATAAAGAAATTAATCCCCTTCATCAAAAAAGATGTTGATGGATTCTATACTGAGGAGGTAAGAGATAAAGGAAAAAGGATAGGCTTTCGGGTAAAGACAATAAAAAAAAAGAAGGAAGCAATATTTTCCCATCACAATTTTAAAACCCCTTATAAGGTTTCCTCTTATTATGTTGATTTAGAAATTTTTGAGAAGATAGCAGTAAAAACTTTAAAAGAAGCGCTCATCAATTCAGAGTATGTAGTTATCGATGAGATTGGAAAGATGGAGCTTTTCTCTACAGAATTCAAAAAAACTGTGGAAGAGGCTTTAAAAAGGAAAGAAGTTATTGCTACTTTTCCTTTAAAATACGAAGATGAGTTTATTTCTCAAATAAAGAAAAACCCTTTCTCTTATCGTCTAATTTTGAGAAAGGATAATTTTGAGGAAGTATTTAGGCAGGCTCAGCTATTTTTAGAAGCTCTTCCTAAGGAAAAGATAAAAGAATTAGATAAGAAGGCAACTAAGCTGGGACTGGAGGAAAGGATACTTATTGAGAATGCCTCCAGTAATTTATTCTTCCATATAAATCAGCTTAATTTAGGAAAAAAATGCCTGATAATTGCTGGTCGAGGAAATAACGGTGCTGACACCTTAGCTTGTGCAAGAAAACTTTTAAGTAATGGATATGAGGTTGATATTGCAGTGATTGAGGATAAACTTCTTGGTGAGGAGGCGGAGTTTCAGCTTTCTATTTTGAAGAAGTTTAGAAAAATATACTCTATAAAAGAAGAAAAAGATATAGAGAAGATAAAAAAGGTTGCTTTAGGAAAGGATTTTATTCTGGAGGGATTGTTGGGGATAGGGATAAAAGATGAGCCCACATCTTTATTTAGAAAGGTTATTCAATTTATAAATGAAAGTGGTAAAAAGATAGTTTCCTGTGATATTCCCTCTGGACTATTTCCTGATGAAGGAGTAAAATATTTGCCTGTTGTTAAAGCAGATTATACAATAACTTTTCTTGCTCCTAAATTAGGTTTTTTTATTAATCAAGGGGATAAATTCACAGGGAGAATAATTGTTACTGATATTGGGATATCTTTAAAATATTAGAAAATGGATAATTTAGGAAATTTTTTAGAGGAGATAAAAAAGCAAGAGGAAAGTATTGAGGCAATTGTTGAGGAAGCAAAGAAGGAATCAGAAAGAATAATAAAATCTGCTTATAATGAAAAGGAGAAAATTTTTAAAGAAAAAGAGAAAAAATATATTTTAAGGTTGGATGAATTTAAAAAGAAAATAAATGAAGAGATTGAGGAAGAGATAAAAAGAATAGAGGAGGAGAAGAAGAAAAATTTGGAAAAGATAGAAAAGAAGGAGAAAGAAATAATAGAGAGAATTTTTAACCTGTTTTTGGAGAGATTAAAGGATGGCAATAGCTAAACTTAAGTATGTAGAGATTTTAGGATTTTTCAAGTTTAAGGAGAAAGTAATTGAGCGATTGCAGGAGGCTGAGATATTTCACCTAGAGAGAGAAGAAAGGGTTGAAGAAGGTCGTTTAAAAAATATAGAGAGAATAATAAAGGTTCTGAAAGATTTTGAGGGGAAGAAATTTTTAGAAGAGATTTTTCCTGAAGGGGTTTATGTAAAAAAGGATGATTTTAAAAATTTTTCTCCCCAAAAATTTCTCCCTCAAGTTCAGACAATTGAGGAGAGTATAAAAAAAAGAGAGGAGATTTTAAAAGAGAAAAATAATTTTGAAAATAAAAGAAAAGAAATCGCCCCCTTTTTATTCCTTCCTTTAAATTATAAAAAGATTACATCTCTTGTTCATTTTTCTTTGGTCTTTTTAAAAATAAATAAAAAAGAGAAGAAACTTCTGGAAGGAAAAACAAATTTGAAGCATATAGAGAAAGATATTTATTTGTCTTTAATAAGAAAAGAGGATAAAGATTTTTTAAAATTTTTAGAGGAGAAAAAAATAAAAATCTTAAAATTGCCTTGTGAAATTTTAAAGGAGTATCCCCAGAATTCTTTTTCCCAAATAGATAATATTTTTAAGGAGAAAATAGAAAATTTAGAAAAAGAATTAAAGGAAGAAGAAGAAAAGTTAAAAAAACACGCACGTACTAAAAGTAATCTTTTTCTGCTTTATGATTTTTTGAATAACAAAAATTTTAAAGAGAAAATTGCCTCTTCTTTGAAAAGAACAAACAACTTTTTTTATCTTTCTGGATGGATTGCGAAAAAGGATGAAGAAAGATTTTTAAATATAATGAAAGAGTTTAAAGAATTTGTTTTTTTTAAATTAAGAAAGCCTTCAGCCTCCCAGAGGCTGCCCACTTTATTAGAAAATAAAAAAATGATTGCTCCTTTTCAGATTATTGTTGATATGTATGGACCACCACACCCTTCTTCTTTAGATCCCACACTAATTTTGGCGCCCTTTTTTTTCTTTTTTGTAGGAGTATGTATTTCCGATGCTGGATATGGTATTATTCTTTCTCTATTTTCTTTTTATATTTTGAAAAAGAAAAAATTAACTTCTCAAGGAAGAAAGTTTTTTAAGTTGCTTTTTTATTTAGGAATTTCTACAACTTCTGTAGGAGTGGCTTTGGGAGGATTTTTAGGATTCAGCTTGCCTTTTAAAATTATTGATATGATGAATGAGCCTTTTAATTTCCTTCTCTTTTGTTTGCTTTTAGGGTATATTCAAGTTCTTATAGGATTAGGAATAAGGTGTTTTTTAGAGATAAGAGAAAAAAATCAGATGTTTATGAGCAGTTTAAGCTGGATAGGGCTGCTTCTGGCTTTACCTTTCTATTTTATTTTTAAATTATCCTTTTTAAAAATTTTGAGTATAATATTTATCTTTAATATTTTAGTTTTTTCCTCAAGGAACAAAAATATTTTTAAAAGAATACCTCAAGGTTTATATGAACTTTATGGGATTACAAGGTATTTCTCAGACATTTTATCTTACTCACGACTTTTAGCTTTAGGAATGGCAACAGGGGTAATTGCAATGGTGGTTAATCTTTTAGCCAAGCAGGCTTTAGGGGTTCCTGTTGTCGGTTATATAATCTTTTTATTGATTTTTTTAGGAGGGCATATCTTTAATCTTTTAATTAATTTGATGAGTGGATTTATACATTCGGCACGTCTTCAATTTGTAGAGTTTTTTTCTAAGTTTTTCAGGTTGGGGTATAATTTCTTTTCTCCTTTAAAAGTAAACACAAAATATGTAAAGTTAATTAAATAGGAGGTAAAGATGGAATTAGGTTTAGCAATAAGTATATTAGGAATTGCCTTAGCGGTAGGACTTGCAGGAATTGGCTCAGCAGTTGGGGTGGGAATTGCTGGACAAGCTTCTAACGGTGTTATGGCTGAGAATTCAGAACATTTTGTTCCTTTACTTTTGTTAACCGCACTCCCCGGAACTCAGGGAATTTATGGATTTTTGATTGGGATAATTGGGATAATGAAGTTAGGAATGCTGGGGAAGGCTATTGTTTCGGTAAGTTATTCTCAAGGATGGAGCATATTTTTTTCCTGTCTTCCAATAGCAATAGCAGGGCTATTCTCAGGTATTCATCAGGGGAAGGTCTGCGCTACAGGAGCTTATATGGTTTCTAAAAATCCTCATGAATTCGTAAAACCTTTAGTTATGGCTGTCTTTGTGGAGTTCTACGCCGTTTTAGGGCTTTTGGCATCTTTATTACTTCTTAGAGGGATAAAGTTATGAATGATGTAGATAAACTCTTAGAGAAGTTAAAGGAGGAAAAATTAAAAGAGAAAGAAAAGATTCTTTTTGAAGCAGAAGGAGAGAAAAAGGAGATTTTAAAAAAGATAGAGGAAGAGGTGGATAATTATTTTGGCGATTTATTTGAGAAGGAGAAAAATAAACTGATTGCTTACAAAAGAGAAAGTTTATTTAAGAGAGAGCTTGAGGCAAAAAAAGAAATTTTAGAGAAAAAAGAAAGAATGGCTCAGGTTGCTTTAGAAAAAATTAAAGAATTTTTAGAGAAAAATATTCATCTTGTCCCCGAGAAAGAAATTATTACCAAGGAAGAGAAGATAAAAGAAAGAGTAGATATAGATGAATTTTTAAAATTTTTAAAAGAGAAATATAATAAAGAAATTAGGCAGATTTTAGATGAGGTGGGAGTATAATTTTTCCTTAGGAAGAATCGGTGGCTTAGAAAGAAAGATTGTTCCCAAATCAGTTCTTGAGGAATTGATATTTTCTGATTTTAAAAAAGCATCTTCTGTGCTTAAAGATTATTTTTTTATTTACCGGGAAGCTTTTGATTTTGATTCTTTATTTGGTTGGCTGAATGAGGAAGAAAAGTTTGTGGGAAATATTTGTTCTTCTTTGGTAGAGGAGAAAATGAGGGATTTCTTTAAAATTTTTGATGGCAGAAGTATAAAAAAAGATTATTTAGAAGATTTCTTTTTATATCTTCATCTGCTTCTAGAAAAACAGAATTCTTTAAGGATAAAGTCTTTTGGATTACCGAAAGAAGAAAGATTCCTTCTAAAAGATAAAGTAGGAGAGCTTCCTTTTAAAAAAGATGTAGAAGACTTTTATTCTGAGGCAGAAAAAATTTTTAAAGAGAAAAAAATATTTCTTTTAGATTTTTTAGTGGAAAAGTATATTTTAAAATTCTGGAAGAGAATGAGAATTCTTCAGCCACTTTCTTCAAATTCGGTTATCTTTTTCTTTTTTGCTAAAAGATTAAATTTAAAAGTAGTAAAATTTTTGTTGTTTTATTTATTTCTTAAATTAAATCCTGAAAAGATAAAAGAAGTAATTAAATTAGTCTATGGGTAAGGCTATTTTTGTAGGGAAAAGAGAAGAGATATTTTTAAAAGCGTTGGGCATAAAAGTTTTAGAGAAACCGGAAGAAGAGATTGGGAAAGCAAGTTTAATTTTTTGTGAGGTTTCTTTATATGAAGAATTAAAGAAAAAATATCCCGATAAGTTAATCGTTCCCTTAACAGATAAAGAAGGAAGATTACTTTTGGAGGAAAAAGTTAAAGAGATTTTAAAGAGAACTGTGGGAGAAAGAGTTTATGGATAAGCCTTATATAGCAAGAATTAGTGGACCTTTGGTGGTGGCAAAGAACTGTAAAGGGGCGAAGATGTATGATATGGTGAAGGTGGGCAATTTAGGATTAATTGGGGAGATAATTGAGTTAAAGGAAGATTTAGCTTTTATCCAGGTGTATGAGGAAACCTCAGGTCTTCATCCTTTTGAGCCAGTAATTTTGATGCATAAACCTTTAAGTGTGGAGTTGGGCCCAGGGCTTTTGGGAAAGATATTTGATGGCATTCAGCGTCCCTTAGATGAGATTTATAAAAGAGAGGGAGATTTTATAAAAAGAGGTGTAGATATACCTGCTTTAGACAGGAAGAAAAAATGGTTTTTTAAACCTTTAAAGAAAGTCAAAGATAAGGTTGTTGCAGGAGATATAATTGGAGAGGTTGAAGAGACAGGTTTAATTAAACATAAGATAATGATACCCCCTTATGTTGAAGAAGCAGAAATTGTAGAAATAAAGGAAGGAGGGTTTCTTATAGAAGATGTTGTTTGCGAGCTTAAGGATAAAGATGAGAAGATAATTGAGGTAAAGTTATATCAAGTCTGGCCGATAAGAGTTCCCCGTCCTTTTAAAGAAAGAGTAATGCCTTCCCAGATTCTTTCCACCGGACAGCGAGTTTTAGATACGTTTTTTCCTTTAGCCTCAGGAGGAACTGCCTGTTGTCCGGGCCCATTTGGGGCGGGCAAGACCATACTTCAACATCAGCTTGCCAAATGGTGCGATGCACAGATTATTGTTTACGTTGCCTGTGGAGAGAGGGGAAATGAGACGGCAGATCTTTTATTGTCTTTTCCTAAATTAAAAGATCCTCACACAGGCAAACCCCTACTTGAGCGCACAGTAATTGTTGCCAACACTTCCAATATGCCGGTAGCAGCACGTGAGGCAAGTATTTATACAGGAATTACAATTGCTGAGTATTTTAGAGATCAGGGGTATTCGGTAGCTTTAATGGCGGATTCAACTTCTCGTTGGGCGGAGGCTTTGCGGGAGATTTCCGGACGTATGGAGGAGATGCCGGGAGAAGAAGGATACCCGGCATATTTACCGGCACGTCTGGCAGAGTTTTATGAGAGAGCGGGAAAAGTTTTATGTTTGGGGGGAGATGTGCAAGCAGGAGCTTTAAGTATAATTGGCGCGGTTTCTCCTCCCGGAGGAGATTTATCTGACCCGGTAGTTCAGGCAACACTTAAAGTAGTGAAAGTATTCTGGGGCCTGGATGATAAATTGGCTAATGCAAGGCATTTTCCTGCAATCAACTGGCTTACCAGTTACTCTTTGTATCATACTACTTTAGAAGAGTTTAAAAAAAGTATTGCTCCTGATTTTGATGATTTAAGAAAAGAGGCAATGAAGATTTTGGAAGAAGAGGAAGAGTTAAAGGAGATAGCGCGTTTGGTGGGTGAAGAAGGCCTATCATCTCAAGATAAGTTAAAATTAGAAATCGCACGTTTAATTCGGGAAGACTTCTTACATCAGAATGCTTTTTTGCCTGAAGATACCTATACTTCTTTGAAAAAGCAATATCATCTTTTAAGATTAATTATGAGTTTTTATTTTAAAAGTAGCCAGTTTCTTCAGCAAGGGAAAGAGTTAGAGAAAATTTTAAGTATTCCTTCTCGAGAAGAAATTGCACAGGCAAAATTTATTCCTGAGGATAGATTAGAAGAAATTATAAAACTTGAGGAGAAAATAAAAAAAGAATTAGAAAATGTTTAAAGAATATCAGACAATAACCGAAATCAGGGGTCCACTTCTTGTTGTGGAAAAGATTGAAAATGTTGCTTTTGCTGAATTAGCCGAGATTATCCTTCCTGATGGGAGCAAGCGATTTGGTAAGGTATTAGAGGTGAGTGAGAATTTAGCTGTAGTTCAGGTGTTTGAGGGAACAAGGGGAATAGATGTAGATAAAAGCAAGGTAAGATTTTTAGGAAAGACAGAAGAGGTTGGAGTATCAGCTGATATCTTGGGAAGAATTTTTAACGGGAGAGGAATGCCTCGTGATGGTCTGCCTCCCCCGTATCCAGAAAAATACATAGATATAAATGGGGTGCCCATTAATCCTCAAGCAAGGGATTATCCTCAAGAATTTATCCAGACAGGAATTTCTGCTATTGATGGAATGAATCCTTTAGTGAGGGGCCAGAAACTTCCCATATTTTCAGGGAGTGGACTGCCACATAATCAGGTAGCTGCACAAATTGCGCGTCAGGCACGGATATTGACTGCTCAAGAAAATTTTGCTCTTGTCTTTGCCGGTATGGGGATAACATTTGAGGAGGCAAACTTTTTTATTGAAGATTTCAAAAGGACAGGAGCACTTAAAAATTCTGTTTTATTTATTAATTTAGCTAACGAACCTGCGGTAGAAAGGCTCTCCACACCTCGCTTTGCTTTAAGCTGTGCAGAATATTTAGCTTTTGAGCTGGAAATGCATGTTCTTGTGATTTTGATTGATATGACTTTTTATTGTGAGGCTTTAAGAGAAGTTTCTAATGCACGACGAGAGGTTCCTGGAAGACGAGGATACCCTGGATATATGTATACAGATTTAGCTACAATTTATGAACGTGCAGGAAGAATAGAGGGTAAAAAGGGCTCAATTACTATGATTCCTATTTTAACTATGCCTGATGATGATAAAACCCATCCTATTCCAGACTTGACAGGATACATAACGGAAGGACAAATAATTCTATCTCGAGCCTTACATAAAAAGGGAATTTATCCTCCCATAGATGTTTTGCCTTCCTTATCACGACTAAAGGATAAAGGAATTGGAGAGGGGAAGACGCGCGAAGATCATGCTGATTTACTGAATCAATTATTTGCCTGTTATGCAAAGGGGCAGGAGGTAAGAGAATTAGCAATAATTTTGGGGGAGGAAGCATTAAGCCCCTTAGATAAACTTTATTTAAAATTTGC
>CAZJOV010000005.1:0-42984 GCA_964547735.1 uncultured Planctomycetia bacterium | reverse complement strand
ATGAAAAGGTTTGAATTAATTGAGCATACTGCTGATATTGGAGTAAGAGTATATGCAAAAGATTTAAAAGAACTTTTTGAAAACAGTGCTCAAGCACTAATTTTTCTTCTTGTTAATGAAAAAAAAGAAGGCAGAAAAGAGAGAACGATAAAGTTAGAGGCAGAAAGTTGGGAAGATCTTTTGGTTACTTGGCTAAATGAGCTAATTTCTCTCTTTTTTGCAGAAAAATTCCTCTTCTGCGATTCTGATTTAGAAATAAAGGAGAATAAATCTTTAAAAACTTTAGAGGCAAAAATTAAAGGTATTGATTTTGACCCCTATGGTAATAAAATAAATATGGAAATTAAAGCAGCTACTTATCATAATTTGAAAATAAAAAAGAAAGCAGATAAATTAGAAGTGGATATTATTTTTGATATATAGGATTTATTTAAAGGAAGGGGGCGCGGATGTTTAAAGGGTTAAAGATAGGTGTGGGGATTTTGATTTTATCTTTTCCTTTGTTAATTTTGGCTCAAGAAGGCTATAACCCTTCTGAAGAAGAAAAGCCTTCTTATAAACAATCTCCTAAACAGGCTCTTCAGCAGATGGGGCCAATGATGGGAATGATGATGAAAGGAATGATGAGGGCAATGCTTGATTTTTTATCTGAAGCAGAGACAGCAGATAAAATGGCTACTTTTACAAAAAATTATTATGATGCTTTAATAAAGAAGGGGTTTACTCCTGAGCAAGCTTTAAAGATTGTAATCGGGCAAGGGATGCCTTCATTAGGAAAATAATTAAAATAAAAAGATGGAGCCTTTAGAGAAAATAAGTGCTTATAAATGGCGCATACCCAAATCTTACAGGCAGGGTATGCGTGTTGATGGAATAATTTATGCCTCTCAAGATATACTTCCTCATATTGTAAAAGATAAAGCCTATGAACAGGTAGCTAATGTTGCGTACCTGCCAGGAATCATTAAGTATTCTTTAGCTATGCCGGATATTCATTGGGGATATGGGATGCCTATTGGTGGGGTAGCGGCTATGGATGTAGATAGCGGAGTTGTTGGTGCTGGTCTTGTGGGGTATGATATAAATTGCGGAGTGCGACTTCTAAAGACAAATTTAACTTTAAAAGATATAAAGGAAAGGATTAATAAATTGGTAAATGTTTTATATCGCAATGTTCCCTCAGGCGTAGGCTCAAAAGGAGAAGTTAAAGTTTCTATTAATGAGCTTAAAAAATTAGTAGTAGAGGGAGCAAGATGGGCGGTTAGAAAGGGATTTGGGGTTGAGGAAGATTTAGAAGTATGTGAGGAAAATGGAGCAATCAAGGAGGCTATTCCTGATTATGTATCACAACGTGCTTATGAAAGAGGAAGAGAACAAGCAGGGACTTTGGGAAGTGGAAATCATTTTTTAGAGGTTCAGGTGATAGATGAGATTTTTGATGAGGAGATTGCTAAAAGATTAGGATTGTTTAGAGGACAGATTACTGTGATGATTCATTCTGGTTCGCGAGGTTTTGGTTATCAGATTTGCGATGATTATGTAAGAGTGATGGTTAAATGCTTATCTAAGTATGGAATAAAAGTGCCTGATAGGCAACTTGCCTGTGCACCTGTAAAAAGCGAAGAAGCCCGCCGATATATTGGAGCAATGAAAGCAGCAGCTAACTTTGCCTGGTGTAATCGTCAGGTTTTAATGCATCTTACTCGTATGAGTTTCGAAGAAGTTTTTGGAAAAAAGTGGCAGGAGTTAGGGATGGATTTAATTTATGATGTTGCCCACAATATTGCTAAATTTGAGAAACACAAAATTAATGGTGAGGAGAAATTACTTTGTGTTCATCGCAAAGGGGCCACACGTGCGTTAGGAGCAGGCAATTCCTTGCTTCCTTCCAAATACAAAGATATTGGCCAGCCGGTAATTATTCCCGGAGATATGGGAAGAGCTTCATATCTATTGGTAGGGACAAAGAAAGCAGAAGAGGAAAGTTTTGCAAGTACCTGTCATGGGGCAGGACGGGTGAAATCTCGTCATGAAGCGATAAGAACGATTAATCTTAATACTCTTTTAAATGAGTTGAAAACAAAAGGAATTGAAGTAAGAGCAACAGGAAAAAAAACAATTGTTGAGGAAGCCCCATCGGCTTATAAAAATGTTGATGATGTGGTGGAGGTAGTAGATAAAGCAGGCATATCTAAAAAAGTTTCTCGTATGAAGCCCCTTTGTGTAGTTAAAGGATAGTTGGGAAGAAAGAGATTTTTTCAATACCTTTCTTTTTTTATTTTCTTTCTTTCTTTCTTTTTTCTTTTTAAAGAAAAATTTTTATTCTTTAAACACGCTCCCACCTTTTCTTCTTTTATTCCTTCGGATTTGCTTATTGAAGACAGTTGGTATGGGGTGTATTTCCAGGATAATTTTGTAGGATTTTCTCATTTCTTTATGAAGATACAAGAAGTAAAGGAAGGCGGAGGATATTTTTTGGAGAACAAAACCCGCCTTAATTTACCTATTTTAGGATATACCCAGACAATTTCCTCTTCTTTACGCATAATTCTATTCAGTAATTATAGTTTACATAAAGCATTTCTAAATTTGCATTCTCAGGATTATTTCCTTAAAGGAGTGATAGAAAGAAAAAAGAATAATGTTTATTCTTTAACTATTACTACTCCCTTCCAGAAAATAAATAAGGAATTAATAGTTAAAAATGAATTAATAAACTCTTTATTTCTTCCTTTTTCTCTGAATTTTGTTCCTTTACAGAAGAAGGTGACTTTTTATATTTTTGACCCCTTTTTAGAGAAAAAGATGAAGATAATTCTGGAAAATAAGGGTAAAAGGATGCTTAAAGATTTTAAGGAAGAAGGCTATCTCGTAAAGATAGATGTGGAAGGAGTGGAGGGGAAGATATATGTAGATCGTCGAGGAAGACTGCTTTATGAGGAATTTTTAGGATTTAAATTTGTAAAAGAGAATCCTAAAGATTTGTTCCAAAGAGATATCTCCTTGGATACGGATTTGATAGAGCAGTTTGCTATTAAAACACAATATTTACCTGAGAGGATGTTGATAAGTTATTTAAAACTTAAGATTAAAGGAGTAAAGAGAGAATGGATAAGAGAGGATTTTAATCAAAAAGTATTCTTTGCTCAGAAGGAAGCAGTTGTAGAAATTAAAAAACATATTCCTTATAAGATAAAAAATTTACCTTTTTCCAGAGAAAAATTTAAAAAATATCTGGAAGAGAATAGGTTTATTCAGTTTAATGTTCCCTTATTTAAAAGTTTGGCAAAATCTCTGGTAAAAGACGAGAAAAATCCTTTAGTTATTCTGGAGAAATTTTTCTCTTGGATAGATAAAAATATTAAAAAAATTCCTACTTTTTCTGTCCCTAACAGTTTAGATACTTTAAAGATGAAACGGGGCGACTGTGCAGAGATTAGCGCCCTTCTTGTAGGGCTTTTAAGAAGTGTGGGTATTCCTTCCTATGTAAATATTGGATTAGTTTATAAAGAAGGGAGATTTTTTTATCATGCCTGGGTATCTTTATATGTGGGAGAGTGGATAGATACAGACCCTGCTTTAGGTCAATTGGTTGCTGATGCTACCCATCTCAAACTTTTTAGAGGGCTTGAGAGTCAATTTGAGATTTTTAAGCTTTTAAACAATTTGAAAATTGATATATTAGAATATAGATGATTAAAGTTGAAAATTTGTCAAAAAGATTTGGGAATTTTGAAGCAATAAAAAATCTAAATTTAAATATAAAAAAAGGTGAATTTTACTGTCTCTTAGGTCCTAATGGCGCAGGAAAGACCACAACCTTGAAATTATTGGTAGGTTTGATGAAGCCCACAGAGGGAAGAATCTATATTAATGGATTAAATTTAGATGAACATTATCAGGAGATAAAAAAAATAATAGGATTTATTCCTGATACCCCTTTTTTATATGAGAATCTTACTGTGTTTGAGTTTTTAGAATTTGTGGGAGACATTTTTGAAATAGAAAAGGAAAAAGTTGAGGAAAAAATTGAATTCTATTTTCAGATTTTTGGTCTAAAGAACTATAAGGATTCCTTAATTAAGGAGCTTTCTCACGGGATGCGTCAGAAAGTGGTTTATATTTCTAACTTTCTACATTCTCCTTTGGTGTATTTTATTGATGAACCTCTGGTAGGATTAGACCCTTACAGTATTCATCTTATAAAGAAATTACTTAAGGAAGAAACCAAGAAAGGGAAGACCATTCTTATGTGTACCCATATTCTTTCTATCGCAGAAGAATTAGCTGACAGAATTGGAATTTTGGATGAGGGAAGATTACTTGTTGAGGCTGAACCTTTCAGGTTAAAAGAGAGCTTCAAAAGTACTTCCTTGGAAGAAGCTTTTTTGAAAATCATTCAAGATCAATGAAAGCATTGTTTTTTTCTCAGATAATTTCTTTAAAGAATAGTCTGTATTTTTCTCGAAGAAATAATCCTCAAAACTTCTTTTTGGGTATATTTCTGGTGATTTCCTCTCTTATAGGGATATATGTTGGTATCTGGAAGGGGTTAAGCTTTATTGTTTCCTTAGGGAGTTTGGGAACAGTGATTATTAAGAAGATAATTTTTATTCTTTTTTTTATTCTTTTCTTTATGGTGGCTACTAGTTTCGGAATTCTTTTTTATAATGTGGGATTTAAAAGTAAAGAGACACAGTTTCTTCTTACTTTGCCTTTTGAAGAAGACCAACTTCTCCTCTATAGCTTCTTAAAAAGTGCTATTTTAGCTGCCTGGATTCCTTTCTTGGGATTGATTATCTTTTTCCTTTCTTATTCATTTATAGGTAAGCTGAGTTGGGTTTTTATTCTTTTTATGCCTCTTTATATATTTCCTTTTTTAATTTTAGCCTGTTTTTTTGGGTATCTGGCTACTTTATTAATTATTAGATTTTTAGGACTAAAAAAAGTTATCTTTATACTTATTTTTTTATTCCTTCTTATTTTTTTTCGTTCGTCTTTTAAATCTTCGCCAGATATCCTTTATTTTCTCTCTGAAGAGGTAATTTTTCTAAAAACTGCTCAGGTCTGGTTTTTACCCTTTTCTTGGCCAGTTTATGGATTGCTTCACCTGGAAAATCAGGAGTATTTCCTCTCTTTCCTGTATATGGTTAATTTGTGGAGTTTAATGTTTTTTTCTCTAAGTGTGGTGGGTGAATTTAAAAATATGTTCTTTTTTGTTTATCATTATAAAATTTTGCCTTTAAGAAAAAGAGCATTTTCCTATAGCTACATAAAAAAAATTCTTGAAAAGTTTAATTTCATTTCTTCTCCTCTGCGAGCCTTTATTGTTAAGGATATTAAATTATTTATGAGAGATTCTACTTTTTTTCACCAGTTTCTTATATTTTTTGGGATATTGTTTTTCTATTTTCTTAATCTGAGAAGATTTTCTTATCATCTTCTTAAACCTGTATGGAAAAATCTTTTAACTTTTCTGAATACTTTCAGTGTTTTATGTATTATTTCTGCAATAAGCACAAGATTTATATTTCCTCAATGGAGCCTTGAGGGAAGAAATTTCTGGTTGCTTAAATTGGCTCCTCTTTCTTTAAAAAGAATCTATCGTGGTAAGTTTTTTGTGGCTAGCATATTCCTTTTGACTATTTCCGGAGTGCTTATCTTTATCTCCAACCATATGCTTAAAATAGAAAGATTTTTTCTTCTTACTTTTTGGATAGTGGTATTTTCTGCCTTAGTTCTTCTTTTGTTCTCTTTAAGTTTAGGAGCTTATTTTTCTGATTTTAAAGAAGAGCACTACTTAAAAGCAGTAGAAAGTGTAGGCGGATTTTTCACTTTGGTAATAAATTTTCTGTATATCTTTTTTACTCTCTTTTTGTTTGGTACAATCACTCATCTTCACTTTATCGGACGCCTTAAGAAGATAGATAGAATTTTGTGCATTTCTCTTGTTGTATGGATGGGGGTAGGAATTATTCTGTCTTTGGTTTTTAAATATTATGGAATTAAAAAGTTAGAAAGTAAGGAATTTTAATCTTGAAAAAAACTCAGAGTACACTAATATAGTAATGATATGTTAGATATAAAATTTCTGCGACAAAATTCTTCTTTAATGGAGGAGGTTCTTAAAGAAAGGAATTATGAGTTTGATTGGAAAAAATTTTTAGAGCTTGATGATGAAAGGCGAGATTTTCTTAAAAAAATAGAAGAGTTGCGTAGTAAGAAGAACAGGTTTAATCAGGAGATAAAAGTTCTTTTAAATAAGAAGGAGGATATTTCTTATTATTTGGAAGAGTCAAGAAAGGTATCTCAGCAGATTGATGAGATGGAGAAAAAACTAAAGTCAGTAGAAAAGGAGTTTAAAAAACAGTGGTTAAAAATTCCCAATATTTTTCATCCTTCTGTTCCTGTAGGAGATGCTTCCGCAAATAGAGTTATAAGAGAGAAGAGAAATATAAGAAATTTCTCTTTTAAGCCTCTCACCCATATAGAGTTAGGAGAGCATCTAGATATATTTTCTTTTTCTCAAGCAGCGAAGTTATGTGGTTCTAATTTTGTTCTTTTTAAAAACGACGGTGCACTTCTTATAAGAGCATTAATAAATTTTATGCTTGATGTTCATTGCCAGCGAGGATACAAAGAGATTTTTCCTCCCTTTTTGGTGAATAGAAATTCTATGCTTACTACTGGACAACTTCCTAATTTGGAGGAGGATATGTATCAGCTAAAAAATGAAGATTATTTTTTAATTCCTACTGCTGAGGTTCCTGTTACTAATATCCATCAGGAGGAGATTTTAAAAGAGGAGGATTTGCCTATTTATTATGTTTCCTATACTGCCTGTTTCCGGAGGGAGGCAGGTTCTTATGGGAAAGAGACCAGGGGTTTGGTTAGAGTTCATCAATTTGATAAAGTAGAATTAGTTAAATTTGTTCGTCCCTCTTCTTCTTATGAGGAGCTGGAGAAGTTAGTTAATGATGCAAGTTGTATTTTGGAGCTTTTAGAATTGCCCTATCGGGTAGTTTTACTTTCCACTCAAGAGTTAAGTTTTGCTGCTTCAAAATGTTACGATTTAGAAGTATATGCCCCTGGAATAGAGAGATGGCTTGAGGTTTCAAGTTGCAGTAATTTTGAGGATTTTCAAGCAAGAAGGGGAAATATTCGCTATCGAGAAAAAAAGAGCGGAAAACTTAGATATGTTCATACCCTGAATGGTTCGGGACTGGCTTTGCCTCGTCTGATTGTTGCTCTTTTAGAGAATTATCAAAATTCGGACGGTTCAGTAACTATTCCTCAAGTGCTAAGAAAATATATGCAGGAAAAGGAGAAACTTGAGAAGTAATTATCTTTTAGGTATAGGAAAATTGATTTTATTTCTTATTCTTTTATGTTTCGCTGTGAAGTTTACCCAAACCTTTATCCAAGAATTAAAAACCTGTGAGGATTTTGATATGTCGGTCTTTTACTTTTCTATACTTTTTCCTTTTTTGTTTTATACCTTCGTTGGAGATTTGAACAATATATATTACAAAGTTCAAAAATTCTTTTTTCGTAGTGATTTTTTCTCTTTAGTTTTTCCGTCACTTTTGGTTATTTCCGGTATAAGTTTTTTTATCTTTCCTAAATTATTTAATTTGTCTTTCAATAAAGGATTCTTTATTTTGACAGGAGGAATTTTTTTCATTATTCATCTGATATTTGTTGCTCGTAATATAAAATCTTCTTCTTTTGTTGGTTTCAGCGGCTATCTTTTAAATTTTACGTTGATATATCTTTTTACACTTCTTCTTTTGACAGTATATTTTAATATTAACTTTAAGTTTTCTTTAGGAGAGATAATACAGGCAGGAACAAAGAAAGGAGCGGTTCTCCTCAAACAGATTTCTTCTCAGCTTTTTGTTAAGGAAGGATAGTAGACTTTTTTTGTTTCTTTTACGTCTAATTTTATGGAATGAGGTCAATATTGTTTGTATTTTCCGTAATATTATTTTTTTCGTTTTCTGGATATGGTTCTCAAGTAAAAGAATTAAAGCAAAAGATAATTCTTTACAATTTAATTAATGGAATATATTTAGATAAAGAACAGATAGAATTTTTTCTTAAAGAAGCAAGGAAAGTGAATGCATTTCAGGGAAAAATAAAGGAGGAATTAGAAGAGAAAGAGGAGGAAGAAAAGGAAATCTTAGCTGTTTTGAAGGAAGAAGCAAAAAAAGAAGTCTTCCAGCCGCCGTCTTCTTTAGTTTCTCGGTTCCGTCGGATAAAAGTGGAAAAAGCCAAGATATATAAAGAGTTTGATGCGTTTGTGGAGGAAGAGGCAGAAAAAATAAAGAAGATTTTGCGAAGAGAGCAAGTTTATCTTTTAGAGAATTTTAAACCTTGTCTGATTCCCCCACAAGGCCCTTCCCGTATTGGAGAGAGTTCAGATAAAAAGGGAAGGCTAAACTTTTTGACAAGGGTTCGCAAAATGCCTTCAGAGACTTACAGGATAAAGAAAGAAGAAATAATTCAGAAGTTTATAGAAAGATACAGATTATTTCATCCTCATTTAGAAGAAGAAAAAATAGATAAGTTAAGGGAAGAGTTAGAAAAGATTATGGAAGAAGCAAGAGATATGGAAGATGTAGAATTTAGTTTAAAAAGAAATTCTTTTGTTGAGCGATTAAAGAGCGTAGAAAGAAAGGGTAAAGTTATAAAGGTAGAGAAGAAAATAAAACGCCTTCTTCTTAATCCTCATCTTATTCCTGTCCTTGAGAATATCTATTCTTTAAAAAAAGATAAGTAATTTTTCCTAAAATTTTTTGTAAATTATGATATAATTTTTAGCGAATTATGGAAAAAAAGTTATTAAAGACGTTAGCCATTGAAGACGATCCGTTTTCTATAGCGGTTTTAAAACATTATGGCAGGAATCTAAACGAATTCCAATTAGATATTCATCATGTAGTTACTCTTGAGGATGCTTTGGAATTTTTAGATAGTTATCCTCAACTGGATTTAATATTTTTAGATTATCGTGTGCACAGTAAAATTACCGGATTGGAAATTCTTCAGCATATTAGAGGAAGGGGAATAAAACTTCCTATAATTGTTATTACAGGAAGTGGTGATGAGGAAATAGCAGTAGCAATGATCAAGGCAGGAGCAAGTGATTATTTAGTAAAAGGAAAATTAAGCTCTCAAAGATTAGAGAGCGCAATAAAGGATGCGTTAAGTTGGTATGAACAGTTTGGAAGTGTACTGGATGAGGAGCCCGTACTTATGAAGATGGCTCTTAAGACTTCACTTAATGGAGTTTCTATTGCGGATATAAAAAGAAAAATTAATTATGTCAATCCTTCTTTTGCAAGAATGTGGGGATATAAAGAAGAAGAACTTATGGGAAAAAAATTAGAAGATCTGTTTTATGATAAAAAGAAGGTAATAGGTTTAATTAATGAGAAGTTGACCAAGAGAAGAACTTGGTGGGGAGATTTGACAGGGATGAGGAAAGACGGTAGTTCGTTTTATCTGCAGGCTTTGTTCTCTATTATTGAAGATGAAAAAAAGGTTCCTTATATTATGGCTTCTTTCATTGATGTTACCCATATGAGGGAAGAGGAGAGAAAAAAGGAAGCTTTATATAAAGGAATAATGGAAGTATTTGCTTTGAAAGCAGAGGAGGTAGGTAATGTTGAGACTGCCGGACATATTTATCGTATAGCTGAATACACTCGTTTTATCGCTGAGAATTTGAAGGAACTTGAGGAATTTTCTGATTATATAGATGAGAAGTATATTAATGATATAAGTTATGCCAGTATGCTTCATGATGTAGGAAAATGGCGTACGCCCAACGAGATACTTCTCAAGCCCTCAGAATTAACTAAGGCAGAATGGGAGATAATAAAACAGCATCCTCGTTTAGGAGCAGAGATGCTTTCTCCTCTTCTTAAGGATAAAGGAAGCAATCAGTATCTTAAATTGGTAGAAAGTATTGTTCTTTATCATCATGAGAGGTGGGATGGTTCTGGGTACCCTGAGGGGTTGAAAGGTGAGGAGATTCCTCTTTCTGCACGAATTGTAGCGATAGCTGATGTCTACGATGCTTTAACCAGCTCCCGTAGTTACCGAGAAGCTTTAACTCACGAGGAGGCGGTAGAGATTATCCGCAAAGATAAGGAAAAATTTGATCCCCGTATATGGAAGATATTTATGGATAATCATTGGGAGTTTGAAAAAATAAGAAAGAGGTATGAGAGATAGTTATTTTGAGGAGTTTGTGGCTACACATCTTTATTGTCCTTTTTGCAAGAGGAGTGTTCCGGTAAAAGAAAGGTTACTTTTGATTTTACCCGATGGTTATCTCTTTGAGTATCTCTGTTCTAAGTGCGGGGAAAGTGTGGGAGAGAGAAAAGCTCCTTTAGAGAGGAAAGATAAGATATGTTTCTAACTGCGCCCGTAGCTCAACTGGACAGAGCGTCTGGCTACGGACCAGAAGGTTGCGGGTTCAACTCCTGCCGGGCGCAGGGTTGTATTTCATCTGTAAAAGTTTATCTTTCTCAAAAGGCTATTTCTCTATCTGGCAGGCAATGTTGGAACAAATATGTCCTTCGGACACTCTCTGCCTTCGGCAGAGATTTGTTACGACTCCTGCCGGGCGCAGTTTATCTGTAATGAAGCATACAGGATTTATTGACCTTCCTTTACATTCAGGAAAATGCCCCCGCTGGCTTTTTGAGAAGATGAGAATATTGGGAGCAAAAATTTGCCAGATTATTATTATTGAATTTGGAAAGGATACACTTCTTAAAAATTTAGCTAACCCTTTCTGGTTTCAATGTTTTGGATGTGTTTTAGGTTTTGATTGGCATTCAAGCGGTCTGACAACTACTGTATGTGGAGCATTGAAAGAGGCATTTAAAGATTTAAAAGAATTTGGAGTTTATATCTGTGGAGGAAAAGGTAAAACTTCTCGCAAAACTCCTCAGGAGATTCAGGAGATTGGAGAGAAAATTTCTAAAGATACCAGTTTTCTTGTATACGCTTCAAAAATGGCTGCTAAAGTAGATAATAATGCTTTACAGGATGGTTACACTCTTTATCATCATACATTTATATTTACCCAGGATTTTAGATGGATAGTAATTCAGCAGGGAATGGCTCAAAATTTATATGCTCGCCGTTATCACTGGTACTCAGAAGATTTAAATTCTTTTGTAGAGGAGCCTCATAAGGCGATTATTACTGATAAAAGTTTTCTCACCCTAAATTTGGTAGACAAAGAAAAAAGAAATTTAAGAGAGATGATTAAGGAACTTGCTTTACGCAATCCAGAAAAAAATATAAAAGATTTAAAAATTTTAGAAAAAAATTACCACAAACTCCCTCTGCGACATCAAGTTTTAATTAAAGATATAACCCCCAAATATTTAGATAGAATTTTATTAAGAACTTACCAGAGGAAACCAAGGGATTTTGGACAGCTTCTGTCCTTAGAAAATGTAGGAGCAAAAACTTTGCGTGCTCTTGCCTTAATCAGTGATTTAATCTACGGAGAATCTATCAGTTTCAAGGATCCGGCTCGTTTTAGCTTTGCTCATGGAGGAAAAGACAGACACCCTTATAAGATAAATTTAGCCCATTATCAGAAGACAATTGATATTTTGGATAAAGCAATAAATAAGGCTAAAATAGAAAGAACTGATAAAATTAAGGCATTGAGAAGACTTTATAATTTTTATTTTGCCAAGATTTAAGAAAGGAGGCTTATGAAAAAGTTGAATGTATTGATTGTTTATTATTCAGAAGGAGGAACGACTAAAAAAATGGCAGAAATTATTGGTAAAAAGATAAAAGAAGAAGGAGTTGAAGTTGAGATTAAAAATGTAGAAGAGACAAAAGCAGAGGAATTAATTAAATATGAAGGAATAATTGTTGGCTCTCCTACTTATTATGGGACATTAGCAGGAAAAATTAAAAAATTATTCGATGAGAGCGTTATGTTTCATGGCAAGTTAGATGGAAAAGTTGCAGGTGCATTTACCTCCAGTGCAAATGTTGGTGGAGGAAATGAGACGACAATACTTTCGATTCTTGAAGCGATGCTTATTCACGGGATGATTATTCAGGGAGATTTTCGTGGCGACCATTATGGGCCGGTAGCGGTGGGAAGAATAGATTCGCGCTGTAGAGATAATTGTATAAGATTTGCTCAACGTTTTGTAGATTTATTGGGAAGGATAAATAAGTAAAAAAATATATTTTTTTTCATATTTTTCTTGACAAAAAGATAAAATATAGTATTATTTTCAAAAATTAGGCATTTATTTAAAAAGAAAAGGAGAAGGGTATTTTTGTCTTTGCCTGGATAGCTCAGAGGTAGAGCACCTCCTTGGTAAGGAGGTGGCCGTGGGTTCAATTCCCACTCCAGGCTAAAAGATTTAACTTGCAAATTAAATGAGAGAGCTGATTGCTTTAGAGTGTAGTGTATGTAAAAGAAGGAATTACTACACTACAAAAAACAAGAAAAAACATAAAGAGAAATTTGTGGTTAATAAATTTTGTAGGTTCTGTCGTAAGCATACAGAACATAAAGAGAGTAAAGTATAAAGAAAGAGAAAAGGCCTGTAGCTCAATTGGCTAGAGCACTGGTCTCCAAAACCAGGGGTTGGGCGTTCGACTCGCCCCAGGCCTGAGTTTATGTTTGAGCATGAGGCATAGAGAAGTATCTAAAAGTGGTAAATTTAAACTAAAAGATAATGTCGGAACAAATATGCGCTCTGCGCACCCCGCTTTCAGCGGAGATTTGTTTCGACTCGCCCCAGGCCTGGGTAGATAGATGATTAGAAAGATTAAGAGATTCCCGCAATTTTTGAGAGAAGTAAAGATGGAATTAAAAAAAGTAAATTGGTCATCGAAAGAGGAGCTATTTGCAGCAACAATAGTGGTAATTACTGTTACTTTTCTTCTGACGCTTTATATCTTTGGAGTAGATTCTGTTTTTACTAAATTAATAGAGTATTTTTTGAGATAATGAAGAAGTGGTATATAGTGCATACATTAAGTGGAGCAGAAGAAAAAACCAAAGCAAATCTTGAAGCAAGGATAAAAGCATTTGGTATGCAAAATATAATTGATGAGATAATTATTCCCAAGGAACAGGTAACAGAGGTGAGGCTGGGTAAGCGTCGTATTTCCGAAAGAAAATTTCTCCCAGGATATCTTCTGGTACATATGGAGATGAATGAAGAAACCTGGCTGTTTGTGAAAAGGACTCCTGGCATTGCTTCTTTTATCGGGCCAAAGAGAAGGCCGACTCCTATTTCTGAGGAAGAGGTAGAAAAAATTTTGAAAAAAGCAGAAGAAAGCAAAACGAAACCTGCCCCCAAGGTGAGTTTCGAGAAAGGAGAGAGTGTACGTGTGGTGGAAGGGCCGTTTGTCAATTTTAACGGAGTGGTTGAAGAGGTAAATACAGAAAAAGGTAAGTTAAAGGTTAGTGTTTCTATTTTTGGAAGAACTACTCCGGTAGAATTAGAGTTTTGGCAGGTAGAAAAAATATAAGAAGATGGCCAAGAAGAAGAAAAAACCGATTGCTCAAATAAAACTTCAGATTCCCGCAGGAAGCGCTAATCCTGCCCCTCCTGTAGGACCAGCTTTAGGTCAACATGGAGTAAATATTATGCAATTTTGTAAAGCATTTAATGATGCGACTAAAAACCGGGAAGGTCTTATATTGCCAGTAATAATAAATGTTTATGAGGACAGGTCTTTTGATTTCGTAATTAAAAGTCCCCCTGCCTCGGTATTACTTAAACGCGCAGCAAATTTAGCTAAAGCAAGTTCTCAGGCAGGGAAAGAGACAATTGCCCAGGTGACTCGAAAGCAAGTAATAGAGATTGCCAAACAGAAGATGGTGGATTTAAATACTTCTGATTTGGAGAAAGCGATAAAGATAATTGAAGGCACCGCCCGTTCCTGTGGAATAAAAGTAGTGGAGGATGAAACACGGTAGGCGATATCTTAAAGCTAAGCAACTTGTAGACAGAAACAAAATCTACGATTTAAAGGAGGCATTACAGATTTTAAAAGAGATGCCTCACCCTAAATTTGATGAGACAGTGGAGATTTCTTGTAAGCTTAATGTGGATCCCAGAAAAAGTGATCAGATGGTAAGAGGTTCACTAATTCTTCCTTATGGAACAGGGAAGAAGATTAAAGTTTTGGTATTCTGTGAACCAGAGAAAGAGAAGGAAGCAAAAGAGGCAGGAGCAGATTTTGTAGGAGGGGAAGATTTAGTGGGAAAAATCCAGAAAGAAAACTGGGTGGGATTTGATTACTGTATCTCTACTCCTGCGATGATGAAAATAGTAAGTAGATTAGGAAAGATTTTAGGGCCCCGGGGTCTTATGCCTTCACCAAAGACAGGAACAGTGACGTCTAATATTACCTCTGCAGTAAAAGAGGCCAAACAGGGAAAGGTAGATTTTCGTATGGATAAGACGGGTTGTATTCATGTAGGAGTTGGCAAAATTTCTTTTCCTGTAGAGCATCTCGTAGAGAATATTAAAACATTTTTAGATATTCTTTGTAGCTTGAGACCCCCGGCAGTAAAAGGAGAATTTATAAGGTCGATTTATCTTTCTTTAACTATGAGCCCAGGGCTGAGGATTTCTGTATGAAAGAAAAAGTTGGCCTATTAATTCGGAAAAAGTTGGAAGAGAAAATAGAGGAAAATGTGAAGACCTCTTTTGCTTGTTTATTTGTAGGATTTAGTAAGTTAAGGGCTTCTCAAATGAATGTTTTAAGAGGAGAGCTGAGAAAATCAAATTCGGCATTGCACGTTTTTAAAAATTCTCTTATAAAAAGAGCATTTTCTAATTTGAAAAAAGAGATTGATAAAAGTTTTCTTGAGGGGTTAACTGGATTGGTCTTTGTTCAAAGCGCAGATATAGCAAAGGTATGTAAACTTCTTGTGGATTTTTCTAAAGAGACAGAAAGTGCACTTTATTTAAAGGGAGGATTTTTGGAAGAGAAGAAATTGACAAAAGAAGAAGTTTTAGAATTAGCTAAATTACCTTCTTATGAAGTTCTGGTAGGGATGGCGATAAATGTATTTATTTCCCCTTTAACTGGTTTTTTGGCGAGTCTGAATCAGATTGTTTTAAAATTTTTGTGGCTTGTTGAGGAGATTAAAAAGAAGAAAGAAGGAGGCTGATATGTCTAAGGTAGAGGAAATTCTTAAGATTCTTGAAGAGATGACAGTATTGGAGCTTTCTGAATTAGTAAAAAAGTGTGAGGAAAAATTTGGAGTTAAAGCGCAGGCTCCGGTAGTAGCCGGTGTTATGCCCCAGGCTCAGGCTGCTCCTTCTGAGGAAGAGGAGAAGACTTCGTTTTCCGTGATACTTAAATCAGCTGGATCGAATAAGATTGCAGTAATTAAAGAAGTAAGAGCAATTACCGATTTAGGACTTAAGGAAGCAAAAGAGTTAGTGGATTCTGCTCCTAAACCAGTTAAGGAAAATGTTTCTAAGGAAGAGGCAGAAGAGATAAAGAAAAAATTAGAAGCTGCTGGAGCTGCTGTAGAATTGAAATGAGAATAAAGTAAGTTACGATAATAAAGGAGATAAAGATGAAGTGGGTAAAAAGAGTTTCATTTAAAAAGAGAAAAGAAGTATCTATGCCTCACCTTTTAGAGCATCAACTCGCATCTTTTAGAGAATTCTTACAGATGGATGTACCTCCAGAGAGAAGAAAGAATGTAGGGTTGCAGGAGATATTTAATGAGACTTTTCCCTTAGAATCCCCGGATAAAAAATATCGATTAGAGTTTGTTTCCTATTCTTTGAGCAGGCCTCGTTATACACCGGAAGAATGTAAACGACGTTCACAGACTTATGCTGCTCCTTTGAGAGTAAGATTGAGGCTGGTGGGAGTCTCAAATACAGTGAAGGAACAGGAAATATATTTAGGGGATATTCCTCTGATGACGGAAGTTGCCTCTTTCATAATTAATGGCGATGAGAGAGCGATAGTTAGCCAACTCCAGCGTTCTCCAGGAGTATTTTTTGAAGAAGAGATGCATCCTACAGGAAAAAGAATCTATTATGCCCGTATTATTCCTTATCGTGGTTATTGGTTAGAATTTAGATGTGATATAAATGATACCATAACCGCAATCGTTGACAGAAGGAAAAGTTTTCCTGTCACTCAAATTTTAAGATTATTCGGTTTATCTACCAATGAAGAGATTTATAAACATTTTTCTGATAAACCTTACCCGGAGATAGTAAATACGATTAAAAAGGACCACACTAAGAATAGAGATGAGGCTCTTTTGGATTTTTATAAAAGGATGCGACCGGCTGAGCCCTTGACTTTGGAAGCAGCAAAAGAGGTATTTTACCGGATGTTTTTAGATGCTAAAAGATACGATTTAGCACGAGTAGGAAGATTTCTTCTTAACAAAAAGTTAAATATGAATCTTTCTTTAAATAAACGGTGTTTGGATTTGGAGACAATAATAGAGATAATGAAAACTCTTCTTAAAATAAAAAATGGAGAAAGAGAGATAGATGATATAGATCATTTAGCTAACCGCAGAGTGAAACTGGTAGGAGAACTTCTTCAGCATCAGGTAAGAATAGGGCTTCTGAGAGTAGAGAGAACTTTCATCGAGAGGTGTTCTTTAATTTCAGAAGATAATCTTTCTGTTCAGCATCTTATAAATTCTCGCGCTTTTGCTATGCAAATTCACGATTTCTTTGCTCGTTCTTCTCTATCCCAGTTTATGGATCAGACGAATCCTTTGGCAGAGATGACCCACAAAAGAAGATTGTCTGCTATGGGTCCAGGAGGGCTTTCTCGTGAACGTGCCGGATTCGAAGTAAGAGACGTTCATCCTTCACATTATGGAAGAATATGTCCTATTGAGACTCCTGAGGGTCCCAATATTGGATTACTTACCTCTTTAACTGCCTATGCTCGTATAAATCCTTTGGGGTTTTTGATTACTCCCTATAAAAAAGTAGAAAAGGGAAGAGTGTTAGATAAGATAGAGTATCTTACTCCTGATGAGGAAGAGAAAAGAATAATCGCGCAAATTACCGATAATATTGATGAGCAGGGATATATAAAGGATAAGGAAGTTTACTGTCGTTATAAAGGAAAATTCCCTAGGGTAAGACCTCAGGAAATAGAGTATATGGATGTTTCCCCTAAACAGATAGTTTCCGTTTCTGCTTCTTTGATTCCTTTTTTAGAGCACGATGATGCGAACCGAGCTTTGATGGGTTCAAATATGCAGAGGCAGGCAGTTCCTCTTCTTTTTACCGAGGAACCAATTATCGGAACAGGAGTGGAGGAAAAAGTTGCTCGTGAGTCTGGCGCGGTAGTGGTAGCTGAGGAGAGTGGGTATGTGGAAGAAGTAGACTCTGCTCATATAAAGATCGGAAGATTTGTTTATCCCTTAAAGAAGTTTCAGCGTTCTAACGCTGATACCTGCATAAATCAGAGACCCCTTGTGAAAAAAGGAGATTATGTAAAGAAAGGAGATATAATCGCTGATGGGATGGCAACAAAAAATGGGGAACTTTCTTTAGGGAGAAATCTTCTGGTGACATTTTTGCCTTGGCGAGGATATAATTTTGAGGATGCTATTGTGATTAGTGAGAGATTAGTTAAGGAGGATATTCTTACTTCTCTTCATATTGAGAAATTTGAACTTGAGGCAAGAGAGACTCGCTTAGGTAATGAGGAAATCACAAGAGATATTCCTAATTTGAGTGAAGAGGCTTTAAAGAATTTAGATGAGAATGGGATTATAAGAGTAGGAGCTGAGGTTATGCCTGATGATATTCTTGTAGGAAGGGTAACTCCTAAAACAGAGAAGGAGTTATCCCCTGAAGAAAGACTTCTGCGTGCAATATTTGGGGAGAAGGCTGCCGATGTTAAAGATACCTCCTTAAGAGTTCCTCCTGGTATTTTTGGAGTAGTAATAAATGTGGAAGTATTTCAGAGAAAAGAGAGAGGAAGGAAATCGAAGAAAGAAAAAAGTGAAGAGTTAAGAAAGATAAAAGAGATTGAAAAATATTATGAAGAAGAGAAAGAAATTCTTGAGAAAGAGAGAGATAGGCGGATAGCTACTCTTTTAGGAAAGAAAGAAGATAAATTAAAAATTGCCGATATAGAAGAAGATGAAGAAGCAAGAAATATTTTTAATGTGTATGAAGAAAGATTGCAAGAGTTAGAGATAGAGAAAGAATTAGAGATTGCGAAGGTAAAAAAAGGAGATGAACTCCCTCCCGGAGTATTGAAAAGAGTAGTAGTTTATGTAGCAATGAAGAGAAAAGTTTCTGTGGGAGATAAGTTGTCAGGAAGACACGGAAATAAAGGAGTAATTGCTAAGATTTTACCGGAGGAAGATATGCCTTTTTTAGAGGATGGAACCCCGGTAGATATAGTTTTAAATCCTTTAGGAGTTCCTTCGCGTATGAACGTAGGCCAACTTTTGGAGACTCATTTAGGTTGGGCAGCACAAAAGTTAGGAATGAAGGTGATTGTTTCTGTTTTTGAAAGTATAAAAGAAGAGAAGATTAAAGAGCTGCTTAGGCAGGCTCATCTTCCTGAGGCAGGAAAAATAACTTTGTATGATGGATATACAGGCAAACCTTTTGGTCAAAAAGTGACGGTGGGAGTAATGTATGTAATGAAATTAGTCCATATGGTTGATGATAAGATTCATGCCCGTGCTATAGGGCCTTATTCTTTAATTACCCAGCAACCTCTGGGAGGGAAAGCTCAGTTTGGAGGGCAGCGTTTTGGAGAGATGGAGGTATGGGCACTTGAGGCATATGGTGCAGCTTTCACTCTACAGGAGATGCTTACGGTAAAAAGTGATGATGTTGAGGGAAGAACTCGTATTTATGAGGCAATTGTAAGGGGTGAGCAGAGGTTTAAACCTTCGGTCCCGGAATCTTTCAATGTTTTGATAAAAGAGCTTCAAGGATTATGTCTGGATGTAAAAGCGGAGAAGGAGGCAAAGGTATGATTGAGGAATCTTTATTTTTTGATCGCATAAGTATAAAGTTAGCCTCTCCTCAAGTAATAAGAAGTTGGTCATATGGTGAGGTGAAAAAAGCAGAGACTTTAAACTATCGTACTCTTAAGCCAGAAAAAGACGGTCTTTTCTGTGAGAGGATTTTTGGTCCAGTAAAAGATTGGGAATGTCACTGTGGGAAGCTTAAAGGAATAAGATTTAAAGGACTAAGATGTGATCGTTGTGGAGTGGAAGTGTTACATTCTTCAGTAAGACGGCAGAGAATGGGGCATATAGAATTGGTAAGTCCTTGTACGCATATCTGGTTTTTTAAAGTAATTCCCTCCCGTATCGGCGCACTTTTAGATATGAGTGTTAAGGAATTGGAGAAGGTGATTTATTATGAGGAGTATATTGTAATAAATCCCCAAGACACTCCTCTTAAAAGAAAACAATTACTTAGGGAGGATGATTACCGGAAAGCTAAAAAGGAGTATCAGGGAAATTTTTTAGCCAAGATAGGTGCCGAGGCAATAGGAGATCTTCTTAAAGAGGTAGATTTGGAAAAATTAAGTAGAAAAATACGTAAAGAGATTGAAAGTAATAAGAAAGGAGTAAGTAAACGTCTTCTTAAAAGATTAAAGATTGTGGAGGACTTTCGTCGTTCAGGGAACAGACCCGAGTGGATGGTTCTGAAAGTTTTGCCGGTAATTCCTCCAGATTTAAGACCTTTAGTTCCTCTTGAGGGAGGAAGATTTGCCTCCTCCGACTTAAATGATTTATATCGACGTGTAATTAATCGTAATAACCGTTTGAAAAAATTAATCTCTTTAGGGGCACCAGAGATCATTATAAGAAACGAGAAGAGAATGCTCCAGGAAGCAGTAGATGCATTATTAGAGAATGGCAGACACGGAAGACCTGTAATGGGGCATCAAAATCGACCTCTTAAGAGTTTATCGGATATGCTTAAAGGGAAACAAGGCCGGTTCCGTCAAAATCTTTTAGGTAAAAGGGTGGATTATTCAGGAAGAAGCGTTATTGTTGTAGGTCCTGAGCTTAAGCTTTATCAATGTGGGTTACCCAAACAGATGGCATTGGAACTTTTTGAGCCTTTTATTATTAAAAAATTAAGAGAGAGAGGATTCGTACATACCATAAGAGGTGCTCGGCGAATGGTAGAGAGAGCACGTGTTGAGGTGTGGGATATTTTAGAAGAAGTAATTAAAGGACATCCTGTGTTTTTGAATCGTGCCCCTACTCTTCACCGCTTAAGCATTCAGGCTTTTTATCCTGTATTGGTAGAGGGAAAAGCAATAAAACTTCATCCTTTAGTATGCGCTCCTTTCAATGCTGATTTTGATGGGGACCAGATGGCCGTGCATGTTCCTTTATCTTTGGAAGCTCAGGCAGAAGCAAAAATTATTATGCTTTCGGCAAATAACATTTTTTCTCCGGCTGATGGAAGACCAATTGTGACTCCCACTCAAGATATGATATTAGGAATTCGTTATCTTACTTTAGAAAAGGAAAATGTTAAAGGAGAAGGATTATGTTTTTCCTCACCCGATGAGGTAATTACTGCCTATCAAGATGAAGAGGTAGATTTGCATGCTAAGATAAAAGTGAGAATTGAAGAAGATGGAGAGAGTAAAATTATTGATACTACAGTAGGAAGAGTGATTTTTAATGAGGTTTTACCTGAAGGTTTTGGTTTTGTGAATGAGGTTTTGGATAAGAAGAAAATCGCTCAATTTGTGAAGGATTGTTATAAAAAATTCGGTCATCATCAGACAGTTATACTTTTGGATAAACTGAAAGATATTGGATTTGAATATGCTACCTTGGGGGGAATAAGTATTGGTATAGAGGATTTAGAGATTCCTCCGGAAAAGCAGGAATGTATTAAAGAGGCAAATAGTGAATTAGCCAAAGTAGAAGAACAGTATAAAAAAGGTATTATTACCGAGAGAGAAAGACACAACAAAATTATTGATATTTGGACAAAGACTACAGATAAGGTTTCCGATTTAGTTTTTAAGCATTTAGATGTGTTTAATCCTGTATTTATGATGGCTGATTCCGGAGCAAGAGGGTCACGCCTTCAGATAAGACAGCTTGCCGGAATGAGGGGATTGATGGCTAAACCTTCGGGAGAGATTATCGAAAGTCCTATTACCTCCAACTTTAGGGAGGGACTTTCGGTATTAGAGTATTTTATCTCCACCCATGGTGCACGAAAAGGTTTGGCAGATACTGCTTTGAAGACAGCTGATGCCGGATACCTGACACGCCGGTTGGTAGATGTTGCTCAAGAGGTAATTATAGTGGAGGAGGATTGTGGGACAGTAAATGGGATTACTGTATCCGAAATTGTTGAGGGTGATGAGGTTGTAGTTTCCCTGAAGGAAAGAATTACAGGAAGAGTAGCCTTAGATAATGTTGTGGATATTGTAAGTGATGAGATAATTGTAAAAGCAGGGGAAGAAATTACCGAGGAAAAAGCTGAAAAAATTGAACGGTTGGGAATAGAGAAGATCAGGATAAGGAGTGTTTTGACTTGTGAATCTGAGAGAGGTGTTTGTGCAAAGTGTTACGGAAGAAACCTGGCTACCGGTAAAATGGTTGAGATAGGAGAAGCAGTAGGAGTTATTGCTGCTCAGTCAATCGGTGAGCCCGGTACTCAGCTTACAATGAGAACATTTCATATCGGAGGAACAGCCTCAAGGATAGCAGAGCGTTCGTTTATAAAGGCAAAAGAAAGCGGGATTATTAAATATCATAATTTAAAAGTAGCGGCCAAAAAGAATATGTTTGTAGTTTTAAATAGAAACGGAATGATAAGCATTTCTGACGAGAGAGGAATAGAGCTACAAAGAAATCCTGTGCCTCAGGGAGCATTTATATTCGTTCCCGAAGGAGAGAGGGTTGAGAAAAATAAGATTTTTATAAAATGGGATCCTTACTCCACCCCTGTTCTTACCGAGGTATCAGGAAAAGTGAAATACGAAGATATTCTGGAGGGAGTTACAATTCAGGAAGAGATGAATTTGGCTACAGGAAGAAAAGAGAGAGTGGTAATAGAGTTCAAAGGGGACTATCATCCCCAGATTTTAATTCTTTCTGATACAGAGGAGGTTTTGGGGATTTATCCTTTACCTACCGGTGCTCACATAATGGTTGAGGAGGGAGAGAAGGTGGAGGCAGGAGATGTAGTAGCCAAAACTCCTCGTTTAGTAGCTAAGACCCGAGATATTACCGGAGGTCTTCCTCGGGTGGCGGAACTGTTTGAGGCAAGACGTCCCAAAAATCCAGCAATTATTAGTGAGATAGAAGGTTTTGTTGAGTTTAAAGAAGAGAAAGGAGAAAGAAGGATAATTGTACGTTCACCCACGGGGATGAAAAAAGAATATACCATTCCTTTAGGAACTCATCCAATAGTGTATCGTGGAGATAAAGTAGCTGCCGGTCAACAGCTTACCGAAGGTCCTATTGTTTTACAGGATATTTTAAGAGTCTGTGGAGATAAAGTTTTGCAGGAATATTTAGTTAATGAGATTCAGGAAGTATATCGTCTTCAAGGAGTAAGAATTAATGACAAACATATTGAATTGATAATTAGAGAGATGCTCAAGAAAGTTAAGATAATTGATTCAGGGGATACTCAGTTTTTACCTGGAGAGGCTGTGGACAAATGGGATTTTAGGAAAGAAAATGAAAGAGTAATTAAGAAAGGGAAAAAGCCGGCAACAGCTGCTCCTTTACTTTTGGGAATTACTAAGGCTTCTTTAAATACAAAAAGTTTTATCTCTGCCGCCAGTTTCCAGGAGACTACACGTGTTTTGACAGGGGCTTCTGCCAGTGGTAAGGTAGATGAACTTAAAGGGTTAAAGGAGAATGTGATTGTGGGGCATCTTATTCCTGCCGGAACCGGGTTAAAGATGCATAGAGAAACAGGAGTGGAGGTATGCCAACAATAGCTCAATTAATAAGAAAGCCAAGAGAACCTAAAAAAAGGAGAAGTAAGTCTCCTGCTTTAAGAAGTTGTCCACAAAAAAGAGGGGTGTGTATTCAGGTAAGAACAATGACTCCTAAAAAACCTAATTCTGCCCTAAGAAAAGTTGCTCGTGTGCGTTTAACTAATGGAGAAGAGGTCACTGCTTATATTCCTGGAGAAGGGCATAATCTTCAAGAGCACTCCATAGTTTTGGTAAGGGGAGGAAGGGTTAAGGATTTACCTGGAGTAAGATATCATATTGTGAGAGGGACTTTGGATTGTCAAGGGGTGCAAAGTAGAAAAAAGTCAAGATCTAAATATGGAACAAAAAAACCTAAATGATAGGAGAGGATTATGAGAAGAAAAAGAGCTCCTAAAAGAGAACCCAAACCAGACCCCAAGTATAATTCTCCTTTAGTAGGAAAATTTATAAATATAATTATGCGTGATGGAGAAAAAAGTATTGCCCAAAAAATAGTCTATCAGGCTTTTGATATTATAGAAAAAAGATTAAGAGAGGAGCCTCTCAAAGTATTTTTTTCTGCTTTAGATAATGCTCGTCCGCGCTTAGAAGTGCGTCCACGCAGAATTGGAGGAGCTACTTATCAGGTCCCTTTAGAAGTTTCTCGGGATAGAGGTTATTCTATAGTCTTACGTTGGATAAGAGATTTTGCTCGGGCAAGAAAAGGAAAACCAATGCGGGAGAAATTAGCTGATGAGATAATTTCTGCTTATAAGAATGAGGGGGCAATAATTAAAAAGAAAGAGGATACTCATAAGATGGCAGAAGCTAACCGTGCATTTGCTCATTTTCGGTGGTAATGAAGAAAGAAGGGTTAGAGGTAGTTGATATAGATATGGAAAGATTAGATTTTATAAGAAATATGGGGTTTGTAGCTCATATTGATGCAGGAAAGACTACCACTACTGAAAGAGTTCTTTTTTATACAAAAAGAATTTATAGGGTTGGAGAAGTAGATGAAGGAACAGCGACTACCGATTGGATGCCCCAAGAGAAGGAAAGAGGAATTACGATTACCTCTGCCGCTACTTATTGTGAGTGGAAGAACCATTACATTAATATTATTGATACTCCTGGGCATATCGACTTTACCGTTGAGGTAGAGCGTTCTCTTAAAGTATTGGATGGTGTAGTAGTTATCTTCTGTGGAGTGGGAGGAGTAGAGCCTCAGTCGGAGACGGTATGGCGGCAAGCAGATAAGTATAAAATAGCACGTATTGCTTTTGTTAACAAGTTGGACAGAAAAGAGGCAGATTTCTTTGGGGTAGTAAAAGAGATGGAAGAAAAACTAGCTGCTCCTGTTGCAATAGTAAGTTTTCCCTGGTATGAGGAAGAGAAGTTGGTGG
Source organism: uncultured Planctomycetia bacterium (assembly GCA_964547735.1). Classification (GTDB taxonomy): domain Bacteria; phylum Omnitrophota; class Gorgyraeia; order Duberdicusellales; family 4484-171; genus CAZBLX01. Next base: position 18,607 of record CAZJOV010000005.1, on the reverse strand, counting down.
GAATAATAGATTTAATAAAGAAGAAGGCAATTTATTATAAAGATGAGTTAGGGCTGGAGTGGGAATATAAAGATATTCCCTCTTCTTTGAAGGAGGAGGCAACATTTTATCACGATAAGCTTATTGAAAGACTTGCTGAACTTGATGATGAAATTTTGCATCGTTTTGTGGAAGGAAAGAATATTCCCGAAGAAGAGCTTATAAAAAGGATAAGGAAATATGTATTGCGTAATCAATTAGTTCCTGTCTTAAGCGGTAGTGCTTTGAAAAATAAAGGAATTCAGCCTCTTTTAGATGCAATAGTCAATTGGCTTCCCTCACCCAGAGATTTAAAAAAAGTTAAAGGATTTGATTTACAGGGTAACTCTTTAGAACTTGAGGTTTCAGAAAAAGAAAAATTTTGTGGATTATGTTTTAAAGTATTTAGTGATCCTTTTGTGGGAAAACTTTTCTATACACGTATATATACCGGTAAGGTGAAAACAGGAGAGGAGATTTTCAATTCTACAAAAAAGATAAAAGAGAGAGTCAATAAAATCGTAAGAATGCATGCTAATCGGCAGGAGATAATTCAGGAAGCAAAGGCAGGAGATATTGTCTGTTTTGTAGGATTTAAGAAGACTACTACCGGCGATACCCTTACAAAAATAGGTTCTTCTTTGCTTCTTGAGGAGATACATTTTCCTACTCCGGTCGTTTCCTTAGCTATTGAACCTAAAACTCAGAAGGATCAAGAGAAATTAATTTTGGCTTTAAAAAAGTTAGGAGATGAAGACCCCTCTTTTCGGGTGAGCTATAATAAAGAGACTGGCCAGAATATAATCTCTGGAATGGGAAGACTCCATTTAGAGGTGATGGTAGAAAGACTTCTGCGGGATTTTGGGGTAGAAGCAAAGGTAGGGACACCTTACGTTGCTTATCGGGAGACAATTACACGAAAGGTTGAGAGTGTAGGTAAATTTATCCAGCAAAGTGGCGGTCGAGGCCAATACGGACATGTAGTGTTTCTAATGCAGCCAGTGGAAAAAGGCGAAGGAATTGTGTTTGAGAATAAGATAAAAGGGGGAGTTATTCCTCGTGAGTTTATTCCGGCAATTAAGGAGGGAGTGTTTTCTTCCTCAGAGGCAGGAGTGTTAGGAGGATATCCGGTTACCGATGTAAAAGTGGTTTTAGTTGATGGTTCTTACCATGAGGTAGACTCTTCCGATTTAGCATTTAAAATTGCTGCCGAAATTGCTTTTAAGGAAGGCTTAATGAAAGCTAGTCCGGTGCTCCTTGAACCAATTATGAAGCTGGAGGTGGTCACCCCTCTTCTTTATTTAAGTCAGGTGATTGGAGACCTTAACACAAGAAGAGCAAAGATAACCTCTATTGAGGAAAGAAAAAATGTTAAAGTTGTTAAGTGTGAGGTTCCTTTAGCAGAGGTTTTTGATTACGCGGATATTTTAAGAAACTTGACACAAGGAAGAGCTTCCTATACAATAGAGCCTTTGTATTACGAGAAAGTTCCTCAGGATTTGGTGGTAAAGATATTAGGAAAATAATAAAAGGAGGAGGTGATTATGGCTAAAGAAAAATTTGTAAGGACAAAACCACATGTAAATATTGGGACAATTGGACATGTGGATCATGGAAAGACTACTTTAACCAGTGCGATTACAAAGATTTTGGCTTCACGAGGAAAAGCCCAATCATTGAATTACGAAGATATCGATAAAGCACCGGAGGAGAAAGAGCGTGGATTGACGATTAATATTGCTCATGTTGAGTACGAGACAGACACACGTCATTATGCTCATATCGATTGTCCCGGACACGCAGATTATATAAAGAATATGATTACAGGAGCTGCTCAGATGGATGGGGCGATTTTGGTGGTGGCGGCAACTGATGGGCCAATGCCTCAGACGAGAGAACATATCCTTTTGGCTCGCCAAGTTAATGTTCCGGCAATTGTAGTGTTCATTAACAAGATTGATCAGATGGATGATAAAGAGCTTATTGATTTAGTAGAAGTAGAGGTAAGAGATTTGCTTTCCAAATATGAGTTCCCTGGCAATGATATTCCCGTAATAAAAGGGTCAGCGCTAAAGGCAATGGAATGTGGATGCGGGAAAGAGGACTGCCCTAATTGTAAGCCTATTTTAGAGCTACTTAAGGCGGTGGATGAATATATTCCTGCACCTAAAAGAGATGTGGATAAACCTTTTCTTTTGGCTATTGAAGATATTTTTTCTATTTCAGGACGTGGTACGGTAGTCACCGGAAGGATTGAGAGGGGAAAAATAAAGGTAGGAGATGAGGTAGAATTAGTAGGGTTGGTATCCGAGATAAAAAAGACAGTAGTTACCGGAGTAGAGATGTTTCGCAAGATTTTAGATGAAGGAGTGGCTGGAGACAATGTAGGGTTACTTCTGAGAGGTGTTGAAAAAGAGGAAGTGGAAAGAGGTATGGTTGTTGCTCAGCCGGGGACGATAACTCCTCATACAAAATTTAAAGCACAGGTTTATGCATTAAAGAAAGAAGAAGGAGGAAGGCACACTCCTTTCTTTTCTGGTTATAGACCTCAATTTTATTTTCGTACTACTGATGTTACAGGGACCATTAAACTTCCTCAAGGGGTAGAGATGGTTATGCCGGGAGATAACGCACAGATTGAGGTAGAGTTGATTCAGCCCGTAGCGATTGAAAAGGAATTAAGATTTGCTATTCGTGAGGGAGGAAGAACAGTTGGTGCAGGAGTAGTTACAGAGATTATTGAATAAATAGATTTTTCGTTAAAGTTAGGAGTAATACTTGAGAAGCAGGAAAGTAGATTGTCTATGCTTAAGTTGAGAATTAAGCTAAAAGCGTTTGATCATCGACTCTTGGATCAATCAGCGCAGGATATTGTGGAGGTAGCTTTGCGGACAGGAGCAAAAGTAAACGGTCCCATACCTTTACCTACTAAGAAAAAGATTTATACGGTAAATCGTTCGACAAATATTGATAAAAAATCAAGAGAGCAATTTATGTTAGCGATTCATAAAAGAATAATCGATTTAGATAACCCTACACCTAAAACTATCGATGCTTTAAGAAAGCTTAATTTACCAGGAGGAGTGAGTGTAGAGATAACTCAGAAAGTGTAAGATGATTAGAGAAATTTTCGGTAAAAAGGTGGGGATAACGCAGATTTTTGATGAGGAGGGGAATCAGGTAGCAGTAACTCTGGTTGAGGTAGAGCCAGTATGTATTTTAGAGGAAGTGGTTTATCCGCAAAAAAAGAAAGTTAAAATCGGCTGTTTTAGACTTCCTCAGAGTAAAAAGAAAAAGATGAAAAGGCCAATTTTGGGATATTTTAATAAGCTAGGAATAAAAGATTACTATACCTTAGTTAGAGAAGTAGAACCTCAGGGTGAGGAGATTACTCCCCGGAAAGAAGTAGGAATAGAGATTTTTTCTGAAGGGGAATGCATTGATGTGCGTGCAAAGACAAAAGGTAAAGGATTTCAGGGAGGTATGAGGCGGCATAACTGGAGTGGTCAGCCTAAAGCTCATGGGTCAACAACTCATAGAAGGATTGGTTCTGCAGGTGCTTCAACTTTTCCGGGAAGAATTGTAAAAGGACACCGGATGCCCGGGCATATGGGAGATAAGTTTTGCACAATAAAGAATTTAAAAATTTTGAAGATAGATAGAGAGAAACAACTGCTTTTTATAAAAGGAGCTATCCCTGGTTATCGAGGCACAATAGTTAAATTAAGGAAAGCAAAACATGAAGCTTAAAGTTTGGAGTCAAGAAGGAAAAGTTGTGGGAGAGGTAGAATTGGATAAGAAAATCTTTGATGGAAATATAAACTATTCTCTTATCCATCAGGCAGTAGTGACCTATTTAGCTAATCAAAGACGAGGGCTTGCGTCTGTAAAGACTCGAGGAGAAGTTAGAGGTAGTGGGAGAAAGCCTTGGAGGCAAAAAGGCACAGGACGGGCAAGAGTAGGAAGTATTCGTTCTCCCCTGTGGCGGGGAGGAGGGGTTATTTTTGGCCCTAAAGTGAGGGATTATTCTAAAAAATTTCCTCAGAGAATGAAAAATATGGCTTTAAAGAGTGCTCTTAATGCAAAACTTAAAAGTAATCAGATTATGATTGCCAAAGATATAAATATAGACGAACCTAAAACAAAAAAGGCAGTAGAGGTTTTGAGAAACTTAAAATTAAATGGGGAAAGGGTTAGAATTGTGAAAGAGAAAATAGATAAAAACTTAAAGTTAGCTTTGCGTAATTTAGAAAAGGTAGAGTTAGAAAAAGCCGATGCTCTTACTACCTATACGGTTTTAGATTGTAAAAAATTAATAATTACTGAAGAGAGCCTAAAAAAAATAGAGGAAAGGTTGAGAAGATGGATAAGCTAATCCGTGCTTATGAGGTTATAAAATCACCTTTACTTACGGAGAGAGCTACACGGTTAACTAAGTATAATCAGTATGTGTTTTGGGTGGATAAAAATGCCAATAAGATAGAGATAAAGAAAGCGATTGAAGAGGTTTATAAAGTAAAGATAGAAAAAATACGTACTTTAAATATGAAGGGTAAAACCAAAAGAATTCGTTGGGGAGAAGAAGGAAAGACTTCTCCTTGGAAGAAGGCAATTGTTACTTTGAAGGAAGGGTATCAGATTAAAGCGATTTGATATGGGATTAAGGAGATTTAAGCCAACAACTTCAAGCTTGCGTTTTCGTATAATCAGTGATTTTGGAGAGATTACAAAAGAGGAACCGGAGAAGAACTTGACTGTAGCTTTAAAAAAGAGAGGAGGAAGAAATAATACGGGAAGAGTTACGATAGGAAGAAGAGGGGGAGGGCATAAACGCAGATATAGAATTATAGACTTTAAAAGAGATAAATTTGATGTAAAAGGAGAAGTGATTGCTATAGAGTATGATCCCAATCGTAGTGCAAGGATAGCCTTGATAGAGTATCCAGATAAGGAGAGAAGATATATTATTTGGCCTCATGGGTTAAATGTGGGAGATAAAGTAATAAGTAGTAGCGATTCTCAGGTAGATATAAAGCCAGGAAATGCGATGAAATTAAAGTATGTTCCCTTAGGAACAATTATCCATAATTTAGAATTAGAACCACAAAAAGGAGCTAAGCTGGCAAGAAGCGCAGGAAGTTGGGCACAACTTATGGCTAAAGAGAAAGGCTTTGCTCAAATAAGAATGCCTTCAGGAGAGATAAGACTCCTGAGTCTCGAGTGCAGAGCGACTATAGGACAGGTAGGAAATATTGAGCATTCATCCCAGATGAGTGGTAAGGCAGGTAGATCCCGTTGGTTGGGCAGGCGTCCTTGTGTGCGAGGAGTGGCGATGAATCCTGTAGACCATCCTCATGGAGGAGGAGAAGGAAAAGCCGGGCAAGGCAATCCTCATCCGGTTACCCCTTGGGGAAAACCTACTAAGGGAGGAAAAACTAGAAAGCCCAATAAAAAAAGTGATAAGTATATAATTAAGAGAAGGTCACCGAAGAAGAAAAAATAAGAATATGGCAAGATCATTAAAAAAAGGTCCTTTTGTTGATGAGAAATTATTGAAGAGGGTAAGAAAAGCGAAAGATACCGGAGATAGAAAACCGATTAAGACTTGGTCACGGGCAAGTATGATTACTCCTGAATTTGTAGGACTAACTATTGCTGTTCATGATGGAAGGAGACACGTTCCTGTATTTATCACTGAGGCGATGGTAGGACATCGGTTAGGCGAGTTTGCTCCTACACGAACATTTCGCCAACATGGTGGGATTAAGGCTAAGAAAGCTTTACAGAAGAAATAGTTATGGTGGCAAAAGCAGTTCTAAGATATGCAAGAATTTCGCCCAGGAAGATGAGGTTGGTTGTTTCTTTGGTTAGAGGAAAGAAAGTGGGAGAGGCACAAGCAATATTAAAATCTTTGAATAAAAAAGGAGCAAGGATTTTAGAAAAATTATTAAAGAGTGCAATCTCCAATGCAAAAAATAAGGGGTTTTTAGAATCCAAGCTTTTTATTTCCAAATTGATTGTTAATGAAGGTCCTTTTCTTAAAAGATACCGAGCTGCCAGCTTCGGGCGAGCAGTAATGATAAGAAAAAGAACTTCTCATATTTTGGTAGAGTTAGATACCCCAGAAAGAATTGTAGAGGAGGTAAAGATAAGATAGTATGGGTCAGAAGGTGCATCCTTATATTTTAAGGATTGGTTTTGGTAAAGATTGGCAATCAAAATGGTTTGTGCTGAATAAGAGAGAGTTTGCTCAATTCTTAGATGAAGATAGGAGGATAAGAGAGCGGATAAGGAAAAATTATCCCTTAGGCTCCATTGCTAATATTATTATTGAGAGAGTATCAGCGAATCTGATAAGGATTAAAATAAGGACTTCGCGTCCAGGAATAATTATTGGAAGAAGGGGTCAAGATATAGAAAGGCTGAAACAGGATATTATAGAGTTCACGGGTAAAGAAATAATTATTGATGTGGAAGAAGTGGAGGCTCCTTCTTTAGAAGCTCAGCTGGTAGCAGAAATTATCGCTTTTCAGATAACTAAACGAGTGAACTTTCGGCGAGCAATGAGAAGGGCGATTCAACAGGCAGTGAACTTGGGATGTGAGGGGATAAAGATAAGATGTGCGGGCAGACTGGGAGGAGTTGAGATTGCACGTAGTGAAACTTACAAACAAGGAAAAGTTCCTCTTCAAACCTTTCGTGTTGATGTAGATTATGGATTTTTTGTGGCTAAAACTACCTATGGGACTATTGGAGTGAAAGTATGGATATATAAAGGAGATAAAGGTTTAGGTAGTTATTTAAAGAAAGAAGAAGAGGCAGATTGATATGTTAATACCCAAAAGAGTTAAATATAGAAAATATCAGCGAGGAAGAAGAAAGGGAACAAAGAACTCTTTTGTTGCTTTTGGGGAATATGGTCTTAAGGCTTTAGAATGCGGATGGCTTAAAAATACTCAAATTGAGGCAGCAAGAGTGATTTTAACAAGACGATTGCGCCGGGGAGGTAAACTCTGGATTCGTATTTTTCCTGATAAAGCTATAACCAAAAAACCTCAGGAGTCAAGGATGGGTAAAGGTAAAGGTGAAGTAGAGGGCTGGGTAGCGGTAATAAAAAGAGGCACAATTTTATTTGAATTGGGAGGGGTGCCGGAGGATTTTGCTCGAGAGAGTTTCCGTCTGGTAGCTTACAAACTTCCCTTTAAAACACGGTTTGTAATGAGGGTAAAATGAAGGCACATCAGTTGCGAATATTGTCGAAAGAGGAGCTTAAAAACAGATTGATAGAGTTAAAAAAAGAACTTATGGAGTTAAATTTTCAAAAAAAGACAGCAAAAGTAGAAAAACCTCATCTTTTTAAAGAAAAAAGAAAGGAAATTGCTCGTATTTTAACTATTTTAAGGGAAAAAGAAAATGAAAAAGATTAATACAAGAAAGAAAATATTGGAAGGGGTAGTGGTTTCTGATAAGATGCAGAAGACAATAGTGGTGAAAGTGGAAAGAAAATTTTCTCATCCTTTATATAAAAAGCCGGTAAAAAAAATTAAAAAATTTAAGGCACACGATCCTAACCAGAGTGCTAAAGTAGGAGATAAAGTTAGAATTATAGAATCACGGCCTTATTCTAAAGAGAAAAGATTTTTATTACTGGAGATATTGAAATGATTTATCTGCGTACTTATTTAGATGTAGCGGATAATTCAGGAGCAAAAAAAGTAGCCTGTATTGGGGTGATTGGCAAAAAGAATAAAAAATATGCGGAGGTTACTGATGTGATAAGTGCAAGTGTAAAAGAAGCGATTCCCAACAGCCCTATAAAGAAAGGAGAAGTAGTAAGAGCAGTGATAGTAAGAACGCATGCTTCTATAAAAAGAAAAGATGGTGTATGTATAAGATTCGATAATAATGCTTGTGTAATTGTTGACAAGCAAGGAAATCCGCGGGGAACACGTGTTTTTGGGCCGGTAGTAAGAGAATTAAGAGAAAAATTTTCTAAGATATTATCGTTGGCTCCGGAGGTAATTTGATGAGTTTAAGAATTAAAAGAGGTGATAAAGTAATTGTTTTGGCAGGAAAAGATAAGGGAAAAACAGGAAAGATTTTAAAGGTATTCCCTCAAAAAATGTGTGCTATTGTTGAGGGGGCAAATTTGGTAAAAAAACACCTGAAGAGGCGTTCAGAGAATGAGCCAGGAGGAGTAAAAGAGATACCTTCTCCCATTCATATTTCTAATTTAGCCTTATATTGTCCTTATTGTAATAGAGGGGTGCGTTTTGGAATAAAAATTTTGGAGGACAAAACTAAGATAAGAATATGCAAAAGATGCAACAAGGAAATTTAAAAGAAAAATATATACCTCGTCTGCTTAAAATTTACAGAGAAGAAATTATTCCTCGTATGGTAGAGAAGTTTTCTTATAAGAATAAGTTAGCTGTCCCGCGTCTTTTAAAGATTGTAGTGAATATGGGTATCGGTGAGGCAACAGGAAATCCGTCTTTGGTAGAAAAACATGCTCAGGAGTTAGCCTTGATTACCGGACAGAAACCAAAGGTAACGCGTGCACGTAAAGCGATTTCCAACTTTAAGTTAAAGAAAGGAATGGCTATCGGATGTTGTGTGACTTTGAGAAGATACAGAATGTATGAGTTTTTAGATCGTCTGATTGTTACCGCAATTCCTCGAATTAGGGATTTTAGAGGGTTTTCTTCTCACTCTTTTGATGGAAGGGGGAATTATTCTTTTGGAGTTTCTGAGCAGACTATTTTTCCTGAAATTAATTTAGATAAAGTAGATAGAACCCAAGGATTGAATATTACTGTTTGTACTTCCGCAAACACAGATGAGGAGGCGTTTTGGTTGCTTAAATTTTTTGGGTTCCCTTTTAAGCAATAAAAGGAGTAAAAGTGGCTACGAAAGCAAAAATTGAGAAGTGGAGGAAAGAAAAAATCAAGCCTAAATACAAAACGAGGTATAGAAATCGCTGTCGAATTTGTGGAAGACCTCGGGGTTATATTCGGGATTTTGGACTCTGTCGTATTTGTTTTCGTACACTTGCCTGGCAAGGGCTTATTCCGGGAGTAAAAAAAGCGAGCTGGTAAGATGAATAGAGATCTAATTGCTGATGCTTTTTGTACAATTCGTAATGCCTCACGGGCAAAAAAAGAGGAAACTTTGATTCCTTATTCTAAGTTACTTATTAAGATTATGGAGATTTTAAAGAGAGAGAGGTATATTGAGAACTTTAAGGAGTTAGATATTCCTGAAAAGTATAAAATGATAAAGGTCTACTTGAGATATGAAGGAAAAAAAAGTGTGATTAATGATATTCGGCGTGTTTCCAAACCAGGACGTAGAATATATGTAGACCGAAAAAATATCCCTTATGTGTTGCAAGGATATGGAGTGGTGATACTTTCTACTTCTTTGGGAATACTTACTGATAAAGAAGCAAGAAGATTAGGAGTGGGAGGAGAATATATTGGTTATATCTGGTAGGCTGGTATGTCAAGGGTAGGAAGAAAGCCAATATCTATTTTGGAGAATGTAAAGGTTGAAGTTAAGGATAGGATTATTTATGTTGAGGGACCGAAAGGAAAACTTTCTTTAAATTTAGATCCTTTAGTAGATGTGCGAATAGAAAATAAAAATATTATTGTAGAGAGAAAAAATGATTCTAAAAAAGCAAAAAGTATGCATGGAACAACACGTGCTTTAATTAATAATATGGTATGGGGGGTAAAGGAAGGATTTAAAAAAAGTTTGGAGATTATAGGAACCGGTTATAAAGCTCAACTAAAAGGGAATAATTTAGTGCTTCAATTAGGTTTTTCTCGTCCTGTGGAGATTGCAATTCCTCAAGATTTAAAAGTAAATCTGGGGGGACAAACAAGAATTATAATTGAGGGTGTGAATAAACAGCGTGTGGGCCAGTTTGCTGCTCAAATTAGAGCGATTTTTCCTCCCGAACCTTACAAAGGTAAAGGGATAAGATACACAGGAGAAGAAGTAAGAAAGAAGTTAGGGAAAGCAATGGCAAAATGAAGTTAGCAGAAAGATTAAGAAGACACAAGCGAATTACTAAGAAGATGCAAGGAACCAGAAAGCAGCCTCGTTTAGTAGTTTTTCGTAGCAAAAAACATATTTATGCTCAACTGGTAGATGATGATAACCGGAAAGTGATTACGGGTTGTTCTACTCTTTCTGAAGAATTTAAGGCGTTGAATAAAAAAAGTACTAATCAGGAGGCTGCCTATGAGGTGGGAAAATTAATTGCCAGAAGAGCCTTTGATTTAGGAATAAAAAAAGTTTGTTTTGATCGTGCTGGCTACAAATACCATGGGCGTATAAAAGCATTAGCTGAAGGGGCACGTAGTGCCGGGTTAAATTTTTAGTTAGAATTTTCTATGGCGGAAGATACTATTTTAGAGGAAAAAGAAAGAGAAGCTTTTGTAGAGAGGGTTATTTTCATTAACCGGGTAACCAAAGTTACCAAGGGAGGAAAAAATTTAGCTTTTACTGCTCTGGTGGTGGTGGGAGACCAAAATGGCAGAGTAGGGGTTGCTTTGGGGAAAGCAAGAGAAGTTGCTGATGCAATAAGAAAAGGGATAAAAAGAGCAAAAAAAGAAATGGTGAGGATAAAGCTAAAAGAAAGAACAATTCCCCATCAAGTAAAGGGGAAATTTGGTGCTACTGAGGTTTTGCTTAAGCCTGCATATCCTGGAACAGGGGTGATTGCGGGAGCTACAGTTAGAGCAATTTGTGAATGTGCAGGAATAAAAGATATTTTGACTAAAATTTTGAAGAAATCCACCAATTCAGTAAATGTTACCAGGGCAGTGTTTGATGCTTTTTCTAAGTTGAAGGGTTAGTATGGAACTGTTTCAGTTAAGAAAAGACAAAAAAGGAAGAGAAAAGAGAGTAGGAAGAGGAGCCGGTTCTGGCCATGGAAAGACCTCTTCTCGAGGACATAAGGGGACGGGCCAGAGAAAAGGAAGAATGTATTATATAGGGTTTTTAGGAGGAAATGTGCCTTATTTAAGAAAGATTCCTAAACGTGGATTTAATCCTAAAAGAAGGAAAGAATACCAGATTGTAAATCTTAAAGATATTGTAAAAAAATTGCCTGAGGAGAAAGAAATTACCCCTCACAAGCTCAAGGAAGTAAATTTGATTAAGGATGAAAATAAACCAATAAAGATTTTAGCTAAATTAGAAGATGAAAAAATCCCTCACTTTTTTATTAAGGCACATAAATTTTCAAGAAAAGCAGAAGAGTTGATTAAAGGGGCGGGTGGAAGAATAGAATGCTTGAAAGTTTAGGTAATATATTTCGCATAGAAGAATTAAGAAGAAAAATTTTTATCACCCTGGCGCTACTTGCTGTTTTTCGTCTGGGCTGTTTTGTTCCTACTCCCGGAATTAATACCTATGCATTAAGTAGATTTTTTGAAAATTTAGCAAAGACTCAGGGAGCTACTCTTTTAGGTCTTATTAATATCTTTACAGGGGGAGCTTTACGTCGTCTGAGTATATTTGCCTTAGGGATTATGCCCTATATTTCTGCCTCTATTATAATGCAACTTCTTACAGGAGTAATCCCGGCGTTAGAGAAAATTGCTCAGGAAGGGAAAGCAGGGTATGAGAGAATTAATCAATATACTCGTTATTTGACTCTTTTAATCTGTATTATTCAGGGATTTATGCTTTCCCTGTGGCTTGAAAATCCTCAGAATTTTCGGGGAACTACAATTGTTTCTTCTCCGGGATGGTTTTTCCGCTTTATGACTGTTTTAACGCTTACCGGAGGAACTCTTTTTATTATGTGGTTGGGGGAGCAGATTCAGGAGAGGGGTATTGGAAATGGTATTTCTTTAATCATCACCATAAGTATCATTTCACGAATCCCGGCTTCGCTGCGGCAGTTATGGATACTATATTCTCCTTTTGATTCTACGAAACGTTTAATCAATACTCCTACTCTAATTTTTCTGGGGATTCTGTGGGTAGTTATAATTTTGGGAATAGTGTTATTTACACAAGCTCAACGGAGAATTCCTGTTCAATACGGGAAAAGAATAATTGGAAGAAGAATCTATCAGGGGCAGTCTACTTATCTTCCCATAAGAGTAGATATGGCAGGGGTAATTGCTATTATTTTTGCTCAAAGCGTGATTCTTTTTCCGGCAACAGTAGCAACTTTTTTCCCTCGCACCTCCGGCATTGCTTTATTTTTTCAGAGAATCTTTGGGCAGAGAGGTTTATGGTATAACTTGATTTATGTGGGATTAATTATCTTTTTTATGTATTTTTATACGGCGATTGTATTTAATCCTGCACAAATTGCCAATAACCTGAAAAAATATGGCGGATTTATTCCAGGAGTGAGGCCAGGAAAACCGACTTCAGACTACCTGGATTATGTAGCTACAAGAATTGTTTTTGTAGGTGCTATATACATTTCTTTGGTGGCTATTTTTCCTACCCTGATAATGAAATTTTTTAAGGTTCCCTCTTATGCAATTGCTTCTTTTTTTGGGGGAACTACTCTTTTGATTATGGTAGGAGTTTTATTGGATACGATGCGTCAGATTGAGGGACACCTTTTACTCAGTCATTATGAGGGGTTTGTTAGAGGCAGGAGGTTGAAAGGGAGAAGATGAATTTGGTATTACTGGGAGCCCCCGGTTCAGGTAAGGGTATACAAGCAGAGAGTTTGAGTAATTATTTTAAAGTAAAAAAGATTATTTTGGGAGATATTTTGCGTGAAGAGGTAAAAAAAGGAAGCTATTTGGGTAAAAAAGTTAAGGAATTTATGGAAAAAGGAGAGTTGGTTCCTGATGAGATAGTAAATGAGATGATAAAAGCACATATTGATAGTAAGGGATTTGTTATGGATGGATATCCTCGCAATTTATCTCAGGCAGAAAATTTAGATATGATCTTAAAAGAGAAAGGACTTCAGTTAGATAAAGTAATCTATCTTGATGTGAAAAAAGAGACGGCTGTAAAAAGGCTTTCGGGAAGAAGAGTATGTAGAAAATGTGGGGCTATCTTTCACATAAAGAATATGCCCCCTAAAAATGAAGGAATTTGTGATTTTTGTGGAGGGCCTCTTTATCAGAGAGAAGATGATTATCCTGAAGTGATTGAAAGGCGATGGGAGATTTTTGAAAAGGAAGTAAAAGTTATTGTTGATTATTACAAAAAACAAGATAAAATAATTTTTCTTGTTGCCGACAAAGATAAAGAGGAGGTTTTTAGAGAGATTATAAGAAGTGTGGGAAATGGGTGATTTACTTAGCTGTGAGGAAATTAAGATAATGAGGAGAATAGGGAAAATAGCAGCAAGAATTATTAAAACTCTAAAAAGATTTATAAAAGCAGGTATTTCTACCGAAGATATAGAGTTATTTTTTAAGAAGATACTGAAGAATTATTCTGGATATGAGCCCGCTTTTTTAGGATATAATGGATATCCGGCAAGTTTGTGTGTTTCTTTAAATGATGAGATTATTCATGGTATACCTAAGAAAGAAAGAAAAATTAAGGAAGGAGATTTGGTAAGTGTGGATTTAGGGATAAAATATAATGGACTTTTTGTAGATACTGCCTATACTTATCCGGTAGGAAGAGTTTCTCCTTTAGCTCAAAGATTAATAAGAGTAGGGAAAAAGGCTTTAAAAGAAGCAATAAAGAAAGTACGCATAGGTTTATGTGTAGGAGATATTGGGGAGATAATAGAGAAGATTGCCAAAAGTAACAATTTTTCTGTGATAAGAAGTTTTGTTGGTCATGGGATAGGGCACAGTCTTCATTGTCCACCTGAGGTTCCTAATTTTGGAAAGTCCGGGGTAGGAGAAAAGCTTTCAGAAGGAATGGTTATTGCTATTGAGCCGATGATTTCTGCAGGTACAGAGGAAGTGCTGATTTCTTCTGATGGATGGACAGCAAAAACAAAGGATGGTTCTTTAAGTTGTCATTTTGAGCATACGGTAGCAATAACAAAAAGAGGCCCTTTGGTTATTACGAGTTAAATGGGAAAAGAAGAATTAATCGAAGTTGAAGGAGAGATAGTTGAGGCATTACCTAATGCGATGTTTAGGGTAAAACTGGATTCCGGTCAGATAGTTTTAGCCCATGTAAGTGGGAAAATGCGTATGCATTTTATTAAGATTGTTCCTGGAGATAGGGTAAAAGTAGAACTTTCTCCTTATGATTTGAGAAGAGGAAGAATTACTTATCGATACTGAAATGAAAGTAAAAGCCTCTGTAAAAAAGATTTGTGATAAGTGTAAGATAATAAAGAGAAAAGGAGTAGTAAGAGTAATCTGTAAGAATCCTAAGCATAAACAGAGACAGGGATAGTTATGCCAAGAATTTTAGGAGTTGATATTCCCAAAAATAAAAAAATAGAATTTTCTTTACGATATATCTATGGGATTGGTCCATATCGGGCAGAGGAGATATTGAAAAATACGGGTATCGATCCTGATAAAAAAGCAGGACAACTTTCTGATGAGGAGGTTTCCAGGATAACTTCCTTTATTCAGTCTCATTACAAGGTAGAAGGAGAATTAAGAAGGGAGATTTCTCAGAGCATAAGAAGATTAATTGATATCAGTTGTTATCGAGGGGCAAGACATAAGAAGGGGCTCCCTGTAAGAGGACAGCGCACCCGTTGTAATGCACGCACAAGAAAAGGTCCTCGGCCTCGTGTAGGAGGAATAAAGAGGAATAAATAGAGATGGCAAAGAAAAGAAGAAGAGAGAAAAAGAAAAAAATCAAAGTCAGCAGTCCCTTAGGAATTGCGCATATTAAAGCTACTTTTAATAATACTATAATTACAATTACTGATTTAGAGGGAAATACTCTTGCCTGGGCCTCAGGAGGAACGATTGGATTCAAAGGAACAAAAAAATCAACTCCTTATGCTGCACAGTTGGCTGCTTTAGATGTAGTTAAGAGAGTAAAAGAAGCCGGGATTCTGCAGGTTGAGGTTTTGGTGAAAGGTCCTGGTCCGGGGAGGGAGGCAGCAATAAGGTCTTTGCAAAGCGCGGGTCTTCAAGTTAAGAAAGTGAAAGACGTAACCCCTCAACCTCATAATGGCTGTCGTCCACGCAAAAAACGGAGGGTGTAATGGGTAGATATTTAGACCCTAAGTGTCGGCTATGTAGAAGAGAAGGAGAAAAGTTATTTCTGAAAGGACTTAAATGTTTCACAGAAAAATGTTCTTTTTCCAGAAGGCCTTATCCTCCCGGAGTCCATGGCAAAAAACAAAGCAAACCTTCTTATTATGCTTTACAGCTGAGAGAAAAACAGAAAGTAAAGAGAATGTATGGGATGTTTGAGTCGCAGTTTAAGAGGTTTTTCAAGTTAGCAGCGAAATCAAAAGAACCTACAGGAAGAAAATTACTTGAGCTTTTGGAAAGACGTTTAGATAATGTAGTCTATAGAGCTTTATTTGCTACTTCACGTACGGAGGCACGTCAGATTGTACGTCATGGTTTTGTTTTTATTGGTGGACGTCGGGTAAATATTCCTTCTTACATAGTTAAAGAGAAAGAAGAAATTTATATAAAGGCAAAAGAAGATATGATTAAAAGAATAAGAGAGAATATGGAGGTAAATTCAAAATATAGAAGTGTGCCTACTTGGATTGAGGTGGATAAAGAGAATTTAAAGATTGTAATAGAGAAATTACCGGCTAAGGAGGATTTAACTGTAACTGTAAATGAACAGTTAATTGTTGAATTATATTCTAAGTAATAAAGGGGGAAGGATATGGGGATAAGTTGGCGTGATTTTCAATTTCCAAAAAGAATAAATATTGATGAGAAAGCCTATACTCCTTTTTATGGAAAGTTTATTGCCGAACCGTTAGAGAGAGGCTATGGCGTTACTTTGGGTAATGCGTTAAGAAGGGTTTTGCTTTCTTCAATTGAGGGAGCAGCGGTAACCAATGTAAAAATTGAAGGGGTTTTGCATGAATTCTCTACAATTGAAGGGGTGAAGGAAGATGTTCCCGAAATAATTCTAAATATTAAAAATATTGTATTAAGATCTTACTCTAAAACTTCCCGTAAAATTTATATAAAAGAAAAAGGAGAAAAAGAAGTTAAGGCACGCAATCTAATTGTTGATGAAAGTATTGAGGTTATTAATCCTGATCAACATATTGCTACTTTAACCTCTAAAGATACTCGTTTAGAAATAGAGATGGAGGTAGGAAGAGGTAGAGGTTTTGTGCCGGCAGAGATGAACAAGAGAGAAGATGTTCCCTTAGGAGTAATTCCTATAGATTCTATATTTACTCCCATAAAAAAGGTTAACTTTAAAGTAGAAAATACACGTGTAGGGAAAAGAACTGATTATGACCGCCTGATTTTAGAGGTTTATACTAACGGAAGTATTGAGCCTAAGGAAGCTTTAATATATGCTGCGCGGGTATTAAATAAACATTTAGAACTTTTCTTTACCTTAGGGGAGATTCCTGAAGAAGAAGTAGAAGAGCTTACTCCTGAGGAGATAGCTTTATATGAGAAATTGCGTATACCTGTTTCCGAATTAGAGCTTTCTGTAAGAAGCGCCAATTGTTTAAGGGAGGCAAACATAAAGACATTAGCTGATTTAGTAGAAAAAACAGAAGCTCAACTCCTCTCCTATAAGAACTTTGGGAAGAAATCTTTAAATGAGATTGTAACTTTACTTAAAAGTATGGGGCTTTCTTTAGGGATGAAGGTTGATCGCAAGAAGATGCAGATGCTATGAGGCATAGAAAAAAGAGTGAAAAGTTTTCTCGTTCTCGGGCACAGAGAAAAGCTTTGGTGAGAAGTCTTCTGCGTGCCCTTTTTACTTATAAAAGAATAACCACAACTCAAGATAAAGCGAAAGGGATAAGAGAGTGGGCAGATAAATTAATTGAGTGGGCAAAGAAAGATTCACTTCACCACCGTCGATTAGTTTATAGATTTTTGTGTGACCATAAGTTAGTAAAAAGATTATTTGAAGAAATTGGGCCTCAGTTTAGAAACATCTCAGGAGGATATACACGTGTGTTTAACTTGGGTTATCGTAAAGGAGATGGAGCAGGTATATCTCTTTTAGAGCTCACCCAGATTAAAAAAGAAGAAAAAAAGAAAGAAAAAAAGAAAGAAAAAAAAGAAGAAAAAGAGATAACTGTTGAAGGAGAGAAAATCCCTGCGGAAAAGGAAGCAAAACCTCAGAAAAAGTTCCTCCAAGGAATAAAAAAGATATTCAAGAAAGAGAAAGGTTCCCTCTGAAGATGGGAAGGACTATCATCGAGAAGGTTTTCTCCGCACACTCTTTGAAAAAAAAGTCTGTTAAAGCAGGTGATATTTGCCTTTGTAAGATAGACTTTTGCTTTTCCCAGGATGGCACCACTCTTCTGGTGCTGGAAAGTTTAAAGAAATTAGGTAAGTCTTCTTCTTCCCCATACGCAATGTTTATTGATCACAATGTTCCTTCCCCTAATGTAGGAGTTTCTTCAGTACATTCTCAGATGAGAGCTTTCTCTTGTAAAAATAAAGTTGCTCTTTATGAAATAGGGGAAGGAATTTCCCATCAATTGGTTATTGAGGAAAAAAAAGCTTTACCCGGAAATCTTATTTTAGGTGCAGATTCGCATACCTCAACCTGTGGAGCTTTGGGGGCAGTGGGATTAGGCGTAGGTTCTACAGATTTAGCAGTAAGTATTGCCACAGGAAAAAATTGGTTTCGTGTTCCTTCAACTTACAAAATAGTAATAAAAGGGAAAATACCGGAAGGAGTTTTTAGCAAAGATATTATGCTTTATATTTTACGTAATTTGACCGCCAATGGAGCAACTTACAGAGCGATTGAGTATCAAGGAGAGGTAGTCAGCCGACTTTCCTTGGATGCGCGACTGACAATTACCAATATGAGTGTGGAATTAGGAGCAAAGTGCGGTGTAATGCTTGCGGATAAAAAAGTATTTTTTTATTTGAAGAAGATAGGAGCAGGCAAGATTACTCCTGTTTATCCTGATAAAGATGCTGAATATGAGAAGACGATAGAGTTTGATATTTCCAAAATTTCTCCTATGGTGGCTTTGCCCCATACCCCTGATAAAGGAGTATTTATAGAAGAGATAGAAGGGAAAAAAATCGATCAGGCTTTTATCGGTACCTGTACAAATGGAAGATTGGAGGATTTAGAAATTGCTGCCAAAATCTTGAAAGGAAGAAGGGTGCATCCTGAGGTTAAGTTATTGGTTGCTCCTGCCTCAAGAAGAATTTTTAAAGAGGCTCTCAAAAAAGGCATAATAAAAGTTTTAATTGAGGCAGGAGCAATTATTCTACCTCCCGGATGTGGGCCGTGTGTAGGAACGCATCAAGGAGTCCCTGCAGATGGAGAGGTGGTAATCTCTACTGCCAATCGTAATTTTAAAGGAAGAATGGGAAATCCTTCAAGTTTCATTTATTTAGCATCTCCTGCAACCGTTGCCTCTTCAAGTATAAAGGGGAAAATCAGTGATCCTCGTAGATATTTATTAAGAGGAGGAAAAAAATGATTGATATGAATACCCTATTTAAGATTACTATGGAGAGAA
>CAZJOV010000004.1:0-49648 GCA_964547735.1 uncultured Planctomycetia bacterium | reverse complement strand
GTGGTTTTTTCTCTATAAATGCTCTTTTTAAAGTTGCTGAATCTATATATTCAATCTGTGTGCCTAAGGGAACACCGATACTTATACGATAAATTTTTACTTTATAAGGAGAAATCTTCTCAATAAGGAATTGAGCGGTAAGTTCTCCTTCAGTATCTGAATCGGTAGAAATTATTACTTCATCTATCTCTCCTTTCTCCAGACGATTGATTAGCTTTCTTATACTTAAATCCTGAGGGCCTATGCCTTCCAAAGGAGAGATTGCCCCCAAAAGTGCATAGTAAACCCCTCGATAATGAGAGGCTTTCTCAATAGCTAAAATATCTTTCGGTTCTTCTACAATACAAACAATTCGCCTGTCTCTTTTAGGGTCTCTGCAGATAGAACAGATATCCTGAGCAGAAAAATTATTACAAATCTTGCATGGTTTAATACATTCACCAATTTTCGCAATTAACTGAGAAAGTGCCTGAACTTTATTTTTTTCCATCTTTAAAATATGAAACACAATTCTTTCCGCACTTCTTCTTCCTACTCCGGGAAATTCAGAAAATCTTTTAACTAATTCTTCAAATTCTTCAGGAAAGCTATTCATGAAAAGTATCTATCTCTCCTTCGAAAGTATCTAAAAGTTGATTTATAAATTCAGAGTCAGAGCTTTTTGAAAAAGAGGCGGAAGAAGCCTCTTTTTCTTCTTTAGAGTTCGATTTTTCCTCAAGCATCACAAACTTAACCTTTAAAGGATAGCTTAATACCTTCTCTAATATCTTCTCCAGAAGCCGGCGGTTAGTCTCTTTCTCCAGAACTTCTTTGTGAAAAATATGTTTTTTTAGAAACCCGATATTTAATAAATTCCCTTCAATAAAAATCTTTGCCTCAGAAAGATAAGAAGCTAAAGTCACTTTTTTCTTTTTTATCTCCTCAATAACCTGAGGCCATTTTTCTCTTAAGTCTTCCCCGGATATAGAAAAAGTATCGCTCTTCAATTCTTCCTCTACATCTTTCTCCAGGGCAAATTCCTTCTTTTCCTCCAATAAGGCCTCCTCAAAAGAATCTTTTATCTCTTGAGAAATTAAATTATCATCTTCATCTTTTTCAAGTGCCCTTTTAGGGTTAAAATTGCTATTCAGATTATTTAATCTAAAATCATCTGGATAAGTGCGACCGGAAGAATAACAAAATTTAATTAAAGCAAGCTCTAAAGGAATCCTTAAAGAATTCAACTTCCGTGACCAATCTTTAGCCTCAATAAGAAGGTCAATTATTTTTAATACTTCTTCCGCCGAAATCAAATCCGCCTGTTTGGATAAAAACTCTTTAGTTTGAGGAGAAATTGTGACTAACTCCTGGAAGGCTTTAGGGCTTATGCGGGAAAGAATTAAATCCTTAAGATGCTCAATGAGAGAATCTAAAAAATTCCCTAAGTCTTTCCCCTCACAGCATAACTTATCTATAAACTCTAAAGCCTGCTTTAAATTCTTCTCTACAATAAACTTCACCATTCTATTAACCAAATCTTCCTCAATAATTCCCAGGATAGAGGTAATATCCCAGGAAATTTTTTTCTCCAACAGTAAAGGAACTACCTGATCAAGCAATGATTCTGCATCACGAATGCTTCCTGCCGAAGCTTTAGCTATTGCATAAAGAATCTCCTCATCACTCTCTATATTTTCTTTTTCTACAATTTTTTTTAATTTCTCCACTATTTTTTCTAAAGGAAGAAGATGAAATTGAAACTTTTGGCAACGGGAAAGGATAGTAGGAGGAATCTTATGGGGATGGGTAGTAGCAAAGATAAACTTTACATGGGAAGGGGGCTCCTCCAAAGTTTTAAGTAACGCATTAAAGCCATCGGGGGTTATTTGATGCACTTCGTCAATTATGTAGATTTTATACCGAGAATAAGAAGGTGCCAGTTTTACATTTTCTCTTAAAGACTTTATATCCTCTATTCCCCGGTTGGAAGCTCCATCTATTTCAATTACATCTAAACTAGTACCTTTTGTAATCTCCTGGCAACTTAGGCATTCCCGACAAGGAGAGATAGTTGGTCCACGAGAACAATTCAAAGCCTTTGCTAAAACACGAGCAAGAGATGTCTTCCCCACCCCCCGAGGACCACAAAAAAGATAGGCATGATGAAATCGTCCGGTGGTAATTGCTTTTTTTAATGCTAAGACAACATGTTCCTGCCCTACTACCTCCTCAAAACTTTGCGGACGATACTTTAAAGCAAATGCACGATATTCCATTTTTAAGGTAATTAGTATAACTCTTATTCTCTTTAAGTCAATACAAGAAAAACAAAAGTAAGATAACTTATAAAGAATATTACACCCTCTATTCGTGATAGTCTTTTTGATTTTATTCCTAAAAGAGGCATTAAGGTAAACAAAAGAAGCATTCTGTATTCAAATTCTAAAAAAGAAGATTTTAAATATACAGGTTTTATTAAAGATACCACACCCAGGACAAAAAGTATATTGAAAATGTTGCTTCCGATAATATTTCCCATACTTATTGCCGGAATTCCTTTTAAAGAAGCACTCAAAGATGCTGCCAGCTCAGGAAGAGAGGTTCCTATAGCAAATACAATTATTCCAATAATCCACAAATTTATATTTAAAATCTTTGCCAAGGCAGTTGCCCCTTTAACCATAAGGGATGCCCCCCAGATAAGGCCTCCCAAGAAAAGAAAAATAAGAGGAAAAAGTAAACTTTTAGATTCTATTTTCTGCAGATATTTATTAATTCTAATTCCCGCTAATTCTTCTGAATTGAAATCTCTGCGCGCTTTTTTATAGGAGAAGATGCAAAAACTAAAAAAAACAATTAGAAATATCACTCCATCCCATCGGCTCAGAATAAAATCCTTGCTTAAAATATAAATCAAGACTACAGAACCCACCATTACGGGAAATTCATTCTTAAAGATTTTTTTATTTATTTTTATAGAGCGAATAAGTAAACATATTCCTAAGATTAACCCAATATTGGCGATATTACTTCCAATAACATCTCCCAAAGCAATTATACTTTGATTTTTAGCGGCAGCAGCTATTCCCACTCCTAACTCAGGAGCACTTGTTCCAAAGGCAATGATAATTAATCCTATAAATAAAGGGGTAAGGCGAAGAAGTAAAGACAGTCTTACTGAGACCTGAATTAACCAGTCTGCACTATAAATTAAAAGAAAAAGGCCTAAAAGAAATAAAAATATATTAAAGATTATCTCTATCAATGGATTATTTAACTAACCAGACTCCTGAAATAATTAAGATTATACCTATAAATCTTAAAAGAGTAAACTCTTCTTTTAAAACAAGTATTCCCAGAATAGCAGATATTAAAGGATAGGTAGAGCATAAAGGAACAACTACTGAAGTAGGTAATTTTTTCAAAGCAGAGTAATAAGTAATCATTCCTAAAAGTCCTGCACAAAGTCCGGATAAAGCAAAGAGAAAAATCGAGGAAGCTGTAACTTTAATCTTATATTTAAAGAAAACAGGATAAAGAAAAAGTAACCCTCCGGCTACTGCCAAGGTGCGAATAATAAGTCCTGAAAAAGGAGAAGCCTCCTTTAAGGCGAATTTATCCAGTATAGGTGCCAGCCCCCACAAAACTACAGTTAAGAAGATGAAAAAATAAGCCATTATCTTAATTGTGGCGGAGAGGGCGGGATTCGAACCCGCGGAGCCCCCTTCACAGAAGCTCAACCGCTTAGCAGGCGGCTGCCTTAAACCAACTCGGCCACCTCTCCTTGCTTTTCTATTTTAATCTCTAACTTTTAGAAAGTCTATAATAAAAAGAAGGGTTTCTTGTTTGCAAATATATTTTCCCTTCTCCTTCCGCCTCAAACACTAATCCTTCTCCTCCCAAAAGAAAACTTTTCAATCCTCCGAATTTTCTTATTTTATAAGAAAGAGTATCATCCATACACACAAGATGAAAGTTATCCATAATAAATTTCTCCCCTAATTTTACCTCTTTCTCTATAATCGCTCCACAACTGTTAACCCAGACCCCTCCTTCTCCGGTTAATTTAAGCCAGATAAGCCCTCCGCCTCCTAAAACCCCTTTAAGACCTCTCCAGACAACATTTCTTTCTATCTCACCATAATGAGCCAAATATACACTGGAAGCTAAGATTAGTCCTTTCCCTCTTCTTACTTCTATGTAACGGATATCTCCGGGAACAAAGGGAGCAAGCCACACACTTGCTTCTTTAGACTGAGCAATAAATTTATTAATGAAGATTGATTCTTGGGTAGTGAAAGCTTTAAAAATCCCTTTATATTGAGTCTCTATCTTCACCTCTCCCGAGATTGCCACCATACTTCCTGCTTCTCCATAAACTGCTTCTCCTATATCTAAAAATACCTTTACCATCGCATAACCAGGTTGAGCAACAATCTCATACCTCATCTTTCTTCTCTCTTTTCTTTTTAAAAAATTCCTTTATTAAATTAGCACATTCCTCCTCCAAAATCCCTCCTTTAAATTTTATCTTATGATTAAGTTTTAATCCGTTAATATCAGTCTTTGAGCCAAAAGCTCCCCACCTCTCATCATAAGCGCCAAAAATAACATTATCTATGCGTGATAAAACTAAAGCTGTAGCGCACATAAGACAAGGCTCAAGGGTAACATAAAGGGTGCAATCTTTTAACCATTTAGACCTAAAAAAATTTGTTGCCTGGGTAAGAACAATCATCTCAGCATGAGCAGTAGCATCATTCAACAACTCTACCTGATTATAAGCTCGAGCAATAATTCTATCTTTAAAAACTACCACTGCCCCTACAGGAATCTCTTTTTTCTCTAAAGCAACTTTTGCTTCCTTTAATGCTTCTTTCATAAAAACCAACTCTTTTCTCATTCTTTAATCATTCTTAAGAAAATATCCACAATTTGGGGGTCAAAGTTTTTTCCTCTTCCTTTTTTTATTATTTGTATAGCTTTCTCTTTGGAGAAGGCTTTACGATAAGGCCTCTTACTAGTTAAGGCAGCATAAACATCAGCTAATGCTACAATCCTTGCCGAAAGAGGAATCTCTTCTCCCTTTAACCCTAAAGGGTACCCATATCCATCCCATCTTTCATGATGATAAAGAATTGCGGGAATCGCTCCTCTCAAAGCATGAATTTCTCGTAAAATCTCTGCTCCGATCCAGGGATGCGTCTTTATTATCTCTTCTTCTTCTTTATTTAACTTACCTTTTTTAAGAAGAATCTTGGGACTTATACCGATTTTACCCAAATCATGAAGGATAGCAGCATGATAAACATCTTTAATCTGCTGAGGAGACAATCCTAATTCCTTTGCAATTTTTTTGGCAACTCTTGCTACATACTCAACATGATGTGCGGTGGATAAATCCTGAATTTCTATTGCTTTAGCAAAACCGTATACTGTATCTAAAAGATTCTGGCTGACTTCTCTATTTAAATATCGTATCCTTTTCCTTAAACTCTCCACATCTGTAATCTTCTCCGGGGAAACTTTTGTCTTTTTTAACAAATCTCTGTATAGAGTGAGCCTATTCCCTCCTTCTAATTTAGAATTTCTTAGTGCCTCCTCCAGGGCAATTATAATCTCTCGGTAATTATGTAATTTATCCTCTTCAGTATTTACAATTCCTAAACTAATTCCTACATGAGTAGAAAGATTTTTATACTTAAATTCACATTGACGGATACGTCGCTTAATTTTTTCAGCTATCTTTTTCGCCTTTTCCAGAGAACAGAAAGGAAACAAAACCACAAAGGAATCTTCACGATAACGAATAATTCTATCTCGGGGAGAAACTACGCTCCTAACAATATTTACTACTTTTTTTATTATGTAGTTAGCAAATTCCCATCCATAGGTTTCATTAATCTGGCGAAAATAGTCTATATCAAAAATAATTAAAGACAGAGATGAATTCTTCCCTTCCGTTTCTTTAATAAAAGAGGTAATATTTTCTACAAAATATTGCCAATTAAAACAATTAAGTTGAATGTCTTTTATCCTTAAAGAATCTATATATTCTTTTAATTTTTTATTCTCTTTTTTGAGGTTTATAAAATCATTAGCCCTTTGTATTTTAATTAAAACTTCATGGTAGGAATCTCCCTCTTTGATACAGTCGAAAAACCCCCATTTATTTATATATTTTAAAGGCTTTCTATTGTTTTTATCTATGTAAAGAAGAAATATTTTGTTGGAATAACTATCCGCTTTAAATTGAGGGTACCGGGAAAGACAATAATAATCAATAACTACTAAAGAATCTTTAATTTTATCTAATCTTCCAAAAGAAACGTTTTTAAAAAGATTCTTAAATGAAGGTATTTTTTTTCTTCTACAAGAGATAAAAGAAATCTCTTTCATTTAGAAAATTTTAACACAATCATATTCTCTTTACAAGAAAGAACCAGCTCATTTCTTCAGGCATATGTATAAATACTCCGTTTTTCTAACTCTTAAACAATCCACAGCGGCCTCAAATTGTTTCTCTTTGAAATACAAAAATGTCTTCCATTATTCTTTCTATTTTAAAAGTGAGTCTCCAGGAAGGATAGTTATTTATGAATTTAGAGTTATTTGAAATCCACCAGATATGGTCGCCTTTACGTGCTTCATTTGAATATTCCACATTTAATTTCTTTTTACATATCTCTTCACAAAGAGAGATAGCTTCAAGTAGAGAAATATTAGAAAAACGGCCTCCCCCCATATTATATACTTCTCCACATTTAGGATTAAGATAAAAATGGTAAAAAGCATCTGCCAAATCAAAAGTGTGAATATTATCCCTTACTTGTTTTCCTTTATATCCATAAATTATATATCTGCGGCCTCCAAGGGTACAGCGAACAAGATAAGATAAAAACCCGTGAGACTCCACTCCTGCCTGATAACCTCCGGTAATACAGCCACAACGAAAGGATACTGTCTTTAAACCAAAATATTTCCCATATTCTTGAACCAATATATCCGCTGATAGTTTTGAGACACCAAAAAAACTATGCAAAGTGGTATCTATACTCATCTTCTCATCTATTCCTTCATAAAGAGGATGCTGAGGGGGCAAATCAAAACGGGTTTCGAACTCAATAAAGGGAAGCGAATTCACTCTATCTCCATAAACTTTGTTGGTTGAAGCAAAAATAAACACTGCCTCAGGTGCATATTTTCTAAAATTTTCCAGAATAACCAGTGTAGCATAAGCATTAATTTTAAAATCAACGAGAGGGAATTCCCCTGCCCAATCATGAGAAGGCTGGGCAGCGGTATGAATTATTAAATCAAACTTATATTCTCTAAAAAGACTTTCTATATCCTTCTCATTACGAATATCCAAATCATAATGAATATAATCAGTTTTCTCTTTAAGATATTGTTTGATTTTTTTTGTTGAACCCAAAGGACCAAAAAATTTCCCTCGCATATCATTATCCACCCCAATAATTTTAAAACCTCTTTTTGAAAAGATTTCTACACAACCTGCTCCTACCAAGCCACAGGAACCGGTAATTAATGCTAACTTTTTCATCTGAAAAATTCTTCTACTTTAGAAACTACATACTTCACCTGAACGTCTTCCAGGAAAGGATGAATAGGGAGAGAAAAAATTTCCTTATGTATTTTTAAGGTATTCTCTATATTTTTTACCTTAGCCAAAGAAGAAATTCTTTTCATAAAAGAGAGCAACTTAGGATAGTATACACGAGCCTCTATCCCTTTCTTTCTAAGATAATTTACTAATTCATCTCTCCTTCTTCCTTCAACCCTTAAAGTATAAAGATGAAAAATATGTTCAAAATCATCCTTAGGGAGAAAAGGAACAACTAAATTTTTTATTTTTAAAAAGGAACGTGTATATTTTTTTGCGATTTTTATTCTTCTTCCATTAAATCTATCAATATAGTTCAATTTTGCCAGCAAAATTGCTGCCTGAAGAGAATCTAAACGAGAATTATATCCAATATAGGAAGCCTCATATCTTCTTTTTTGCCCATGGTTTCTTAAATAAGTAACCAACCGAGCCAAACTTAAATTATTAGTTGTAACCATCCCTGCATCTCCATAGGCACCTAAATTCTTTGAAGGGAAAAAACTGAAAGCCCCCAAATCACCCCAGGTACCTAATTTTCTTCCTTTAAACTCTGCTCCAAAACTCTGCGCACAATCTTCAACAACAAAAAGATTATATTTTCTGGCAATTTTTAAAATAGAAGTCATCGGGCAGGCTCGACCATAAAGATGAACAACAACAATTCCTTGTGTGTTTTTGCTAATTGCTTTCTCCACCGCCGGAGGACTTATATTGAAAGTCTCAGAATCTATGTCCACAAATACAGGAGTTGCCCCACTTCTTATAATTGCCTCAGCAGTAGCAATAAAAGTTAAAGGGGTAGTAATAATCTCATCTTTTTTTTCAAAAAATTCTTTCTTTTTAATTTTTATTGCTAACGCTCTTAAAGACAAAATTAAAGCATCTGTGCCTGAGGCTACGCCAATAGCAAAATTTGCCCCTAAATACCTTGCCATTTTTTTCTCCAATTCTTCTGTTTTTTCCCCTAAAATCCAATGATGCATCTTAAGGCAATCATCTATCTGTTTTTTTATCTCCCTTTTTAAAAATGTATATTCTCTTTTTAAATCAATTAAAGGAACCTTAAATTTTTCCATTTTTATAGAGTATCCCCTCTAAAAATCTTGTGCCTCTTAACTATTTTTTTTGGGTATTTATGCCTTAAAAGATTTCCATAATATAACCATAAAAGTTTGTTTTTTGAAGAAACTTTTCGATATTCTTTTATTTTTTTGAAACTTAAATGATAGCTAAATCCTTCCCTCATAATCTAAGATTTTTTTAAGGTATCTACAATCAATCTTATCCTGTTTTCTGCAAGATTTTTTTTTCATTTTTATTAAATCCTCTATACCAATCAAAGGTATTTTTACATTGGAGAGCTTTACATATTTTATATTTTTCTTTGCTTGCTCATAATTAACGGGCGTATTGATAATTATATCAATTTCCGACAAAGCCCACGAAGGATTGTACAAATTAAAGGCTCTCATATTTTTCTCTTTTATCCAGATTTCTCTTTTTCCTTTTTTACAAAAATCCATAATATCTACAGGAGGTTTAGGCCTAAATCCCCATTTTTTAAGAAGGACAACAAATTTCTTCAAATTCTCATCTCCCATTTTAAGAAGAAGGTCAATATCATAAGTCATGCGAGGAATTCCATAGAGATTCACCGCTAATCCTCCTACAACAATATATTTAATTTTTTTCTTATTGAATTCTCTAAAGATTCCTAAATAATCAAGCATTTTTAATCTTCTCCTTAAAATACTCTATTGTTTTCTTCAAGCCTTCTTCTAAACTGACCTGTGGTTGCCAGTTTAAAATTTCTTTTGCTTTCTTTATATCAGGTTTTCTTTTCTTTGGGTCATCCTCTGGCAAAGGTAAAAATTTTATCTTCGATGAAGAACCAGTTAGTTTTAAAATTAAGTGTGCCAAATCAATTATTCTAACTTCTTGAGGATTACCTAAGTTTATTGGCATCTTATAATCAACTTCCATCATCTTTAACACTCCTCTTATCAAATCATCAATATAGCAAAAAGAACGAGTCTGTAAGCCCTCTCCATAAACAGTTAAATCCTCACCTCTTAAAGCCTGCACAATAAAGTTAGAAACCACTCTTCCATCATCTATCCTCATTTTCGGCCCATAAGTATTAAAAATTCTTGCTACTCTTACATCAAGATTATGCTGACGCATATAAGCATAGGTTAGACTTTCTGCAGCACGTTTGCTCTCATCGTAACAGGAGCGGGGCCCGGTTATACTTACATTACCGTTATACTCTTCCTGTTGAGGGTGAATTTGAGGGTCACCGTAAACTTCAGAAGTTGAAGCTAAAAAAAAATTCACTTTTTTTTCTTTTGCTATTCCCAAACAATTATAAGTTCCCAAAACTCCTGATTTTAATGTTTTTATGGGGTATTTTAAGTAATAGGAAGGGGAAGCAAGGGAAGCAAAATGGAAAACCCAATCTATTTTATCAGAAAGGTATAAAGGGGAAGATATATCATGATTTATGAGCCTGAAATTGGAATTGTTTAAAAACTCTTCTACATTTTCTTTTGAACCTGTAATAAAATTATCTACACAAATCACATAATAATTCTTTTCTAAAAATATTTTACATAGATGTGAACCGATGAATCCACACCCACCAGTAATAAGAATTTTCTTTTTTCTAAGAACATCCATTAAAGCTTCTCCACATTATCAAAATTCTTTTTATATACATTACGTGTATCAAAAATTAATCTTGCGTTCTCCCGCAGATTATTGTAATCAATATCAGTGTGGGCGGTAACAATTACTACACAATCATATTCTTTTATCCTTGAAGGCTTAAAATCTATTCTTTTTAGGTTCAGAGCCCCTATCTTAAGATAGGGGATTAAAGGGTCAAAATATTCTACCTTTTTTATTCTCCTTTTTAACTCCTCAATAATCTCTAAAGCAGGCGATTCTCTTAAATCCTTAACATCTTCTTTATAAGTAACTCCTAATACCAAAACTTTTGCTCTTGAAGGGTTCTTCTCTTTCTTTTTTAAAAGATTTATTATCCGATTTACTACATACTTAGGCATATAGCGATTGACAAAAGAGGCTAAATCAATCATTCTTGTCCTAAATCCTACTTTTTTTGCCTTCCAGGATAAATACAGAGGATCACAGGGAATACAATGTCCTCCTATACCCGGCCCGGGCCAGAAAGCCATAAATCCAAAAGGTTTGGTCTCTGCTGCTTTGATTACCCCCCACACATCAATCTTTAATTTGTGGCATAAAAGAGCAAACTCATTCACTAAAGCAATATTTACTAACCGAAAAGTATTCTCTAACAATTTTGCAGTTTCGGCTATCTCTGGAGAGGGGACTACATATACTTTTTTTATAATCTGTGAATACAGAAGTTTAGCTAATCTTGAGGATTTTCTATTTACTCCCCCCACAATCTTAGAAATCTTCTCCAGCCTGAATTTTTTATCTCCAGGATTTACTCTCTCCGGAGAAAAACACAAGAAAAAATCTTCCTCCTTTAGCCCTGATTTTTTCAGTATAGGAAAAACTACCTCTCTGGTAGTGGTAGGAAAAGATGTGCTCTCCAGAATAACTAAATGCCCTTTTCTCAAATATTCTTTTATTGCCTTAGCTGCTGAGACAATATAAGAGATATCTGGAATTTTGACTTTTCTTAAAGGCGTAGGCACACAGATAATAATTACATCCGCCTGTAAAATAATCTTCTTCTCTGTGGTAGGGAAGAATTTACCTTTCTTGATAAAAAAAAGTAGACGTCTAAAATCCACATCAACAATATAACTTATACCCTTCTTAAGTCGATTTATTCGAGAAGAATTAGTATCTAAACCATAAACAAAAAATCCTTTCTCCAAGAATGCCAAAACAAGAGGAAGGCCTACATAACCTAATCCTACAATACATATCTTTGCTTCCTTTTTTCTTATCTTTTCTCCTAATTCTCTATAAATACTCATCTTCCTATCCCTATGTAGGTAAAACCCAGCTTTTCTACGTCTTTTCTTTCAAACATATTCCTTCCATCAGCAATTATAGGTACACGCATAAGCTTCTTAATTCTTATAAAATCTAAATTCTTAAACTCCTTCCATTCGGTTAAAAGACAGAGGCAATCTGCGGATTTAGCTGCCTCATATGCATCCTTAGCAAAATTTATTCTTTTCCTAAATATTTTTTTTGCCTCCTTATTTGCCTGGGGATCATAGGCTACAATCTTTGCCCCCTCCTGAAGAAAACTCTCTATAATATCTAAAGAAGGAGCGTTACGTAAATCGTCAGTATCTGGCTTAAACGATAACCCCAAGACGGCAATTTTTTTATCTTTAAGAATCCAGAGGGATTCTTTTACCTTCTCTACAAAATAAATTTTTTGTTCATTGTTTATTCTTTTCACCTCTTCAAGCAAACTGAAATCATATCCCAATTTCTTTGAAATATATCTAAATGCCTCTAAATCCTTAGGAAAACAACTTCCTCCCCATCCAATTCCTGCGTTTAAAAAATCTCCTCCTATACGGGGGTCTAATCCCACCGCTTCAGAAACTTTTTTTACATCTGCTCCTGCCAAGTCACAAATTCTTGCTACCGCATTCATAAAAGAAATCTTGGTAGCCAGAAACGAATTAGATGCATGCTTTATGAGCTCAGCAGTATTGATATCAGTAACTACAATCTTAGTTTTTAAAGGAGCATAAATCTCTTTTAAAATTTTTTCCGCCCTCTTTGACTCCACTCCAATCACAATTCTTGCTGGATAAAAGAAATCATAAAGTGCTTTTCCTTCCCTTAAAAACTCAGGATTAGAAGCTATATCAAATGAAGTATTATTTTTTCGAAAACGAATGATAGTTTCTTTCACTTTAAATCCAGTCTGCACCGGAACGGTAGACTTTTCTACAATTAATTTGTAAGAATTTAAACTGCGAGCAATCTGATAAGAAACGTTTTCTATAGCGGATAAATCTGCTGAGCCATCAGGATTAGAAGGGGTTCCTACAGCAATAAAGATTACTTCACTATTTTTAACAGCATAAACCAAAGAATGAGTAAACTTAAGAGATTTTTTCTCAAAATTCTTTTTAAATAACTCGTAGAGTCCTGGCTCATAAAAAGGTAATTTGAGACTGTTCAAACTCTTAACTTTTTTCTGATTATTATCTATACAAATAACCTTATGGCCTAATTCTGCCAGAGAAACTCCGGTAACTAATCCCACATGTCCACAGCCTACTACCGAAATTCTATAACTTTTAATAGCTTTTTTTTGCCCCATGATAGGTATGTTCCAGCCCAAAATGAACCTTAGGGAATGCTTTAATTCTGAATATCAACCAAAAAGTCAAATTTTTTTCTTTATCTATATCCAGTCCTATATCCATAAGCCAACAATGCAAATCCCTTCTTAAAATATACTGTTGCTCTCTAAAACAGCTCTCTTTAAACTCATAACGCAAATAATTCTTAAATTCCCATTTAGGACTTATTTTATAATATAAAGAAAGTGTTGACTGAGAACTTTCTTCTCTTGCATAGCGATGCCCAAAAGAGACTCTATATCTGGCGCCTTCAATTCCTACATCAACATTTGCCTCTTTAAAAACACGCTTGTTGAAGTCATAAAAGAAATCGGAATCCAGGGATAAATTTCTTTTAGGATAAACCTCCAAATCTATCTTAAGATTATCAAAATGAGACCCTTTATTTTTCTCTTTTATTTTATACTCCAAGGTAGGAGAGAAATATAAAAATGTCCATTTCCTTTTATCGTTTTTTGCCTCCACTATATTCTCCAAGGTGAAATATAAAGAGTCTTTACGGGATATAGAATCAATCTCATCAAATTGAAAAAGCTGATTACCTGAAGTTGTGGGGGGGTGGATATATTCATAACTTAAAATAGGAGTAATTGTATGACGCAATTTAGAAATATTTTCTCCTAAAATATTAAAATTGGCATCAAAAATTCTCCAGAGTTTGGTGCTTAAATCAACACCACTTCTAAAAACTACTCTTTCTCTACTTTTTTTATAAATATCTTTTGAATAATAAGTAAAATCTGCTCCGGTGTAAGGTATAATTCTCAACCATTTTATAGCTGAGGATAAACTAAAAATATTTTGTGTGTAAAATCTTAAACTTTCATCTTTAAAAGAAGAGTCTGCATTTCTTTTTGTAAGATTGGAAAATTCAGTCTTTGACTGAAAATAGAGGGGTAATTTATCCTTTATTTTCTGTTTATAAAAATTATATTCAATTTTAGGAAGATATTCAGTCTCTTCAAAAAAACGATTGGCTCTCTTGCGAAATAACAAAGATAGAGAAGAGTTTGTTAAAGAATAATCAAAAAACATATAGGAAAAGGGATGAGGTTCTACTTCATACTCACGAAAGAAAAAATCTTTTTTAAAATCTTTATCAGAAAATTTACTAAACTCACCGGTTGCAGATAAATTATCTTTTCTAAAATTATAAGAAAACTCTCCAAGATACCTGTGAAAAGGAACATAAGAAGGTAACCTCTTTTCTTTATAAAATTTATCCTCCAAATAATAAAGTTTAAAAAGCGTGCTTCCTGAACTATTTTTCAGAGAATGAGTCAGTCCCAATCCTTCCCCTCTCTTCTCATATTCATCAAAAATTAATCTTCCTTTAGAATTTTCCGAATCACGATAGCGGTAACGGGTAAGCAAATAATACCCCCAATCTTTATTTTTTCCTCCTGAAACCTGAAAGGGAAAGGATTTATTTTTTAAAGATTGTGTATAATAAGGAAAATAAAAAACAGGAACTTTCCCTATATAAAGTGTTACCGATTTAGCTTTTATCCTTTTTTTAGGATAAATAATAATTTTTCTTGCCTCCAGCCGGTAATGAGGGTTTTTTAAATTACAAGTAGTAATATAACTTTTCTCAAGCAAGTATGTATCTTTTGTTTTTCGAGCCTCTTTTGCCTCTCCGTAAAAAGGGAGAAACTCTATCCGCATTTTTTTCATCTTTGCCTGTTTTTTCTCAAAATCATATTCCGCAGAAGAAACAGAAACCTCTCCTTTAGGAGAAACTATCTTTACATTTCCTTCTAAATACGCTTTATTATTTTCGGCATCATAAATAGCTTTATCAGAAGTAATTGTAATATCTTCATATTTTATCTTTACATTATTCTGGGCAATTACTTTTTTCTCTTCCTGAAGAAAGTTAACTTTTTCTGCATCAATTACTACAGGAAAACTTATTTTTCTTTCTTGAGAATAAATAGAAAAACTTAAAAGAGAAAAAATTCCCAATAAGAAAATTCTTTTTCTTCTCACTTTTTAAGAGCTTCTTTTAATTTCTTCCAGTCGTCCAAAAATCTCTGGATTCCTTTCTCAGTTAAAGGATGTTGCATAAGTTTCTCAATAACATAAAAAGGTAAAGTCGCACAATCAGCACCGATACGTAAAGCCTCCAGGAAATGTATAGGATGACGGATGGAGGCTACAAGAATCTGGGTAGAAAAATGGTAATTGTCATAAATCAATCTTATATCCCTTACCAAATCCATCCCCTCCCCGGAAATATCATCCAATCTTCCCACAAAGGGAGAAACATATGTTGCTCCTGCCTTAGCTACTAAAACTGCCTGTGAGGCAGAAAAACATAAAGTAAGATTCGTCTTAATGCCTAAGGAGGTTAAAATTTTAGTAGCCTTAAGCCCCTCCACAGTGGAAGGGATTTTAATCACGATATGGGAAGAAATCTCGGCTAACTTCTTTGCTTCTTTAACCATTCCTTCACAATCTAAAGCGATTACCTCTGCACTCACCGGACCATCGACTATGCGACAGATTTCCTCCAGTTGCTTGAAAGGCTCGTTTTTCTCTTTAGCCAAAAGTGTGGGATTGGTCGTTACTCCATCTAAAATTCCTAAAGAATTTGCTTTTTTTATCTCCTCCAAATTTGCCGTATCAATAAAAACTTTCATTTTAACTCCTTTCTTAAGCTTTCTTGGGCTAAAATAGAAGCGCCAACAAGAGCACTATCCTTAAGTCTTGCTTTTTTTATTTTTAAGTTTTTAAGATGAGGCCACATAGTATACTTTTTTATCGCCTTCCAGAGAGAATTTTTAAAAAAAGAAAAAGCTCCTGATACCCCTCCTCCTAAAACTATCATCTCTGGATTAAAGATATTAATCATTCCCGCCAAGAACCTTCCTAAATAATATCCCACCTCATCCCATAAAGAAAGAGCCTCTCTCTCCTTATTCTTTGCTCTCTGAAAAATCTCCACCACCTCTACATTCTCTCCTTTTAGATGACAATATTTTCTCCTTAAATACTTTGCCCCTACAAATGTCTCGATGCATCCAGAAGACCCACAACTGCATCTTCTCCCTTTTAAAATTAAAGGAACATGCCCTAATTCAAAAGCACTGTTTTCACCTCTTACAATCTTTCCTTCCAACGCTACTGAGGAACCTACTCCTGTTCCTAAGGTCAGGAATATCACTCTTTTTTTGCCTTGCGCTACTCCTTTTTTCAATTCTCCCAAGCCAAATAGATTAGCATCATTATCTACAAATACAGGAACTTTAAATATCTTTTCTAAACTTCTCCTCAGAGGAAAATTCTCCCAACCTTCTACATTAGGAAGATAGTAGATAGAGCCTTTTTTTATATCAACTATTCCTGGAGCCCCTATCCCTACCGCTTTAAAGGAGGAAAATTTTTTCTTTAACTCCTCCAACCTTTGCAGAAAAATCTGTTTTTTTATTAACTTTCGAGAGGAGAAAACTATTTTCTTTTGGACCTTCCCCTTCTTTAGTAATCCTATCTTAATAAAGGTCCCTCCCCAATCAATTCCTAAATAACTCATAGAGAATTATTTTAACCCACAATCTGCCTTTTTCAAATTAAATTCTCCTCCTCAGAGCTTTTCCCAAAAAGACAAACTCTATTTCTACCTAATCTTTTTGCCTGGTATAAAGCTTCTTCTGCCTTCTCAATTAATTGAGCTGCCGAAGTAGCATCGTCATCAAAGGTAGAAATACCAATACTGACAGTAACCTTTGCTACACCTCCATTCTCCAATACAAAATCCTCCTTAGAAATTAACCCTAACAATCGTGCGGCAACAGTAGAAGCTCCTTTTTTATCGGTATGAGGAGTAATCATAGAAAAGGTAGCATCTTTATAACGCGCGGGAAAGTCTGTAATTCGAGTTTTATTAAGGATTATTTTTGCTATGTTTCTTAAAAGAATTTCTGCCTCTTTTTCTCCATAATTTTCTCTAAACTTATCAAAATCATCAACCTCAATTAACAAAAGAGAGAATTTCTGAGGGTAGCGAGCCGCCCGGGCAACTTCCTGTCTTAATAACTCTTCAAAATATTTACAATTATAAACTCCGGTAATATCATCTAAAATACCTAATCTGGAAGGTAGCTTTCTTTCGCGAACTTCCTCCATTAACTGTTGTCTTTCCAAAGCATGAAGAATAACCAACTCCAACTCATCCATATTAAAAGGCTTGGTAAGATAATCATAAGCTCCTTCTCTCATTGCTTCTATGGCTAAAGGAATAGAGTCATAACCGGTAACTACAATAATCGTTGTATCTGTTCTTATTTCTTTAAACTTACGCACCACTTCTATACCTTTTATCTCGGGAGTATCTATCTCTGTAATTATTACGTTAAAAGGAATCTCACGAAAGATACCCAGTGCTTCCTTAAAGGAAGGAGAAGTATAGACTAAATATTTTTTTTCCAAACTTCTTGCCAACATCCTCCTTACATATTCATCTCCATCCACAATAAGAATTCTTTCTTTATTCATTTCTCCTCCTTTCTTTATATTCTATATTCTTCTAACCTTTGCTTGGCTAAAGGCACAACAGAAATATCTTCCTCTCTTTTATCAAATATCCTTATCCTGTTTGATTTCAAATAAAAAGCCACAATCCTTGCTGACAGATTAATGTCTTCCTTTCTAAATTTTCCTATTCCTAAAGAAAAAAAATCCCCTTTCTGAGAAAAGAACTTTATAAAATTATCACAAGAAAAATCTTTTAATATCTTTTTCTCTTCTTCATTGCGAAAAATAACTAACTTAGCAGAATTAGAAATTCGAAAGTGCCTTCCTATCTTTAAAAGTTTTATATCGTCCAAAGTAAAGTCAGAAGTATATTTTAACAAATCTTTAAGCCGTCGGGCATAAAAAGGGTCGGTGAGGAGACAGCCCCCGCTTGGCTGAGGATAAAAATACACCTCCAATTTTTTTGCCAGTTCTATCTGGGGCTTGCGTGATTTTCCTTTAAAACTTAAAAGTTTCTCTCTATCTATCCATTTTTTCTCCTCAACAATTGTGGTTTTAAGAAGTCTTGCGGAAAGCGGTCTTAAAATTAATTTTTCCAGTTGTGTTTCCTTCTCAATAAGTTCAAAAATTCCTTTGCGTTGGGTGAAAGGGCGTTCATTTAACACTTCTCCCGTTACAATAAAATCAGCATTTATTCTCTTCATAAATTCCTTTGCTTTCCTAAACATTAAAATTTTACAATCAATACAGGGATTTAAATTTTTACCATACCCATAGCGAGGAACTTTCACAATTTCGATAAGTTCTCGTGATATATCCTTTATAGTTAAGGAAACATTTAATTTTTTTGTAAAAAACGAAAGGAGTTCTTCTCTTTTTTTCGTTAAAGGGAAAAACTCACTAACAAAATGAATTGCCTCTAAACTTATTCCCGAATCTTTTATAATTTTTGTTGCCAGGATACTATCTAAACCCAAGGAAAACAATGCTAAAGCCTTCATTGTGCCTTTCAAGCAATAAATCCTGCTACTACTACCTTATCCCCCTCATAAAACACAGCAAATTGCCCCGGAGAAGGTATATCTTTTTCTTCCAGCGCACATATTAAATTGTCCTCACCCTCCATTTCTACAGAACAGTTAAGAGGAAAACTATTATAACGCAATTTTACTTTCAAATTCTTATAATTTTTGCGTGGATAAAACCAATTTAAATCTTTAACTTTAAACTCTTTTTTCAAAATTAATTCTTTCTCAGCAACAATAACTTCCTTAGTTTTAGGGTTTATATCCTTCACATATAAAGGATGAATTCCCCTCACACCTAAGCCCTCTCTTTGCCCATAAGTAAACCGATAAATCCCTGTATGGACGCCCAAAAGGTTTCCCTTAATATCTTTTATGTTGCCCCTATAATCGTTATGATTTTTAATCTGGGAACGAATAAATTCCCGATAATCATCTTCTATAAAACAGATATCCTTACTCTCATTCATAGAAAAAGGATAAATACCTAATTTCTTTATCTCTTTTTTCACCTCCTCCTTGGTATAATTTTCTAAAGGGAATATCGCCTTTCCCAAAACTTGAGGGGCTACTCCGGCTAAAAAATACTCTTGAGATTTAAAAATGCTCTTCCCCCGCATCAAGATTAATCTACCATTTTCTCTAAAGGTTTTCACGTAGTGCCCGGTAGCAATACACCCGCATCCTAAATTTTTTGCATAGTTAACCAGAATGCCAAATTTTATATAACGATTGCATATCACACAGGGATTGGGAGTTAAACCTTGAAGATAACTGGTAAGAAAATAATCTATTACTATTTTTTTAAACTCCTTCTTAATATCTATAACATAATAAGGAATACCTAATTTTGCGCATATATGATGAGCACGCTCACAATTAAAAGAAAAATTATACCCATTTTTAAATGTTATCCCTACAGGAGAAAATCCTTTTTTTAAAAGAAGATAACAGGCAAACGATGAATCAATCCCTCCACTTAAAAGAATAGCAACTTTTCTCTTCATTTCTTAAAAGAATTTAAAATTAAAGAGGCGCATTTTTTACCTGAGGTAAGCATACCTCCAAAAACAGGACCCATACGTGGTAATCCAAATACAGAACTAACCGCCATCCCACAAACAAAAAGTCCTGGGCAGATTTCCTGAGTATATTTCTCTACTAATTTCTCTGCCTTTTCTGCCCAAAGAGAACTCTCTTTAAAAACCAACTTTTTCATTTTAAATTTTATCCCTGCCTTCTCTTTTACAATTCTTGCTATATAAGCATCGTGCCCGGAAGCGTCAACAGCAAATTTTGCTTTTATTGAGAGAGGGTCTACAAGAAGATTTGAAATTTTTGCTACTGTCCAGTTAATTACCAAACCTGTAACTCTATTTTTCCTGATTAAAACATCCTCAGTCTCTATCCCATTAAAAATACCAACACCTCTTTTTTTTGCCTCAAACCCCAAAGCACAAACGCACTCTACAGCATCAGCAACGAAATAACCTTTTTTGTATTCCTTAAGAGAAACTCCTGCTTCTTCAAGAATACCTTTTGCTTCTTTCTCCACTACAATCTCATTAAAAAACATTCCTCCTGCCCACATTCCTCCTCCAATAGATAACTTTTTCTCAAAGATAGCTACTTTTCTTTTTCTTTTAGCCAACTCTATCGCACATACCAGCCCTGAAGGCCCTGCTCCGCATATTGCTACATCCACCTCAAGGTTTCTCTTCAACTTAGAATAAAAGCTATCAATAATAGCCTGAGTAATGGTCCTTTCTTCTAACATTTTGCCTCCTTACTTTGAAAAAAAGCAACTTTCTCTTTTAACTTACAGAAATTACATACCGAGTCAACTGTAAGATATCCACAAATCCTACAGGGGGTCAATTTAACATCTTCCTTTTTAAATACCTTTCTTCTTAAAAATTCCTTATAAAAGCTTAATCTTATTGCGGGCATTCTTTCTTCCAGTAAATTAAATACTTCCTTATATATAAAAGATGTTGCACCTTTACTTAAAGGACATACCTCTTTTAAAAAATCTATACCTTTAAGACGAGCATAAATAACGATTTCTTCTTCAGTTGTAAAACTGAAAGGTTTTATTTTTCTCTTCAGGCTTCCTTCTTCCTCTAATACAGGAGACTGCCCCCCCAAGTAACTCCTTCTCCAGTAAAGAATATTCCCTAATAAAGATGCTGCTTCATCATCAAGGGTGTGACCGGTAGCAATAGAATCAAATTTTTCTGCCTCCTGGTTCATAATGTACCGTTTTATCATCCCACATACACGACAGGCCTGACGATGTGCTATTTTGGCTAATTCTTTTATCCCCTTTCCAAAAATATCCTGAATCTTCACTATCTTAAGTCTTAATCCCC
This sequence comes from uncultured Planctomycetia bacterium, assembly GCA_964547735.1. GTDB lineage: Bacteria > Omnitrophota > Gorgyraeia > Duberdicusellales > 4484-171 > CAZBLX01. The sequence continues at coordinate 28,830 of CAZJOV010000004.1, read as the reverse complement.
GACTTTTGGAAAATTTTTTTACTTTTTCCTCTGCCTCATATGAAAATCCTTCTATCCCCAGATTAATATACAAGCCTTGAGTATTATAGCCTGAATCATCAAGTATGCTCCATAAAGAAAGACTGTCTTTCCCCCCTGAAACTGCTACCAGAATTTTATCTTTTAAATTAGCCATTTTAAATTTTTCTATTGTAGAATTTACACGACGAGAAAAAAAATCTAAGAAACAACCTTCACAAAGTTTAAGATTATAGACTCTTAAATTTATCTGAGCTTCTCCTTTACATCTGGTGCATCTCATTTAGCTATATTCAAACATTCTCTCTAATGCCCTTTTTGCCCTACTAATCACTTCTTTTTTAAGATGAATCTCAAAAACCTCATTTTCTAAGCTATTTAAAAGAGCCTCCAGAGTAATCTTCTTCATATCCTGACAGATGCGAGGAATCCCCAAAGAATAAAATTCTTTATAAGGATTTTCTTTCTTAAGTTTATAAATAAGACCCTCTTCCGTACCAATAATGAATTTGTTGCTCAAAGAGGCTCTGGCTCGCTTAAGCATTCCGGAGGTAGAAAGCACAAAATTTGTTTTTTCTAAAACTGAAGGGGGTGCCTCTGGATGGACTAAAATCTCCGCTTCTGGATAAAGAGCATTAACCCTTTCTAAATCCTGAAGAGAAAAACCCTGATGAACATAACAATACCCCTCGGATAAAATAATCTCTTTTTGAGGAACATTCTTCTTAACCCACCAGCCTAAATTCTTATCCGGGATAAAGATGACTTTTTGAGCAGGAATATTCTTCACCACCTTAACCGCATTTGCCGAAGTGCAACATACATCAGATAAGGCTTTGATTCCTGCTGAAGAATTAACATAAGTTACTATCCAGGCATCAGGATATTTCTCTTTTAAAAAAATAATGTCTTTCTCCTTTACCATCTCTGCTAAAGGACATCCGGCAGTATCAGAAGGAAGAAGTACCTTTTTTTCGGGAGAAAGAATTTTTGTAGTTTCGGCCATAAATCTTACTCCACAAAAGATAATCAGTCTCCCCTCTAAACTCTTGGAGATTTTTGCCAATTCAAAAGAATCTCCTACAAAATCAGCCAGGTCTTGAATTTCAGGAATCTGATAGTTATGAGCTAAAATTACAGCTTTCTTTTCTTTTTTTAATTTTTCTATATCTTCTCTTAAATCTTTTCTCATAAAAAAGACAAATATCTTTCCAGAGAATCAGCAAAAATTAAAAGAAGCCTTTTCCCCCTTACCTTTCTCTTCTGTGCTATTTTTAAAGCTGCACATGCTACTGCTCCACTGGATATACCACACAATATTGCCTCTCGGCAAGCTATTTCCTGACTCATTTTCATCGCCTCTTTGTCTGAAATAGTAACTATCTCATCAATTAATTCCCTCTCTAAAAGAGGAGGGATAAATCCAGCTCCAATGCCAAAAATCTTGTGTTTACCTGCACCTCCTCCTGAGAGAACAGCACTTTTTTGAGGCTCTACTCCTACTATCTTAGTCTTTTTTCTTCTTTTTTTGAAGAATTTTGCTATACCGGTAATTGTTCCTGCTGTACCTATCCCGCAAATAACCACATCTACCCTCTTCATAGTTTGCTGAATCTCTCGGGCAGTAGTATATTCATGAATTCGAGGATTAGCCAAATTCTTAAACTGGTCAGGCACAAAAGTATTAGAAAGCTTCTCAGTAAGTAACTTCACCTTTTTAATTGCTGCCTCCATTCCTCTTTTGGCAGGGGTAAGCATTACTTGAACCCCAAGGATATTGAGAAGTTTAATTCTTTCCTGAGGAACATTATCCGGCATAACAATAATTACTTTATATCCCTTAGCTCGGCAAACACCTGCCAAAGCAATCCCGGTATTGCCACTTGTAGCCTCAATAATTATAGTATTTTTCTTAATTAAGCCTTTCTTCTCTGCTTCTTCAATCATCGCCCAAGCTACTCTATCTTTTATGCTAAAAAAAGGGTTGAAAAATTCTAACTTCGCAAACACATCTGCTTTTGTTTCTTGAGAAAGCCAACTCAGCTTTACAATGGGGGTCTTTCCTATAAGCTCGAATATGTTGTTGGCCGGCCTCATTTTATTAACTTCCTATTTAATCGCTTTTTTTCTTTATCAAATTTTGGGCAAAGGTTCGACAAAATATACTCCTACCTTATATAACTGTGCTGAATGCTTACTTTGATGAATAACCTTGCAAGGAATTTTATAACTCTCTTTATCAGAAAAATGAATATGACAGAGCAACTCCTTCTCCTCTAATTTCTCTGGAAAAAGCAATAAGGCTCCTCTCGAGGAGATATTCAGTATTTTTGTTTCTCTGTCACCTATTATTTCTAACCTCACCGAAGAAAGCGGAGTTATTCTTATCCATCTCCTTCTATCCCAGACCACTCGATTTCTTCCTTTTCTTTTTGCCTGATACAAAGCATTATCTGCCACACCAATCAATTCGTTAATAGTCTTGCCATTATAAGGAAAACAGGCAATGCCGGCACTGAACTTTATTTTAATTACATCTGAAGAATTAGGTATTTTTATCTCTTTCTGGGACAATTTTTCCCTGATTCTTTCACTCACTATTTTAGCCTCCTCAATCCCCGCCTCAGGAAGAATAATTAAGAATTCTTCTCCTCCGTATCTTCCTACCACATCGATATTTCTTACATTCTCCTTCACAATACGTGCAAATTCTTTAAGGATAAAGTTTCCGGCAAGATGCCCATAAGTATCATTTATTTTTTTAAAATGATCAATATCTACCATAATAATACTGAGTTCCTTCTTGTAACGCGCGGCTCTATCTATTTCCTTTTCTAAAATCTTCATTGTCCAGCGAAAATTAATACATCTGGTAAGCTCATCATAATAGGCTAAATTTTTAAGGCTTTCTTTAAGCTTTTTCTCTATATTAGATAAATACCCCAATCCTAAACCCGTAAGAAAATAGATAAAGAAGCGAAAAAACATATTCTTTACTGCTAAATCACGAAATGCCCAATATTTAAAAATATTTACCTCGAACACAAAAATCAAGGAAGCAAAACCGGCACCGATAAGTCCTCCTTTTATCCCAAACCAGAATCCTGTTAAAGCAACAAGAACTATATAAAAATATCCCAAGGAGAACTCAAAAAAACCTGACTTTAATCTTAAAAAAATCAAAAGAAGAAAACCAAAAACAATAAAAAAAATTCGAAAAATAGAAGAATTAAAAAAAAGAAATAACTTTTTTCTCATCCAATTTTATTTTATCTTAAACTGAGAAGAAAACAACCCTGCTTAAATACTTACACATAACTTCACGGCCGCAAATTCTATGTAAGTTAAGGATAAAAATTAGAGAGAGGAAATAAATTCCTCCGCAATCTGGACAGCATTTAAAGCGGCACCTTTTCTTAAATTATCGGCAACTGACCAAACCCAGAAAGAATTTTTCGTGAACATATCTCTTCTTAAACGAGAAACATATACTAAATCTGTTCCTTCTGCATCTAAAGGAAAGGGATAACTATTCTCTAAAAACCTAATTCCTTCTGACTTACGTAAAATTTCTTTTACCTCTCCCAAATCAGCATCTTTAACTGTCTCAAAATATATTGCTTCACAGTGAGATGTAAATGTAGGAACCCTTACGCAAGTTGCTGTAATTCTTATTGATGTATCTTCTAAAATTTTATGTGTCTCTTTTACTACTTTCCACTCCTCAGTTGTGTAATTCTCCTCTTTAAAAGAACCAATTTGAGGAATAACATTAAAGGCGATTTGGGCGCCAAAAACAGGAAACTCTCCTTTTAATTTTTTATCTATTTCACTAAACTCCTTATCTTTATTTTTCTCCACAATCTTTTTACTCTCCTCCCACAAGCTTAGGGCTGCTTTTTTCCCTGCCCCTGAGGTTGCCTGGAAGCTGGTTAAAATTATTTTTTTTAATCCCAATTCTTTATAAATTCCTGCTAAACTGACAATCATCTGAATTGTTGTGCAATTAGGATTAGCAATTAATCCTCTGTGAGCAAAAATTTTCTCTTTATTTATCTCAGGAACAATTAAAGGGACGTCTTCCTTGAGACGAAAATCAGAGCCATTATCTATTACTACCGCACCTTCATTGATAAATTTGTGAGCATACAGACGGGAGGCGCCTTTTTCGCCCTCAGTTCCGGCAAAAAGAGCAATATCGATATGGGAAAAATTTTCCTTCTCTATTGCCTCTACCTGGAAACTCTCGCCATCAACTTCTATAACTCGGGAAGAACGAGCAAAGACTCTTAAATCATTAATAGGGAAATTTCTCTCTTTTAAAATCCGCAAAATTTCAACCCCTACCGCACCTACTCCAATTACTGCAACATTAAATTTCCTCATCACAACAAATACTTAACTACTAAATCTCCTATCTCTTCTGTTGTATACCCCATCTTTCCTGCTGATAAACTTTTTAATTTTTCTCTTACCACTCTTTTAACAGCCTCCTCAATCTGTAAAGAGGCTTGCTTTTCTCCTAAAAAATCAAGCATTAAAGAAAGGGCGCAAATTGCCGCTAAAGGATTAATCACATTTTTTCCTGTGTATTTGGGAGCACTTCCCCCAATTGGCTCAAACATAGAAACACCTTCTGGATTAATATTTGCACCGGCAGCTATACCCATACCTCCTTGAATTATCGCTCCTAAATCAGTGATAATATCTCCAAACATATTATCTGTTACAATTACATCAAACATTTGAGGATTTTTTACCATCCACATACAGGTAGCGTCAACATGAGCATAGTCTTTCTCAATATCAGGATAGTCCTTGCCTACTTTATAAAAAACTCTTTCCCATAAATCAAAAGCATAAGTTAAAACATTCGTCTTTCCACATAATGTCACTTTTCTCTTTTTATTTCTCTCCCGTGCATATTCAAAAGCAAACCTTACCACTCGTTCCACCCCTTTATAAGTATTAATACTTTCCTGAATCGCTATCTCATCGGGCGTATTTCTTTTTAAAAACCCTCCTGCCCCACAATAAAGACCTTCTGTATTTTCCCTTACTACCACAAAATCTACATCCTTTTCTTTTTTATCTTTTAAAGGGCAAAACCGAGTGTCATAAAGAGTGACCGGTCTTAAATTTATATACTGGTCAAAATGAAATCTTAATTTAAGAAGAATCCCTTTCTCTAAAATCCCCGGTTTTACTCTTGGGTCCCCAATTGCCCCCAGATAAATAGCATCGAAACCGGCTAATTCTTTTAAAACTAAATCAGGCAAAGCCTCTCCTGTCTTTAAAAAACGCTCTGCCCCTAAATCATAAGTAGCTTTCTCATAAGAAAAGTTGAATTTTTGAGAAACTGCCTCCAGAACTTTAAGTCCTTCTCTGATTACCTCCGGTCCTGTCCCATCACCAGGAATTACCGCAATTTTATATTTCTTCATTCTTTCTTCCTTTCTTTATCCAATTAATCAATCCTCCAGCTTTAATAATCTCCTCCATAAATGAAGAAAAAGGTGAACAGCTGTACTCCTCATTTTTAGAAAGATTAAAGATTTTACCCTGGGATAAATCTACTTTTAAAAAGTCTCCACTCTTTATTCTATCTGCCTCTTCCAAAACGAGAATAGGAAGCCCTATATTAATTGCATTACGATAAAAAATTCGGGCAAAACTTTTAGCAATTACAACCGAAATTCTGCAACCTTTGATTGCTAAAGGAGCATGTTCTCTTGATGAACCACAGCCAAAGTTTTTGCCGGCAACAATAATATCTCCTTTTTTTACTATTTTGGGAAACTCAGAATTTATATTCTCCATACAGTGCTTCCCTAAATAATCAGGATCTTGAGAATCTAAATATTTCGCCGCAATTATGTCATCAGTATTAATATTATCCCCAAATTTATATACTCGCCCTTTAATAATCATAAAACTTCACGAGGATGCGCAATTCTTCCTTTAATTGCTGAGGCGGCAGCAACAAGAGGAGAGGAAAGATAAACTTTACTCTCTGGATGCCCCATCCTTCCTATAAAATTTCTATTAGTCGTTGCCAAAGCTACCTCATCCTTGTCTAAAACACCAAAATGCCCTCCCAAGCAAGGACCACAATTGGGAGGACAAATAACAAATCCAGCATCAAGAAAAATTTTAATAATTCCTCTTTCTAAAGCTTCTCTATATACTAAAGGCGTTGCTGGAATTAATATCGCCCGAATACCTTTTTTTATTCTCTTCCCTTTTAAAATATAAGCAGCCTCTCTTAAATCAGAAAGGCGACCATTGGTGCAAGAACCAATAAATACCTGATTAACCTTTATATTTCTTAAACTTTCTACAGGTTTCACATTACCGGGCGAGAAGGGCAAAGCTACCTGAGGTGTAAGTTTACTTACGTCTATCTCCACGATATCCTTATATTGAGCATTCTTCTCGCTTTTTAATTTTTCTATATTAACTTTAATTTTTTTAAATTTCTCCAAATATTTTAAAGTTTTTTTATCCGGCTCAAAAATTCCTGTCTTTGCTCCTGCCTCAACTGCCATATTACAGATGGTAAATCTTTCCTCCACACTTAACTTATTCACCATTTTATCATGAAACTCCATCACCTTATATAATGCTCCATCAACTCCTATCTTTCCAATGGTGTATAAGACTAAGTCTTTTGCTTTAACCCATCTATTTCTTTTTCCTTTATAGATAAATTTAATTGTTCCTGGCACTTTAAGCCAAATTCTTCCTTCATACATACAAGCGGCTAAATCAGTCGAACCCACACCGAAAGCAGCACACCCTAAAGCTCCCAAAGTACAGGTATGAGAATCGGCGCCAATAATCAAATTTCCTGGTTTTATAAATCCTTGTTCAACTAAAAAAACATGTTCTATCCCACCTTTATTTATATCATAGAAATTCACTTTAAATCTTTTTGCAAATTCCTTCAGCATTCTTGCATTACTTGCTGATTTTATATCTTTTGCCGGTAGAAAATGGTCGCAGACAAAAGCAATTTTTTTAGGGTTAAATACAGAGTTAAATTTTGCTTCTTTAAAAATTTTTACCGCTAAAGGTGCGGTAATATCATTGCCAAAGCAAAAATCAACCTTAGCATATACAAAATTCTCCAATCTTTTTTTCTCTGTATGAGAAAGCAAAATCTTTTCTATCAAAGTCCGCCCCATTATTATAGAGAATTATTTTAAAGATTTAACTACTAATGTTGCGTTATGCCCTCCGAATCCTAAGGAATTCGATAAAGCTACTTCTATATCTACTTCTTTTGCTTCATTAGGAGTGTAGTTTAAATCACATTCAGGATCTGGATTTTCATAATTTACTGTGGGAGGAATAATTTTATTTTTTAAGGCTAAACAACAAGCAATAAACTCAATTGCTCCTGCAGCACCTAAGGTGTGACCGGTCATAGATTTTGTAGAGCTTATCCACAATTTTTCTGCATAGCTACCAAAAGCTTTTTTAATTGCTTTTGTCTCAACCCTATCATTTAAAGGGGTGGATGTTCCGTGGGCATTAATATAAATAGATGAATCCGGAGATACTCCTGCCTCCTCTAATGCCAATTCCATTGCTTTTGCCGGAGCTTCTGCTTCAGGGGAGGGAGCAGTAATATGATAAGCATCGCAAGTAGCAGCATAACCGCCTACTTCAGCATAAATATGCGCACCTCTTTTTAAAGCAAATTCTAACTCTTCTAAAATTACAATTCCACAACCCTCAGCAATAACAAAACCATCTCTTTCTTTATCAAAAGGACGGGAGGCACGCTCTGGCTCCTCATTTCTTGTGGATAAAGCTTTTAAAGAACAAAACCCGGCAACTCCCAGGGGAGTGATACAAGCCTCTGTCCCCCCGCAAATCATCACATCTGCTCTATTTTCTTTAATCATTCTGTATGCCTCTCCAATCGCATGAGCACCTGAGGCGCAGGCAGTAACTGTACAGAAATTGAGACCTTTAAGATTAAAACGTATGGCTACTGAGCCGGCTGCTTCATTGGTAATTAACATTGGAATAAGAAAAGGAGAGACACGAGAAGGTCCCTTCTCGAGAAGAACTTTGTATTCTCTCTCTATAGCCTGAAGGCTACCAATTCCTGAACCAATGATTACCCCTACCCGATAAGGATTCACATTCTCTATCTTAAGAGAACTGTCATTTAATGCTTGTAGGGTAGAGGCAATAGCAAATTGAACAAAGCGGGGAGTTCTCTTTAATTCCTTAGGAGAGAAAAAAGTTAAAGGATTAAAATCTTTTACCTCTCCGGCAATTTGAGAATCGAATCCTGTAGGATCAAACTGAGTAATTTTTGCAATTCCACTTCTTCCTTTGATAAGATTCTCCCAAAAGGAAGTTCCACCACTTCCTACTGGAGAAACAACTCCACATCCAGTAACTACCACTCGTCTCATTCTTCCAAAGAACTTTTTATCCCTCTTTCTCTTTCACTTTGTTCTCAATATACTGGATTGCTTCACCAACAGTAGACATCTTCTCAGCATCCTCATCAGGAATCTCTATACCAAATTCTTCCTCCAACGCCATAACAATCTCAACCGTATCTAAAGAATCAGCGCCTAAATCATCAATAAAAGAACTTTCTGGCTTAACTTCTTCCCTCCTTACTCCTAACTGTTCGGCAATTATCTCTTTTACCTTTTCCTCGACATTACTCATCCTGAAACCTCCTTTTTTAACACTACACTAACCCCCCATCAACCACAAGAACTTGTCCGGTAATATAGCTTGCTAAGGAGGAAGCTAAAAATAAAACCACCTTTGCTACTTCTTGAGGTTCCCCGAATCTTCCCAAAGCTATTCTTTTCTTCATCTCTTCTTTGACTTTATCAGGGAGAACTTCTGTCATCTTTGTCATTATGAATCCAGGCGCCACGGCATTGATGCGAATATTTCTTGAGCCTACCTCACGAGCTACGCTTTTTGTAAAAGCAATTAAACCGGCTTTTGAAGCTGCATAATTTGTCTGTCCTACATTTCCTATTAATCCAATTATAGAAGATATATTGATTACTACTCCTTTCTTCTGCTTTATCATAAATTTTAATACTGCTTTAGTGCAATTAAACGCTCCTTTTAAATTAACAGTCAATACCTTATCCCATTCCTCTTCTGATAACCGTAAAATAATATTATCTTTTGTAATACCTGCATTGTTAACTAATATATCAACTCGCAAATGTTTGTCAATAACTTTCTTAACTGCTTCTTCTACTTGAGAAAAATTAGTTATGTCTACAACAAATGAATCTACTGGAGAATAAGAAGATAATTCTTTTTGTGTCTTTAATAAGATGTCTTCCTTAACATCAAAAATATTTATTTTTGCCCCTCTTCTGGCAAACTCATAACAAATCTCTCTACCAATACCTTGTGCCCCTCCTGTAACAATAACTACTTTATCCTTAAAATCCATCTTCACTCCTTTCTAAATCTTCTACCTTACCAATATTTACTATCTCAACTGAAGGATTGATTTTTTTTATCAACCTTCTCAATATCTTAGAAGGCCCCACTTCGAAAAATACCCCAACCTTTTCCTTTATCATAAACTCTATACAGCTTTTCCAGAGAGTAGGATAGACTAATTGATTAAGCAAACACTTTTTTATCTCTTCTGGCTCACTAACCGCTTTTGCTGAAAAATTGCTGACAATGGGAATTTTTGCTTTTCTAAATTCAACTTTATTTATAATTTTCTCTAAATCTTTTTTTGCTGGCTCCATAAAAGGAGAATGAAACCCTCCTGAAACTCTTAACTCTATTACTTTTCTACCTTTTTTCTGCATCAGGTGCCTTACTTTCTCCTTTTTCTCTTTCCTTACAGAAATTACTAACTGCTCAGGTGAATTTAAATTGGAGATATAAAAATCATCATTTTTTTCTTTCTCAAGCTCCTCCAAGTCTTCTCCTATAATAGCAAACATTGAAGAAGGGTTAATTAAAGATGCTTTCTGCATTGCTTTTGCCCTCTCTTTAACCAGAATAAGCGTATCTTTAAAAGTTAAAACCTCACTGGCATATAAAGCTGTATATTCTCCTAAACTGAGCCCGGAAAGATAAGAAAAATCTTTTATATCTTTAAATTCACGAAAGACTTCAAAAATTGCTATGGAAGTAGTAACAATAGCTAACTGCTGAATTTCAGTTTCTTTTAATTTTTCTTGAGGTCCTGAGAAGCAAAAAGAGGAAATATCAATTCCCAAAATTTTATCTGCTTTATTAAATATTCCTCGTGCTTTTTCAAATTTATCATAAAAATCCTTCCCCATCCCTACATATTGAGAGTTCTGCCCTGGAAAAACTATTGCTTTTTTTATATCCATCTTATTACGCAACTCCCCCAAACCAGGCCTCCTCCAAAAGCATCAAGGACAACAATATCCTTCTTTTTTATTCCTCCTTCCTCCCACGCTTCACATAAAGCAATAGCTGTTGAAGCAGAAGACATATTCCCATAACGGTCAATATTTACACAAACTCTTTCTTCAGGTATCCCTAATCTTTTTGCCACAGCATCAATAATTCTTTTATTTGCCTGATGAGGAACCAACCACGATACGTCTTTCGACGAAAGTCCCGCTTTGCTCAAAGCTTTCTCTGCAGACTCTACCATTACCCTTACAGCCATACGGAAAAGCTCATTCCCTTTCATCTTAATATAATGAAGACGAGTATTTATACTTTCTAAACTTGTGGGCATTCTCGAACCACCAGCAGGAAGAATCAACAAATCCGCCTGTGAGCCATCCGCTCCAAGATACGCACTCATAAATCCTTCTTCTTTTGAAGGAACCAAAACCGCTGCTCCGGCACCATCCCCAAATAAAACACAGGTAGAGCGATCCTGCCAATCGGTAATTGAGCTTAAAACCTCGCTTCCCACAACCAATGCATTTTTATAAAATCCTGTTTTTAAAAACTGCCAGGCGCAAGTTAAAGCATATACAAATCCCGCACAGGCTCCGGATACATCAAAGCAAGCTGCTTTATAAGCCTTAAGCTCACTCTGCAGGAAACAGGCGGTGGAAGGAAATTGACAATCAGGAGTAATTGTGGCAACAATAATTAATTCTATATTCTCAGGTTTAATTTGCGCTCTTCTTAAAGCTTGAAGAGCAGCTTTTTTAGCCAGAAAGGAGGCAGGAGTATTATCCTCTACAATATGTCTGGTTTTTATCCCTGTACGCGTGGTTATCCATTCATCAGAAGTATCTACCATCTTTTCCAAATCAAAATTAGTAAGAATTTTGGGAGGTAAATATTTGCCCAATCCTACTATCTTTGCTGAAATCATTAAGCCTCCTTTTTATTTCCTCGTTCAACTGACGTGTTAACTCTTTCTCAGCTACTTTTATCGCATTCTTTACAGCATAAGCCCTGGAGCGCCCGTGTCCGATAATTACTACTCCATCTACTCCCAAAAGAGGCGCGCCTCCATACTCAGCATAATCAGTAAGTTTCTTAAATCTCCTGAGGCTTCTGCGCACAAAGAAAAGACTTATCTTCCCTAAAAAATCACTTTTTATACTATCTAATAGAAACCTACCCATTGCCTCGGCAAACCCTTCAGAAATCTTCAACGCCACATTACCCACAAACCCATCACAAATAATACAATCGCACCTTCCCAAAAACACATCTTTAGCTTCCAAATTTCCGATAAAATTCAATGAGGAGGAAGAAAAAAGAGAGAAGGTCTTCTTTACAAAATCAGGACCTTTAGAAGACTCCTCCCCAATATTAAGCAATCCTACCGTGGGGTTCTTTCTTCCTAATACTAAAGAATAATAAAGAGAAGCCATTATTCCATATTGAAATAGATGCACAGGCTTAGGGTCAACATTTGCTCCTGCATCAATCAATATAGAAATATCTCTCACAGTAGGAAGGAAAATAGCAATCCCTGGCCTCTCAATCCCTTTTATCATTCCTAAATTTAAAGTTGCCGCACAAACTACCGCTCCTGTATTCCCACAGGACACAAAAGCATCTATTTTTCCTTCTTTAATAAGCTTAATTCCTACAACAATAGAAGAGTTTTTCTTCCTTCGCGCCGATACTGCTGCCGGTTCATCCATACTTATCTTCTCCTCAACTTTAAGAAACTGAACTTCCCTAAAGTTTAGCTTCAATTTTTCTACGCAGGATAAATCATCTTCTGTCCCTATCAAAACTAAAGAAGAAACAACCTCTCTTTCTGCCAGCCAGGCTCCTTTAAGAATCTCTCCGGGGGCAAAATCTCCCCCGGAAATATCAATTCCAATCTTAAACTTCATCTTTTTTTCTTTTTCTCTTTTTTTGCCTTCTTTAAAACTACCCCTCGATAATACCCACAAAAAGGACAGACACGATGAGGAGGCTTAAGGTTCCCGCACTCTCTGCAGACCACTAAAGCAGGAGAATTTACTCGATAGTGAGTCCTTCTTTTTTTTGTGCGAGAATGAGAATGACGCCGTTTAGGATGAGCCATTTTCCTCCCCTTTCTTTAACTTGCCACAACTGCATTTTTCGTAATTCAGATTCGCCCCACATCGAGAACATAATCCCTTACAATTATCCTGACACAGCACCTTAAAGGGAAAATTTAAAAGAATCTCCTGGCGAATATCCTCATCTACCACAAGATACTCTCCTAAATCAGCACGGTTATAGAACAAATCAAACTCATAAGTTACCTCTCTACCTACCTCAGCAAGGCAACGAGAACAAATAATTAACTGATGAGTTTTTGCCTCTACTTTTACCAAAATTTCTTTTCCTGCACGAGAAAATGCACAGCACAGATGAATTTTATCCACAAATTGAACATCAAGCCCATCCATATCCCAATCTTTTGCCTCAATATCCTCCTCTAAAAGAAGGGGTATCTCTTTTATGCTATCGAGAGAAACCCTCATTAATCTTCCTTTTCAAAGCTACCCATGCAGGTTTGGGAAGTAATTCCTTTAAGTTAGCTCCTAAAAAAACAGCTTCTTTAACTAAGCTAGAAGAAATATAAGAATATTCCTGATGGGCCATCAAAAATATAGTCTCAATTTGAGGAGCAATTTTACGGTTAGTTAATGCCATCTGAAACTCGTACTCAAAATCACTCAAAAGGCGTAATCCTCTTATAATACAGGAAGCTTTTTTCTTTTTAGCAAACTCTACTACTAATCCCGAAAATCCTTCTATCTTCACTTTTTTGAGATTTTTTACGGCTCTTTCTACTATTTTTAGCCTCTCCGCAAAGGAAAATAACACAGATTTAGAAGGCCTTTTGGCTACCGCAACAATTACCTCATCAAAAATAGTAGTTGCCCTCTTGATTATATCCAGATGTCCTAAGGTTATAGGGTCAAATGTGCCCGGATAAACTGCTCTCTTCACTCTTTCGAGAATAGATTTTTAATTGTGTATCCCCATAAAATTTTTCTTTAAATATTCCAAAATGGCTAAATTCCTCTCTCACCTTCTCTTTATAATAACAAAGCACGACAATTAAACCTTGAGGTGCTAATATATCATATTCATCCAATGTTTGCAAGGTCTTTAAAGACATTCCTTTATAATAAGGAGGGTCTAAAAAAATCGCATCAAACTTATATTTCTGGACAAAAAAATCCTTTATCGCCTTAAATACATCTTTAAGAAAAACCTCAGCATAAGATAGGGCCTTGACCGAAGAAAGATTTTTAATAGTAAATTGAATGGCTTTTTTTCTTATATCCACAAAAAAGACTTTTTTTGCTCCCAGAGAAAGAGCTTCAATGCCTAAGGACCCTGAACCAGAGAAAAGATCTAATATCTCGCTTTTCTCTATATATTCCCCGATCATATCAAAAAGAGACTTTTTAACCCTTAAAGAAGGAACACGGGTGTGAGGAGGAACAAAAAGAGGAGTATTTTTATACTTACCTTTAACTACTCTCATTATCTTTCTGGAAGAAAGAGAGCCAAAAGTTAAGATGTTTTTTAATTGGCCGGTGGCAAGAATTTTTAAGAAGGGGGTCCTTTCTTATTACCTCATAAGCCATCTTTCTTGCCTCCTTTAAGAGTTCTACCTCTTTTAAAGGATTGGCCAGATAGCTTTTGGAAAACCCTGCCTGACGCAACCCAAAAAACTCTCCCGGACCTCTTAAGGCTAAATCTTCCTCGGCAATTTTAAAACCATCATTGGTTTTCTCTAAAATCTTTATTCTTTTTTTTGCATTTTCCGAAAGATTCTCCCTCAAAATAAGAATAAAATAAGAATCGAAAGTTGCTCGCTGAATTCTCCCTCTTAACTGATGCAGTTGTGCTAAACCGAACTTCTCTGGATTCTCTATCACCATCACTGTAGCATTTTCCACATTTAACCCTACCTCCACTACAGTGGTGGCAACAAGAATATCTATCCTTCCTTTTGCATATTCTTTGATTATTCTTTCTTTCTCCTCACTTTTTATCCTTCCGTGCAACATCTCCACCTTAAAGGAAGAAAACTCCTCCTTTATCCTTTCATACATTCTCTCCAGAGAAAGAATCTCCTCATCTTCTGATTCCTCAATTACAGAAAATACAAAAAATGCCTGTCTGCCTTCCTTCAGTTTTCTTTTCACAAAACTATATACTTTTTCTCTATCTTTCTCGTTAACAGTAAAGGTAGTGGGCTCTTTTCTTCCAGGAGGTTTTTCTTTAATTATGGACAAATCCAGGTCTCCGTATAAAGATAAAGCTAAACTACGAGGAATAGGTGTAGCACTCATAACTAAACAGTCAGGGTTGTTGCCCTTTTTGGAAAGAAGCACCCGTTGAGCTACACCAAATTTGTGCTGTTCATCAATAACTACCAATCCCAAATTTTTAAATTTTACCTCTTCCTCTAAAAGAGCATGCGTTCCTACTACAACATTAATCTTTCCCTCTCTCAATTCTTTGATAATCTCTCTTTTTTTTCTTACAGGGAGTGAGGAAACCAGAATTTCTACTTTGTATTTCAAATCCTTGAAAATATTCGACACAGTGATAAAGTGTTGATGAGCTAAAACTTCTGTAGGCACACAGAAAACAGCCTGATACCCATTACTGACACAAACTCCTATAGCAAATAAAGCAACGGCAGTCTTACCACACCCCACATCTCCCTGAATAAGCCTGCACATAGGATAGTCTTTTTTCATATCTTCCAAAACTTGAAAAAGAGTCTCTTTTTGAGAGGTAGTCAGCTGAAACCCCAGCCTTTGCTTAATCCTATCTATAACAGGCTGCTTTACTTTGAAGGTAACTCCTTTTTTCAATCTTCGCTTGGTTTTTCTTAAGAAAATAAGAATTTGGGAGAAAAATAATTCTTCAAAAATAAATCTTTTTCGGGAAATTTCAATCTCTCCCGAATCAGAGGGAAAATGAATCTGCCACAGACTTTTATTTATATTAGGAAGATTAAGCCTTTCTCGAATATAAAAAGGAATTGGTTCCTCTATCAGATGGGCATATTTCCTCAGATTTTCAAAGATTATTCGCCGCAATCTTCTCTGACTCATCCCTTCTTTTACCCGATACACTCCCACTATCCTGCCCAAGGTAAAAGACCCCTCTGCCTTCTCAAACTCAGGACAGATAAAACACAATCTATTTCTATATCTTCTTACTTTACCGAATATCCATAACTTATCTTTGGCTTTTATCACATTCTTTAAATAAGACTGGTTAAACCAAATACATAAAATTCTATCCTTGCCGTCACTGACAAGCGCCTCAAAAATACCTAAACGGGTAAAAGGCGTCCTCCTTTTAGGGTAACGCAGATTTCTCACCAAAACTTTGCCTTCAATTAAAGCCTCTTTGTTTTCCTCTAATTCTTTAATCGAAGATACCTTTCTTTTATCCTGATAACGAAAAGGGAAATAGTAAAATAGATCACCCAAGGTATGAATCCCCAATTTAATCAGCTTCTTCTTCCAGGATGGACCCACCCCTTTCAAATATTGAAGAGAAATCTCTCTACACATAGAGCCTCAACAATATTATCTTTCACTTTAAAAATTTTCTTCCCTAAGATAGTCTCGCAAACCCAAATATTGGTAAGAGTATGAAGGGTAGGAAAAGAAGTTTTGAATCTTCCTCCACAAAACACCATATAAGGAATAAGATGGTCTGCAAGGTGTCTATCACAACAAGCTTCTTTCTCTATCTCTTCAATCAACTTGAAAGCGGCTTCCCTTGCAACTACCTCTGATGGTTTGCCTTTCTCTCCTAACCCGTCACTCCACAAAATTGCCTTCTCAAAATAGGCACAAAGATTAATCTCGGAAGAGGGAGAATCTGTCTCCACATAAAAAACTTCTTCCTCTATCATCTTCTGGGGAAATCTTCCCTCCAAGATACTTTTTGCTTCCCTCGCCTGTCTTAAAGCTACATCTTTTCTCTTCAATTCTTTTGAGGCGATACTCTCTATCTTAATTTTTCTCAGGCTACCCCTCTCCATCAAGTTAATGGGTTTAAGCATACTTTTCTTCAAAAAAACAACGATTTTTCCTCCTCCCTTAGGATAATAACCTCTCCTCACGAGAGAAACCTGAGCATTAATGTTAAGAACAGGAAAAACAACATTGCTGAAGAAATCTACAGGAGGGGCCCACTTTCCTCGTGTTCCTCCCTCTATTTTTAGGCTGAGCTCCTCTCCCATTATTACCAAAGGTAAAAGTAAAGCCTGAAGAATTAGCCCTATAGAAGCAGCTGTCTCTGCTTTAATATAGAACTCTTTCTCTTTTTTTATTTTTGAGGAAGGATAAAAGATTAGTTTCTGAGAAGCAATTTCATCTCCTTCGCACTCTGCCCCGAAAATCTCTTTAAACGCTTTAATAACCAAAAGATGCTGATGGGCTAATCCAGGGTTTTTTCTTTTTTTTCTTATATTAAAAATCTCAACAGGCACCTCCAAAACAGTAGAAAGGCCTAAAGAAGTTCTCAAAATTTGACCTCCTCCTTCCAGGAAACTACCATCAATCTTTATCATCTTTACTCATCAGGTAATCCTGAATTATTCTTCGGTGGTCAAAAGCAATAATTTGAGGGAGCCTATTTGGCTTGAATATCTTAACATTTTTAGCATCAGAGGAGGCTTTTAAAGTGCCTTTTCCTTTTCCTGTAAATACAACTGAAACTGTATGAAACCGGGGATCTCTTTGAGGCTGAGAATAAACTTTAAACTGTCTAATATCGACAAAATCTAAATTTGTCTCCTCCTTTATCTCTCTTACAACTGCCGACTCAGCAGATTCTGCATAATCCACAAATCCCCCAGGAAGTGCCCAGCCAAAGGGAGGATTGCTTCTTTCCACCATAACAATCCCTCCCCTATACTCTACAATCCCATCCACAGTTAAAAATGGGCCTTCTTGTATCTTCTTCCTCATATAGTTAATATATCCTAAAACATTTTTTTTAAAAATATCATAAGCTTTTTGAGTAGAAAGAGTAAAAATTATCTCTTTCAAATATCCCCTCTTCTCTCTCAAATAACGAAAAACTTCCTGAGCCATAATTTTTGCTGTTGCCTTATAGGAAAATAATGGACTTTCTAAGGCAGGAAAAGCAATAGATTTTATCCTATAGCGATAAGCAGTTTTAAATATCTCAACAGTGACTTTGCGAATTAACTCCTGAAGGGTGAATAAATCCTTGGCTTCTACCATAACACAAATTACATATTTGCTCTTAAAAATATCTTTCCAGTTTTTTATTATAAAGATTCTCTTCTTTGGAGAGCTTCTCTTCAGGCCTTCCACAAATACCCTTCTTTTCTTTTTCAACCAGCAGAAGAGATGCTTTTTTAAAGAAAGGTCCGAATTTAAAGGAATGACTACTGCTTCTTTCTTTAGCTGGGTGATATTTTTCTTTTGGACAAAAATTTTAGGTTCCATTTCTCTCCTTTCTTAAGACTTTTTCTGCAATTTGAAAGGCTTCCCTTTTAGTTTTTATTCTTCCTAAGCTCTGCTCTTCCTTAATTCTTTTAAGTATCTTTCCCACCAAGGGGGAAGGGGTAATTTTAAATCTCTCCATAATCTCATACCCGTCCACAAGTTTAGGCAAAAATTTTTGTTTTTTTCTCTCCAAATGTTCTTTTATAATTCTGAACAACACTTTTTCCTCTCTCATACGTCTTTTCTCATCTACCAATTCCCCCTTTGTTGCTCGCCAATCAGCGATAGAAAGAAAAATTACGGATAATCCTTCAGGCTCTGTATCCCGAAAAAAACGAAAAATCGCTCTTTTTGTGGGAACGCCATTTTGAATTAAGGAACCTGGACGCATATGCCAGAAGACTAATTTTTTTAAGGTCTCTTTCTCTTTCCAAGAAAGCTTCAATCTCACCGCAATATCTTCACACAAGTGATGTCCAATCTTTTCGTGAGTATAAAAAATTGTTTTATTATTTTTAATCTTTCGTGCTTTTGGTTTTCCTATATCATGGAGGAGGCAGGCCAATTTAAGAATGGACAATCTCTTTCTTTGAGAAGCTAATTCTTCCTTTAAATATTTTTGTATCTTTCTATTTTTTCTTAAGCGCCTCTGCCAAAGAATCTCAAAACAATTTAAAGTCTTAAGGGAATGTTCCCATACATCCAAGTGATGGAATCTTCCCTGCCTGATATCCCGCATACAAGAAAGATGAGGAATAACCTCGTCGATAATAAAATACTGGCTCATCAATTTGATTACTTTATAGGAAGAGGGTGAATCCAAAATTTTAAAAAGTTCCTCAGCGATTCTTTCTCCGGCTATATTTTTAAGAAGGCTTCTATATAAAGAGAGAATCTTTAAGGTTTTTTTCTCTATCCTAAAACCGTATTTCGCCGAGAGGCTAAAAGCACGCAAAATTCTTAAAGGATCAGAAGGAATTACCTTCTCCTGAGTTACTCTTAAAATCTTTCTTTTCAAATCCTTTTTTGCCTCTACATAATCGAATATTTTTATCTCCGGTAATATATTCACCAAAACAGCTAACGTATTTATGGTAAAATCTCTGTTTTTAATATCTTCCTCCAAATTGCTGCCTTTGAAAGGAGAGAAATCATACGAATAATCTTGAGTATCTCTTTTGACCACCACCCGAAAGGTTCTCTCTTTTTTATCTAACATAATCAATCGTGCGCCCACTTTTTTAGAAAAGGCAGAAGCGAGTTTGTAAGAATCCCTGTCTGTCACAAAATCAAAATCAAAATTATTTTTTCTCCCCAAATATAAATCCCGTAAGAATCCTCCTACCAACCACACATAGATTTTTTTCTTTTTTGCTATTCTCTTAAGAGCATCAATATGAGGAATTCTCTTTATCTTTTCCAGATGCATAGGAAGGATTAAAAATATATTACTTGAGGCTTAAAGGTAGAAAAATCAAAGATTATTAAAGATGAGTTTCCTGAAAGCCACCCACAAGCTTCTCCAGGGTTTATCACCAAGGTATTTTCTTTTTCCTCTATCTGAGGATTATGGGTATGTCCAAAAATTATTATATCTGCCTCCACGGGCTCAAATTCATGCATTAAAGCGACTCTCTTCTCTTTTAATGTAATAAAAAAAGGAGGCTCCTTTATCCTCCCTGATGAGAATTTTAAAAGACCCTCTCTTTCTCCATCGTTATTTCCAAAAACTCCCCACCATTCAATCCCGGAATCATTTAAGAAACGGAGGGAAAAAGGAGCAACAAAATCTCCGGCATGAAGAATGAGTTCCACTTTATGAAGCAAAAAAATATCCATTGCTTCTTTTATCTTTGTAAGATGATCATGGGTATCAGAGATAATACCTATCTTCATAAATCACTTTCCCTTAATTTCTCAAATACCTCCTCTTCAACAAATAAAGGAGACTTGGTTCTTACTGCCAGAGCGATACTATCTGAAGGACGAGCATCAACTATTTTTTTACCCTGGGGAGTTATAAGATATAATTTGGCATGAAATGTAGAATCGACCAACTTATCAATTACTACTTTCTCCAAAACCACATCCAGATTATCCAATAAAGACTTCATTAAATCATGAGTGAGAGGACGCGGGTGCTTAAAACCTGAGAGATGCATCCTTACTGCCAAAGCTTCGTTCAGCCCAATCACAATAGGTAAAAGTTTATTTCCTTTTTTCTCCTTGAGAACAATTACCTGTTCATGTCTTTCTTCATCAATTACTATTCGGGAAAGCTCTACCTCAATCATCGCATTTTCTTACTCAAAATCTCTCTTAACTCTCTTAAAAACTGATTTATATCCTTAAATTGGCGATATACAGAGGCAAACCTCACATAAGCCACATCATCTAATTGGGATAATTTTTCCATTACTAACTCTCCAATGTAACGTGATTCTACCTCACGGTCAAACTTTTTCTGTATCTCTTTCTCAATTTCGGAAACCACTTTTTCAAGAATCTCTACGCTTATCGGTCTTTTGTGACAGGCACGCAAAATCCCGTTTAATACCTTTTCTCTCTGAAACGCTTCTCTTCTCCCATCTTTTTTCACCACCATAAGAGGAGTTTTCTCCACATATTCATAGGTAGTATATCTTCTTCCACAATTTAGGCACTCTCTTCTTCTTCTTACTGATGTTGCATCTTGTGTTTCTCGAGAATCAATTACTTTATCCTCATTATAACCACAATAAGGACATCGCATTTAAAATTTATAAGTTAAAGCCGCCCAATAAAATATATGGTATTCTTTAATATCCAAATCTATATCTTCGACACCAGCTCCAGTGTCATCAACTCCAGGAGTAGCAGGGTCGTCTCCATACCAGTATTGAGATTGTTTGCCTTCTGTATCCACACTAAGATAATCAACCCCTAAGTTGAGGTTCCAGTTCTTTTGTGTCTCCAAAAAAAGCTCTAAACCTACATAGGCAGCCCAACCTTCACAATCTCCATGAGACAATTTATTCCTTAAAATATGGTCATCTCTATCTTTAGCTTTAGCATAAGGAGAAAAGGCTAAACTCATCCCCAATCCCCAATTTTTTAAAAATCGTATCTTTTGATTCTCTATCTTAGTAGTATAAGCTCCTTCCACTCCTATATAAGGAAGAAAATATTCTACTTTATAAGCTAATACTTCTTCCCCAGAATAATATTCCCCACTTCCTCCTACGATATAGCGAACTCCCAAAACTCTATACTTGAACCGTTCATAGCGATATCCTCCCACAATATCCAGCCAACCCTTTTTATTTTTCCCCTCCCACTCTCTCCAAAAATCCTTTCCTTCCCAAATCCTATATTTCAAAGATGCATCCCACATATCTATTTTCACTTCTGCATCGGACTTGGTATGAGACCAAAGTAAATCATCTGTCCAATCTTTATCCTCCATATTTTTATCTGCTGTCTGCCATATCTCGTTATATATCTCAAAGTCTAAGAATAAAGGTTTTCTTCCTATACTAAACTCTGCCCCATAAAGCCAATTGCCTAAGGGAAACTCCAACTTACTTTTTCCTGTGGAGCCTCCCCCAGCGTCAAACTGAATCTGATAGTGCGTTTTTCCATCTAAATAACCTGTTTTAATGCTTATTTCCATCTCCCACTTATCTAAAGTCTTCCTGATAATTTCTTGACGAGAAAAAGAATCATAAGAAAAGGCGGCAGAAAAAAACACCAGATTTAAAATAACAAATTCTTCCAGAATTTTCCTCATCTTCTACCTCTATATCTTTCCAACTTCACTCTTGCTTTTTTTAGAAACTCCTCTGCCATCTTATCCGGGTAACTATCCTCGTAAATTACTTTCTTAATTCCTGCATTTATAATCATTTTAGCACAGATACTGCAGGGAGCACAAGTAATATATAATGTGCTTCCCTCAATTGAGACTCCATGTAAAGCTGCCTGAATTATCACATTCTGTTCGGCATGAAGACCACGACAAATTTCATGACGGGCTCCTGAAGGAACTTTTAATTTTTCCCGTAAACACCCTGTCTCTTCACAATGCGGTAATCCTCGTGGAGCACCATTGTATCCGGTAGCCAAAATTCTTTTATCCTTAACTAACACTGCTCCCACTTTTCGACGCAGGCACGTTGAACGGCTACTTACAAGATGTGCCATTTTCATAAAATACTCATCCCAATCGGGTCTCTCTATATTCTTCTTTTTAGATAGAGATTTCTTCATAGAGAGGAAATTTATCTAAAAGTTCTTTTACATCTTTGCGAATTCTATCCAATTTTTCTTCATCATTACAGAAACGTATTGTCTTATCAATTAACTCTGCAATTATCTCCATTTCAGGCTCTTTCATACCCCGTGTAGTCACTGCTGGTGTCCCAATCCTTATCCCACTGGTTATTTTGGGAGGACGGGAGTCATAAGGAATAAGATTTTTATTTACGGTGATATTTACTTCCTCTAAAATATGAGCACAATCGCGTCCGGTTATATTTTTATTCTGCAAATCAACAAGAAAAAGATGGGTGTCCGTTCCTCCACTTACAATACGATAACCTCTATTTCCCAAAGCCTTTGCGAATGCTTTTGCGTTTTTAACGATTTGTCTCTGATACTCTTTAAACTCTTCCTTTAAAGCTAACCCAAAACCTACCGCTTTTGCCGCAATTATATGCATTAAGGGCCCGCCTTGTCCTCCAGGAAAGACAGCCGTATCAATTTTTTTGGCAAATTCCTTCCGGCAGAGAATAAAACCACCTCTTGGGCCACGCAGAGTTTTGTGTGTAGTTGAGGTAACAAATTCTGCAAATTCAACAGGATTCGGATAAATTCCTGCCGCCACCAGCCCTGCAAAATGAGCCATATCTACTAAAAGATAAGCCCCCACAGAATCGGCAATCTCTCTAAATCTTTTAAAATCAATAATTCTGGGGTAGGCGGAGGCTCCGGCAATAATTAATTTTGGTTTGTATTTTTTTGCTAAATCTTGAACCTGGTCACAATTAATCATTTCAGTATTTCTATCCACTCCATAAGTTACAACATTATAAAACTTTCCACTGAAATTTAGAGGATGGCCATGGGAGAGATGCCCCCCACAGGCTAAATCCATAGCTAAAATTGTATCTTTATAGTTCAGAATTGCCATCATTACGGCAATATTAGCCTGGGTTCCTGAATGAGGCTGGACATTGGCATATTCGGCACCAAATAATTTCTTTACTCTTTCCCGTGCCAACTCTTCAACCTCGTCAACAAAACAACAGCCTCCATACCAGCGAGCCCGAGGATACCCCTCAGCATATTTATTTGTCATTACAGAAGAGGCCGCCTCAAGAACGGCTAAGGGAGCAAAATTCTCACTGGCGATAAGCTCAATTTGGTCTCTTTGCCGATAAATCTCTTTTTTAATACTTTCAAAAACTACCGGATCTACCTCCTTTAACCTCTCAAACATTCTCTTCCTCCTCTATCTTTCTTATTTTTCTTAAGCGACGCAGGTGCCTTCCTCCTTCAAACTCAGTATTCAGCCAAGTAAAAACAATTCTTTTAGCATATTCATTTTTCAAAAAACCTGCCCCTAAAATTAGAAAATTAGTATTATTATGCAAGCGAGAAAGTTTAGCCACACTTAAGTTATACGCAAGCCCGGCTCTTATCCCTTTCACTTTATTGGCACAGATACAACTTCCAATCCCGGTAAAACATATAAATATTGCTCTATCTAACTTTTTATCTCTTAATGCAGAAGCTAAAGGATAGATAAAATCAGGATAATCACAAGGGTTGGAAGAATAAGTACCAAAATCCACCACCTCCATACCTTTATTTTTAAGCTGGCTAATAAGAAAGTTTTTTAACCTGAACCCTCGATGGTCGCTACCAATTCCTATCCTCATCTAAAGCCACTCTCTCAACTCTATTATTGCTTCCTTTATCAAATTATATATCTCAAGATGAAACTCAAATGGTTTGCCAATAGGATCAGGTATTTCTTGTTCCTGGGGAAGAAATTTTCCTAAAAGAAATATCCTTGGTTCAAGTAGAGGCTCTAACTGAACAATAAATTCTTTGTGTTTTTTCTCCATAACAAAAATTAAATCCGAAGAAAGAAGAAAATTTCTTTCTACTTTTCTTGCATAATGAGATACTTCTATATTTTCATATTCTCTCAGTATTCTTTCTTCCTCTAAAGATAAAGAAGCTCCTTGAGGAGCCGTAATTCCACAGGAAGAAATTTCATATCTCTTTTCCGCAAAAGGGTCATACTGAGAGAGATACTTCTTAAGAAGAAACTCTGCTAAAGGAGAACGGCAAGTGTTGCCTGTACAAACAAAAAGGATTCTTTTACGCACAAAGGTCTCAATAATTTCTTTAGAAGCAATCACTCCTTCTCTTAAAATCTTAACCGGATGAAAGGTTAAATCTACCACAGTAGAGGCTTTATTATAAAGGGGGGGTTCCGCCTCTACAAGAAGATCTATTTTTTGAGAAAATATTTCCTCCACCTCTCGAGAAGTAGTAACCTCCCTCTCCCCACTTATATTAGCTGAAGGAAGACATACAGGCTCCCTTACTTCCTCCAAAATTTTAACTAAAGTTTTATGCGCAGGGACTCTCACTCCAATCTTTCTCTCGCCCTTTCTATCATAAAATACTATAGTAAGAGGTCCTGGCCAGAACTTCTCTGCCAGTCTAAACCCATAAGGAGGAAGCGGCGAAAATAAAAGAAAGGCTCCTTCTTTATTTGCTACACATAAAGAAAAGGGTTTAGCCAAATCTCGTTTTTTTATCTCATAAAGCTTTTTGACCGCTTCTTTAGAAGAAGACAAAACTGCCAATCCATAAACAGTCTCAGTAGGCAAAGCCACTATGCCACCTTTTAAAAACACCTCCTTTATCTCTTTTAACTTTTTCTCATCTGTATTACCTGAGGAAAAAACAATTTTTTTCACTTTTTAAACATCTTCTCAAATTCCTCGAGTAACTTTTTGTGTTTTTTATTTTTTAAAGAAAGTATTTTTAAAGCAAATATAACCGCATTAATAAAACCTTTCTTTCCCAGGCCTGTGCTTACAAGCCCTATTCCCCGAGGAACCTCAACAATAGAAAGTAAACTCTCAACACCTTTTAAAACTCCTGTATCTAAGGGAACGCCAATAACAGGAATATCCACATAAGAGGCAACAAATCCCGGCAAAGCACAAGATAATCCACATACAGCAATAACCACTTCTGTTCTTCCTCTTTTAATTTGCATACAAATTTTTCTCAATTTTTCTGGATCACGGTGGGCAGAAATTCTCTTTTCTTCATAAGGAATTCTAAAATCTTCTAATAATTTAAATTCTTCTCTTAAGTATTCTTTATCACGAACACTACCCAAAATTATAACTATTTCTTTCATAAATATTTAAAAGCTTTATTGGCAATATCCTTTCTATAATGTATCTTCTCAAAATAGATATTTTTTATTGCTTTATAGACTTTTCCCTGTGCTTTCATCAAATCATAATCTAATCCTACAATATTTAAAACCCTCCCTCCTGAGGTTACATAATTATTACCAATTTTTTTTGTTCCCGCATGAAAAACAAATATATCTTCTGAGGAATTCAAATTTTCTAATCCTTCAATTTTTTTTCCTTTCTCATATTTTTCTGGATAGCCACCAGATGCTAAAACTACACAGACACAGAATCGCTTATCCCAGTCTAAATTTACCTTTTCTAATCTGCCTTCAACAGTCCCTAACATTAACTCTACCAAATCACTTCTTAACTTAGGTAAAATCACTTGAGTCTCAGGGTCTCCAAAACGAACATTAAACTCTAAAACAAAAGGTTCTTCATTTTTTATCATTAAACCAGCATAAAGAATCCCTTTAAAAAGTATATTTTCTTTTTTTAAAGCTTTAAGAAGAGGGGCAAAAATTTTCTCTTTTATCTTTGCCATTATCTTTTCATTTACTAAAGGAGCAGGTGCATAAGCACCCATTCCTCCTGTATTAGGTCCCTCATCATTATCAAAAACTGGTTTATGGTCTTGGGAGGGAACCAAAAGAAGATAATTCTCCCCATCAACAAATGCTAAGATTGAGGCTTCCTCTCCTTCCAGAAATTCCTCAACAACAATCCTTTCTCCTGCCTTTCCAAATTTTTTCTCTACCATTATTAACTCAACTGCTTCCTCTGCTTCTTCTTCACTTTTACAGACAATGGAACCCTTTCCTTGCGCTAAACCATCCGCTTTAACTACACAAGGCAAATGTTTCCTTGCAAATTTTTTCGCTTCATAAGAATCATCAAAAATATGAAATTCTGCGGTAGGAATTGCGTATTTCCTCATAATTTGTTTAGCAAATACCTTACTTGCCTCAAGTTTCGCTGCTTCTTTTTTAGGCCCAAAAATCTTTAAATCTCTTTTCTCAAAAAGATCAACAATTCCCTCAACTAAAGGAATCTCAGGCCCCACAACAGTCAAATCTATTTTCTCACTTAAAGCAAAACTTGCCAAAGATTCTAAATCAGAAGGGGAAATTTCTACATTCTGAGCAAAGAGTAGGGTCCCGCCATTACCCGGAGCACAATAAATTTTTTCTACTTGGGGAGATTGCTTTATTTTCCATACTAAACAATGTTCCCTTCCTCCTCCACCAATAATTAATACTTTCATTTTTCATATTTTACTTTATCCTCTTTATATTGACAAGAAAAAACGAAAGTAAAAGAGAAAAGTAAAAGTTCTTTACGTTAACTCCTTTACTCTCTAAATAAAATCTAAAAACTTCCAAATTTGGTAAGACGAAGAATTACAAGAGCAGAACCCAATCCGGATTCCAAACCTTCATACTTTAGCCAAATATGAGGAACTTCCTTTTCGAACCATAGATAGGTAGGAGGAACCAAAGCTTTTGCAATACCCGTTAATAAACCCAGATTAGGAACAATTCTTATCTTGATAGCCTCTCTTTCTCCAATAGGAAGTTTTATATTTTCTTTCCCAATAACTTTAATATCAATTTTGTAAAGACGTGGCTCACTGGTAAGTAAATAGAAACTTCTATATCCTTTTTCACCTAAATGAGAAATAAAACTACGTAAAAAATAAACCATTGTAAAATCATCAACGGTCTTACCTTTAATAGGAAATACTTTCTTCTTTAAAACTTTTCCTTCATTATTAGCAGCAAGATAATACACTCTTTTCTTTTTATAATCATAACGTTTTTCATATCTTACAATAATATCATTATTTTTCTTATCTTTGATTGTATGAATGGTATAAGCAGGATAAAGAAACCCTTCCTTCTCTTTTATTTCTGCCTCTACTTCCCAAAAAACATCTTTATATTTATCATAATCCCCACTGCCCTTTTGAGTAAATTTATAAAAAATTTCTCCATCTTTATAAATTCTTTTTGTAGAAAATGAATTAACTGCTCTTAAAGCTGATGCCTTCTTCGCAATCACACTATATTGACCCTTTTCATATTCATACATAAACGCCTTAGAAATTTTTCTTGGCAATGCTTCCTTTTTTTCACTTCCTGAAAGATTACCGACTTTCAGGATTATTAAAAATAGAATGCATATAATATAAACATATTTTATTATTTTCCCCATTCTCTTCTTTCCTCCCAAAATTATTCCCTTCTTTCTTTCAATTCCCTAAGAATTAAACCGAGAATCATTACTTCTGCTTAACTTACTTTTTCCGAACAATATATCTTTTTATATCCCTACTCAATTTCTATTTTTCCTTTTCCTTTTATAATTTCTCCGATAATATAAGCAGGATAAAATTTATTAAGGTAAGAAGAAATTTTGGGGGCACTTTTTTTATTTACTACCAGAATCAGCCCTATTCCCATATTAAATACCGAATACATCTCTTTCTCCTCTATACCTTTTTCTTGAATGATTTTAAAAATTTCAGGAACCGGCCATTTTTTTCTAATTATCATCTTCAATCCTTGAGGAACTATCTTTGTCGCTTTATTATAAAAGGCGCCTCCGGTTATATGAGCAATACCATGGATATCACAAGGAAAAATTTTAAAAAGTTTTAAGATGGGCTTAACATATATCCTTGTAGGCTTAAGTAATTCCTCTTTATATTTTTTAATCTCTTTTTTATCTAAAACCTTTCTTACAAGAGAAAAACCGTTAGAATGAAGACCACTTGAGGCTATTCCTAAAACAATATCACCTTTCTTAACTTTTCTTCCATCAACAATTCTTCTCTTCTCCACTATCCCCACACAGAATCCAGCTAAATCGTATTCCTCCTCCTCATACATCCCCGGCATCTCAGCTGTTTCTCCTCCTAAAAGAACACAATCTGCCTCCTTAAGCCCTTTTCTTATCCCCTCCATCACCAAACTAAGTGTTTTCTTCTTCAGCTTACCGCAGGCAATATAATCTAAAAAAAAGAGGGGTTTTGCTGCAAGAGATATAATATCATTCACATTCATTGCTACTAAATCTATTCCCACTGTATGATGGATATTTAAAAATTGAGCAATCTTAAGTTTTGTGCCTACTCCATCACAGGATGAGACTAACACCGGCTCTTTAAACTCTTTAAGATATTTTTTAAAAGGAAACAAAGAGGCAAAACTTAAAAGAGAGGTCTTTTGAGGAAATAGCTTATGTATAAAACGAGAAAAATCCTCTCCTCTTTTTATATCCACGCCACTTTCTTTATAAGTTATTCTCCTCATCTCAGCTGATTCACTATATTTTCAAAAATCTTAAGACCGAATGGAGGAATTTTTTTATCCCTCCAAAAAGGACAATGGTGTTCAAAAATAAATCTTTCCGGATGAGGCATAAGCCCTAAAACATTTCCTTCCCTGCTC
>CAZJOV010000003.1:0-56035 GCA_964547735.1 uncultured Planctomycetia bacterium | reverse complement strand
CATCATAAAAAGGAACTTTGCCTGTAAATTCTAATCCTGCCATAATCATTCTTGCCACCCAGAAAAACAATATTTCACTTGCTGTTACAAGAACCTGGGTGGGATAAAAATATTCAAATTCTCTCTTTTTATCCTCCTTTCCCAAAAAAGGCCACCAGAATGTAGCTATGGGCCAAAGCCAGGAGGAAAACCAGGTATCTAAAACATCTTCTTCAGCAGCTAAATGTGGAGAGTCACAAAAAGGACATTTTTCTGGTTCATCTTTTTCTACAATAATCTTACCGCACTCTTTACAGAAAAAGGCAGGAATACGATGCCCCCACCAGATTTGGCGAGAAATACACCAGTCACAGATGTTATACATCCAATTAAGATATACTTTTTTCCAGCGGGAAGGATAAAAACTTACCACATCTTTCTCTACCACCTCACAGGCTCCTTCAGCTAAAGGCTTCATCTTAACAAACCATTGAAGTGAAAGGCGGGGCTCAATAAGAGTATCACAACGATAACAGAAACGTGCATTTATCTTATAAGGTTCTTTTTTTTCAAAAAGCCCCTCTCTCTTTAGTTTTTCTATTATCTTTTCTCGAGCCAAGAATCTCTCTAGTCCTGCAAATTCTCCTGCATTTTTATTTAAAGTAGCATCCTCATTCATAATATTTATAAATTCCAAGTTATGTCTTTTCCCTAACATAAAATCCTGAGGGTCATGGGCAGGGGTTACCTTTACCACTCCTGTTCCGAACGTAGGCTCCACCACCTCATCTTCAATCACCTTTAGTTTTCTTCCCACCAAAGGAAGAATTATCTCTACCTCCTTAAGCCACTTATATCTTTCATCCTGAGGATTAAAAGCAATCCCGGTATCTGCCAGCATCGTCTCTGGCCGGGTAGTAGCCACAACAATATAAGAAAACTTAGAGGAACCCCTCACAGGATAGCGAAGATAGTAAAGCCAACCCTCAATCTCCTTATAAGGAGACTCCTCATCACTTAAGGCAGTTTTGCAGTGAGGGCACCAGTTTATTATGTATTCTCCTTGGTAAATTAAACCTTTCTTATACAACCTCACAAATGCCTCTTTTACCGCCTCACAGTAACCTTCATCCATAGTAAAACGCAGTCTCTGCCAGTCGCAGCTGGCTCCTAACTTTTTAAGCTGCTCAATAATAGTATTGCCGTATTTTCCCTTCCATTCCCATAAAAGCTTTATAAACTCTTCTTTCCCTATATCTTCTTTCCTCAGGCCTTCTTTAGCTAAATTTCTCTCCACCACATTTTGGGTAGCAATTCCGGCATGATCAGTCCCAGGCATCCATAAAACTTCACATCCCTGCATTCTCTTAAACCTTATCAAAATATCTTGAAGAGTGTTATTTAAAGCATGTCCCATATGTAAGATTCCTGTAATATTAGGAGGGGGAATCAGAATAGTGAAAGGTTCTTTGTCCGGGTTAATACGAGAGGAAAAATACCCTTTCTCTAACCAAAACTTATAGATATTCTCCTCTATTCTTTTCGGTTGATATTTTGTTTCTAACATAGTTTAATTAATTTACCTTTTTCTATTTTGAGTGTCAAGTTTTCTTGAAAATTTTTACTATTTTAGAGATTCAACCAAAGATATAAATTCAGGAAAGGATTTATTCATACAAGAAATATCATCGATAGAAAATCTTTCACCAGCTGCTAATCCAAAAATAACCAGACTCATTGCTGTGCGATGGTCAGAGAAACTCTTAAAAAGCACGGGCCTTATTCTCTTTATCCCTTTAATTTTTACCTTCCAGTTGTTCCCGTAATTCAAAGCTTCAATATCTACCCCTGCTCTTTTTAAATTATAGACCATAGAATAAATCCTATCTGTCTCTTTTACTTTTAGTTCTTTCAATCCTAAAATCTCTGTTTCTCCTTTTGCAAATGCACCACAGACAAAAAGAAGAGGAATCTCATCAATCATCAGAGGAATCTCTTTTTCTTCTATTTTTATTCCTTTCAATTGCGAACTCTCCACAACAATATCAGCATAAGGCTCAAAATAATTCTTTTTATTTAAGATTTTAATCTTTGCACCCATTTTTTTAAGAATATTCACAAATCCTAAACGAGTAGGGTTTATCCCTACATTTTTTATCTCTATTTTAGAACCCTCAACTAAAGTTGCCAAGGCAATAAAAAAAGAGGCTGAAGATAAATCATAAGGGATAAAAATCTCTCCCGGGGTTTTTAAGACATTCTTCTGGCAGCTAATTACTCCTTTTCTCTTTTTTATTTTTGCTCCAAAAAGCTTCAACATTCTTTCTGTATGGTCTCTGGATAGGTTTCTTTCTTCTATCTCTGTTTTCCCCTCCGCATACAAAGAAGCAAAAATTATTGCTGATTTAACCTGTGCACTGGCTACGGGCATCTTATATCTTATCCCCTTAAGGGTTGAGACAGGAAAAATTTCTAAAGGAGGATACTCCTCGTCTTTTATCTTTTTTCCTATTATCTTTGCTCCCATACACGATAAAGGATAGATTATTCTTCTCATTGGCCTTCTTCTTAAAGGCTCCTCAGCATCAAAATAAACAGGAAATTTCTGCCCTACAAGAACTCCGCTTAAGATACGCATAGTAGTTGCGGATTGGTGAGCATTAAGGCAAACCTTTTTTGTTCGTTTAAAAAACAAACCTCCAGAATCAATCATTACTTCTTTTTTCTTTTTATTAAACTTTATTCCCACCCCTATTTTTTTAAGACACTCTAAAGTAGCCAGAGTATCTTCGCTAATTAGAAAATTTACAATTCGGGTTTTCCCTTTAGCTAAAGAACTTATGATTAAAGCACGGTGGGAGATAGATTTATCTGCGGGGATAAAAATTTTTTTTCTTACTTTTACTAACGGCTCAATTTCATACATTTTCTCTTAAGAACTTCGAAAAATATTCCGGTAAGTTACAGGTGAATTCCAAAAACTTCCCTGTGGAAGGATGATAAAACCCCAAAGAATAAGAATGAAGAAGCAATCTCTTATAGTTATCACCTTTTGCACCATATTTTTTATCTCCTACAACAGGATATCCTAAAAAGCTTAAATGCACACGTATCTGGTGAGTCCTTCCTGTAATAAGCTGAATAGAAAGATAAGAAAAATTTTTTCCCTTCTTAAGCACATTTATCTGGGTAAGAGCCTCCTTTGCTTTAAAAAAACCTACCTTCATCTTCAAAGGAACCTTCTCATCTCTCTTTATCGGTAAATCTATCTTCATCCTCTCTCCAAAAGCACCCCACACTATTGCTCGGTACTCCTTTTTTACCTTTCTTTCCTGAAATTGCTTTACCAGATTAAGATGGGAAAAATTTGTCTTTGCCAAAACCATAACTCCGGAAGTCTCCTTATCTAACCGATGAACAACACCTCTCCTTAAGGGATTTATACCAGACAATCTTTTTTTTAAAGTAAGAAGGGCTCCAACCAGGGTGGATGAATAATCACTACGTGGAGGATGAACCACTAATCCTTGAGGTTTGTTTACTACAATTACCTCCTCATCCTCATAGATAATCTCTACAGGATAAAAAAAAGAAGCTAAATGTTTCTTTTGAGAAGGAATCTCAACTTTAATTGTATCCTCTACTTTAAGGGCATAACTGGGCTCCTTTCTTTCTTCATTCACCAAGATAAATCTTTCCTTAATAAGTTCTTTTATCCTTGTGCGGGACAAAAACTTCATCTTTTGAGAGAGAAATTTATCCAGTCTTTTTCCTTCATCTTTTAAACCTATTTTAAACATCTTTTTCATCGAGAACGAAAAGAGTTCAAAATTAAGATTGCCACCCCTGTAGTAATTGCTGCATCAGCAAGATTAAATATCGGCCATACTTTTATATCTATATAGTCTATTACGTATCCATAAACCAGACGGTCAAAAAGGTTGGAGGAAGCCCCTCCTATAATCAACCCATAAGCCATCTTTGAAGAAAAGAGAAGTTTTTTTTCTCTCTTTATAAAATAAAAAACCAGAAAGAAAAAAGGAATAATTAAATAGATTAAGAAAGGGGCATATTCTTTAAAAAGACCAAAGGCAATCCCCTTATTAAATACCACATTTATTAAAGGAAAATTTAGGAAGGGATAATTTTTTAAAAAATTCTTTATCCATAATTCAATAAAAAATATAGAAAGAGCATAAAGTATTATTACCCCATCAATCTATATTTTACTCTCCTTTTCTAATTTTTCCTGACAGCGCTTACAATAACGAGCGTAAGGGATAACCTCCAATCTTCTTTTGGCTATATTTTTCTCGCACATAAGACAAACTCCATATTTTTTATCTTCGATTCTTTTTAAAGCCTCCTCTATCTCCATAATAATTTTTCTCTCATTAGAAACCAGACTCAGGCTAAATTCTCTCTCATAATTATCAGAGGCCACATCCGCCATATGTAAAGAGTATCCGGAGATATCTCCGGAGATATCTTTTTGAGAACGCCTCAAAGTTTCTTGGGATAAATCCTGCATTTGGGCAAAGATTTCCTCTCTTAAATTAAGAAGTTTCTCTTTATAATAATTCAGTTCCTTTTTAGTCAACTTTTTCTTTGTTCTACTCTTCAATTTCGTCGATTTCCTAACTGTTTTTTTCTTTCTCATCTTCTCCTCCTTTTATTATAGATATACATCTTTGGCAAAGCTGAGGGAACTCTTTATCTTTGCCTACCTCTTCCTTGTAGTTCCAGCATCTTGAGCACTTACTACCTTTGGCTTTATTTACCTCTACAGAGAACTTCCCTTCTTTCACTTTTACTGAAGAGACAATAAATACCTCTCTTAATATATCCTCATACTCCTTCAAGAAATAGAGCTTATCACTATCAGCACAAATTACAATCTCTGCCTCGAGAGAACTACCAATCAAACCTTCCTCTCTTTTTCTTTCTATTTCTTTTAAAACACTCTCTCTTAAAAGCAAAATCTTCTCCCATTTTTCCAAAATTTGCCTATCTTCATACTCAGGATAAAAATTCTCTTCAAATTCATAAAGATAGATAGAATCTTTCCTCTTCCCCCATCCAGGAAAGGATAAAAAACATTCCTCTGCGGTAAAACTCAAAATAGGAGCAATTAATTTAACAAGTCTTTCCAAAATATAATAAAGAGCGGTCTGTGCTGAAAGTCTTTCTTTTGATTTTTTCGCATAAGTATATAGCCTGTCTTTTAAAATGTCAAGGTAAAAAGAACTTAAATCTAAATTGCAGAAGTTGAATATCTTCTGGGTGACTCTATAAAAGTTAAACTCTTCATACTCCTTTAATACCTCCTTGTAAAAACAGGTCGTCTTTGCAATTATATATCTATCGGTTTCTCTCAGAGAAAAATAGTCTAACTTCTCTTGAGGAGAAAAATCATATAAATTTCCCAAAATAAATCTCAGGGTGTTTCTTATCTTACGATAAATATCTACCAATTGTTTTAAAATATTTATTGAAATCTTTACATCTTCGGTGTAATCAGTATAAGCACACCACAGTCTTAAAATCTCTGCTCCGTAACTTTTGATAATCTCTTGAGGAGAGATAACATTCCCCAAAGACTTAGACATTTTTCTTCCTTCCTCATCCACTACAAATCCATGAGTAAGCACAATTCTGAAAGGAGCTCTCCCTTCACTGATAAGTGCCGGAATTAAAGAAACCTGGAACCAGCCTCGATGCTGATCGCTTCCCTCAAGATACATATGAGAGGGAAATTCAAGTTCAGGATGGTTTTTTACCACAGATAAAAAACTTGCTCCGGACTCAAACCATACATCCAATATATCTTTCTCCTTTATGAAATCTTTACTTTTACAGGAAGGGCATAAAAAATGAGAAGGGATGAATTCCTTTATCTCTTTCTTAAACCAGCTATCTGAACCTTCTTCTCTAAAGATCTGAGCGGTCTTCTCTATTATCTCCTTATCTAAAATCACGGCACCACAATTTTTACATCTTACTGCAGGAATAGGGACTCCCCAGAGTCTTTGCCGAGAAAGACACCAGTCGGGTCTTTCCTCAATCATACTTCTTATCCTTACCTCTCCCTCGGAAGGAACCCACTTTACTTTTTTTATCTCCTCAATCAACCTTTCTCTTAAATTAAAATGTTCTATATCAAGAAACCACTGATATGTAGCTCTAAAGATTACTGGGGTTTTACATCTCCAGCAGTGAGGATAAAGATGGGTTATTTTCTCATAATATAACAGATTTTCTTTCTTTTTTAATTCCTCTATTACCTGCAATGAGGCTTCATCAATACTTTTACCTTCAAACCTTTCATCCACACACCTAAATTTTCCTTTCTCATCTACAGGCATAATTATCTTTAAGTTATATTTTTTTGTCAGAGAAAAATCTTCTTCTCCATGTCCAGGAGCAATATGAACACATCCTGTCCCTTGAGAAGCTGAGACAAAATCAGCTAAAACTACCACTGAATTTCTTTCCAAGAAAGGATGTTTTAAGTTTATTCCTTCTAACTTTTCTCCTAAAAATGACTCCAAAACATCAGCTTTTTTATTCAACTTCTCCTCTAAAGAGGCAAGTAGGTCTTTAAGTAGAATCACCAGCTTATTCTTTAATTTAACCAAAACATATTCAAACTTAGGATGGAGAGCAACAGCAACATTAGAAATAAGTGTCCAAGGAGTAGTAGTCCAGATAAGAAAATAAATATCGTCTTTAAAAGGAAAGATTTCTTTATCTAAAACTTTAAAAAATACATATAAGGAATGTGATTCCTTCTCCAAATACTCAACCTCTGCCTCCGCTAATGCTGTCTCGCAGTGACAACACCAGTTAACCGGCTTAAGTCCCCGATAAATATACCCTTTCTCTACAAGTTGAGCTAAAAGTTTAACTACACCATACTCATATTCAGGATATAGAGTGAGATAAGGATTATCCCAATCGCTAAATACACCCAAGCGAACAAAATCTTTTCTTTGTTTTTCCACAAATTCCAAAGCAAAATTTTTTGCCTTTTCTCTAAAATCCACCACTTCCACATCATGTTTTGTCTGATTAAGTTTTTTAAAAAGAGAATGTTCCACAGGGAGACCGTGGCAGTCCCACCCACAGATAAAGGGAGCATCCTCTCCCTGCATAAATTTAAACTTTATGATTATATCTTTCAAAATTTTGTTCAACGCATGACCGATATGAATAGGACCGTTAGCGTAAGGAGGACCGTCATGGAGAATAAACTTTTTCTTTCCTTTATTTTTTTCTCTCAATCGATAATAAATCCCTATCTTTTCCCAATATCCCAATATTTTGGGCTCCAAATCTTTAAGATTAGCCCTCATAGAAAAAGAAGTGGAAGGTAGATTCAAGGTATTTTTGTAATCCTTCATCTTTAAAGATACTTCCCAATTAAAAGTTTTAATCTTTTTTTCGTGAGTAAAGAAATAGCCTTTCTGGAGGTAACTAAAGCATCTTTTAAGGCATCCTTACATTTACAACTCCTCTCTTTCTCTATCAAAGGAATAACTTCTTTAAGAATCATTTTCGCTCTCTCTACATTTTTTAAAAGGTTATCGATTACCATCTGTGCGGTTACACTATCATGCTGAGGATGCCAGCAGTCATAATCGGTTACCGCCGCCAATGTGGCATAACAAATTTCTGCTTCTCTTGCCAGTCGCGCTTCTGCTAAATTCGTCATCCCAATAATATCTGCTCCCCACCGACGATAGAGATTAGACTCTGCCAAGGTTGAAAACTGAGGTCCTTCCATATTAAGATAAACTCCTCCCCAATGAAGATTAACTCCCACTTTTTGAGAAGCTATTTTAAGTTTTTCAGCTAAATTCTCACAGATAGGATGAGAAAAACTGATATGGACCACGATTCCTTTATCAAAAAATGTATATTTGCGTGCCTGATTTGTGCGATCAATAAACTGTAAAGGTATAACAAAATCTAAAGGTTTAAGCTCCTCTTTTAAAGATCCGCAGGCACTCACAGATATAATCCAGCCCACACCTAATTTTTTCATCCCATAAATGTTGGCACGGTAATTAATAGAAGAAGGAGATATCCTATGAGAGCGTCCATGCCGAGGCAAAAACACAATCTCTCTTCCTTCAAATTCTGCTAAAATAAAACAGTCAGAAGGCTTACCAAAAGGGGTAGAAAGTCTTATCATCTTTTTTATCTTTACCCCTTCCAAATTATAAAGTCCACTTCCACCAATAATTCCTATCCGCTCCATTTTGCCTCCTTAAACATTTTTATTACCTGATGAAGAAAAAGGAGATAGATAAAGGAATATATTGCCCAGAAAAAAGGAATATTCATCCCTAAAGCTTCTTTTAATAAAGCTAAAGATGTAGGAAGAACGTTAGCATAGATGCCAAGGTTGAATATATTTTTATAAAAAAGTTTTACCCCTAATTTTTGAGAGAAAATCACAGAAAATATACTAAAAAGAAAGATATAAGCAGGTTTTGTAAATGCGTACCAGGAAAAAAACAACAGAAAAAGAAAAGGGTAAAGAAAGAAAGAAAGTTTCTTAAAAAACTCTCCTATTGAGGAAGAAGTAATTACGAATTCTTTCTGCATACTTTTAAAATAAAGAGAATCATTTTTTGCTTCAATCTTTAAATATTTTATCTCTCTTAAAGGAAATTTTTTAATTCTTATCTCATCTTGTTCCTCCCACTTAAGAAAGATGTTTTTCTGAGCAATAAGTAGAACATTGCGATATTTTCCCAGAGACGAAGAATCATCATCTGGCCTGATTAAAAACACAAATCCATTATTCCATTTTTTCAAATAAACCTTCTTAGGATAAATTAATTTTCCTTCTTTTATCTCTATAGGAGGAAGGTCATAAATTAAATAATGAAATTTTTCCTTCAAGAAAGATTCAAACTTAGGCAATATCTTTCCTATTTTTACATTAGAAAAGAAAGCCATCAGACCACTTATAAAGATAATAAAAATAAAAAGGAAAAGAAGACTTCGTTTCAAGGGGTAAAAGACCAGCTTTCTGTAAGAGGAAGGATTGAAGCTGGAGATAAGGTCTTTAATCATTTCAGGCTTAACTCCTTTGCTCTCTTTACTGCTCTTTTTATTCCTCCTTTAATAATCTCCCCCATTTTGTTCTCCTCCCAGAAATTTACTGCTGCCTGAGTGGTTCCTCCTCGAGAAGCAACTTTATCAAACCACTCTTTAAAATCCAAAGAAGAATTCTCAATCACCTTCATTGCTCCCCAAAAAGTCTTTTCTACCATTCTTTTTGCTAATATTTTTTTGAACCCTAAGGAGAGAGTAGATTTATAGAAAAGATGAAGAAGATAATAAAGATATCCAGGGCCACTTCCTGAAATAGCCGTAACCTTATCTAACCATTTCTCCTCCACAAATACCACCTCTCCTACCAAAGAAAATATATCTCCTACCAATTTTAAATCTTTCTTTCCTGCTTTTTCTCCTCCACAAATAAAAGAAATTGCTGCTCTTTTTTTAACCGCCAGATTGGGCATTACCCTTACAACTTTTACATTTAACTTTTTCTCAAAAAATTTGGTGGATACTCCGGCAGCAATACTTATGAAAAGAGAAGAAGGAGAAACTACTTCTACCTCCTTCAAAAACGAAGAAATATCCTGAGGTTTTATCGCCACAAGAATAACCTTAGAGGAGCGAATCGCCTCTTGTAAACTTTTACAGACAAATATATTTTTTTTTCTTGCCAGTTTTTTCTTATCCTTATCGTAAGAAAATATCTTCCAGCCTCGGGAGGCAAAAATCTCTCCTAAGGAAGAACCCATATTTCCCCAGCCAATAATTGTTAATCTTTTCTCCATAAGAAGGGATTAAGATAACACAAAAATAAAGGAATGTCAATTAAAGCTCTTCGAGTTCCTTTATTACCTTCTCAGTTAGAGAAAACTTCACTCCCTTCTTCTTCCACATCCCAAACAGCCTCTCTTTTTCCTGAGGAGAAATCTCCTTTACCGCATCCTCTACAATTACTACATCAAAGTTCTCTTTAAGTAATCCTTTTACCGCCTCCTTTACACAATAATCAGTAACTACCCCATATACATAGACTCTATCAGGGAAAATACTTTCTAAAAGGATTGAAATATTAGGATTAGAAAAAATACTTAGCGTATTCTTTTCCAAGATTATCTGGGGATATTTTTCTATGAATGCTTCCAGTCTTTCCCGAGGGTAAATCTTTCTGAAAGAGAGTACCTGAAAATCTTTTAGAAGAGACTCCTTAATCTTTTTATGCCCTTTACTTCCTTTTATACAGTGGGGAGGGAATTCTTTAAATTCAGAATCGTCTTGACGATGTGTATCCTGGGTAGAGATAATAAGAATTTTTTTTCTTTTGGCTAAACCGGTCAGTTTTTTTATATTCTTAATTATCTCTTCAGCACCGGGAACATAAAGAGCTCCTCTTTTACTTAAGAAATCAGCCTGTGTATCTATATCAAAAAATACTATCTTCTCCTTAATTCTCTCTTTTATTTTTTCACTTAAGGAAACCGCCAACTTTTCCAATTTGGAAGAAATTTTTACAGGATAAACAAAAGAGGTAGTAATATCCTTAAGAGGCTCAGGTAAAGCCCTTATTTTTTGAAAGAATAATTCTCTTTTTTTCTCCAAACTTTTCTCAGAAATAACTCGTTTTCCTTTCTCCATAACTTTATGCAATAATCTCTCCCCTAACTTTTCATCTTCCAGACCAATAAAATCTTCTTTCATCTTCCCGGCTTTGTCTAATACCCTAAAAACTTGTTTACGTCCAGGATAAGTGGATTTCCTTTCGCTAAGTTTCATTGTAGGAATAAACTGGCTTTTTCTCTCCTTTATCTCTACCAACTTATAAATTACATCGGTAAAAGGAAGATCTGAGGAACATCCCATATTCGTTCCTACCCCAAAAGCATCAACAGGAACATTCTCCTTAATAAGATCTTTTATCTTATACTCATCTAAGTCGCCGGAAGCAAAAATAATCACATCAATAAGACCTTCACGATCAAAAAATTGGCGAGCAAAATGAACAATCTCTTTAAAATTCCCGCTATCTAATCTTATACCTACCAGCTCTACCCCTTTTCTTTTTAAAAACTTTGCCACTTTCACTGCCGAAGCAATTCCCCTTTTTACATCATAAGTATCCACCAAAAGTATACTTTTGGTAGGAAACTGATAAGAAAACTTCAGAAAACTTTCTATCTCCCGAGGAAAACTCATCACATAAGAATGAGCCATTGTTCCTACCACAGGAATCTTATAAAAGTAACCGGCTAAAAGGTTAGAAGTCCCCTCTACTCCTACCATATAAGAATACTTAGCACAAGCTAAAGAAGCTTCTATCCCCTGGGTTCTTCTTAAAGAGAAATCAAAAACCTTCCTCCCCTGAGCAGAAAAAACTATCCTTGCTGCTTTGGTGGCTAAGGTGGTAGCTAAATTTATCCTGTTTAAGATAAAACTTTCTATAATTTGGGCTT
The DNA here is from genome assembly GCA_964547735.1 of uncultured Planctomycetia bacterium. GTDB lineage: Bacteria > Omnitrophota > Gorgyraeia > Duberdicusellales > 4484-171 > CAZBLX01. The sequence continues at coordinate 44,531 of CAZJOV010000003.1, read as the reverse complement.
CAATCAAGTTAGCTGTAACTCTCAAAATTGGCTCTGTGGCGAATACTATCTCTGGTTCTTCCACAGAAAAAACTGTCCCCTGAAACTTAAATTTTTTTAAATACTCAAGAAAATCATCATCAAATAGTCTTAAACTCTCCAGATACTCAATCTCTTTCTCTTTAAACCTGAACCCCTCAAGAAAGTCTAATACTTCCTCTATCCCACAGGCCACATAAAAAGGTCGGCGAGGTGAACGAATAAAAAGGTCAAATGTAGCAATAGTATGTGGTCGATATTTAAAATATACCTGAGCCATAGTAAGTTCATAAAGGTCTAAAGAAAGGCCTGAATTCATTACATTTAATAAGAATTCTTAAATCCTGTGGAACCCCTCTCCTTCGTTCCCTCCTTCAACACATTTTATACTTCCGTCCTTGTCTATTTTTCTTATATTATAATTGGCTTTTAGGAGAAAAGCAATTATCTATTTTAGTGGGCGGTGTCAAGAAAATTGTGGACTTTTTATTCTGTTTAACTTCTCATTAAAAAATAATCTCTCTACTGGTTGGTATCGGTCTTAAAGAATAGTTGTTTTCTTTACAGGCTCCCTTATCCTTTTTCTATCTTTATTAACAACTCTCCTTTTGGATAATCTCTTAAGAACCGAACGGGGAATAGCTTGTGGTCTAAATCGGTTATTTACACAGACAAGCTGGCTCTTTGCTTCAAGAGTAATTTTTCTTTTCTTCTCTATCCATTGATAAAAATTCAAATAAGTATATTTTATCTTCTCTATACGGGTAAAAACTTTAAAGATGTCGGAATAAAGAAGAGGAGTCTTATAAACTACCTCTATCTTTCTTACCGCAAAAAGTAACCCTTCCTCTGCCATTTTTTTCAGATCAACCCCACAAGATAAAAGAAATTCTGTACGTGCCTCCTCAAGATATTTTAAATAGTTAGCATAGTATACTACTCCTGCACAGTCAGTATCATGGTAATATACCTTTTTTTCTAAAGGGAAAATTAAGGAATTCTTCCTACTCTTTTGCAAATTGGGCTAATTTATAAATAAGTTCTCTTCCCAAGAACTCACCTAACTTTCCTCTTCTTGCTTCTTTTTCAGAGAAAACGAGCGTCTCATCTTTATCTTTCCCATAAACCAGAACAGGAACAGGATCAGCAGTGTGTGCCTTCTTAAGAGAGGAAGTAGTATGGTCACAGGTTACGCAGATAATTGAATTTTTCATATCTATCCTCTCAAGTAGGTTCTTAAAAAAGTAACCATCAATCAATTCAATAATCTCCTTCTTCTTTAAAAAGTTTCCATCATGAGCAGGCTCATCAGGCCCTTTTATATGGATGTATAATCCATCAAAATCATTAATCTTTTGTGAGGCTAAATCTGCCCACAAGGTATAGGTATCTTTCAACTCTTTTAAAGAGGATACCTCAATAACCTCCATCCCACACAAAAGAGCAATCCCCCTCTCAACCGGCATCTGAACGAAACAGGCAAAAGAAAGTCCGGTTAATTCTTTTATTGGTTTAAACTTAGGGAGACTATCTCCTGCATCACGAGAAAGGATTATATTTGCAGGAAGCTTTCCTTCTTTTTTCCTTTTCTCATTAATCTCACTTTTTTCTAAAACTTCTCTTGACTTTTGAGTAAACTCATTAAGGAGTTTGCTTGCCAGTATTGCTTTCTCATCATTCTCATATCCAGGCATAGGAGAAGAAGAACAAACTACGAGTTTAAATTCTTCCTTAGCTACTCCAAAAACTCCTTCTTTTTCATATGCTGGATCCGTATTTGTAATCCAACCGCTTAAATTCTTGTTCTTTTTTATCACCAAAATCCCCCTATGCCCTATCGTGTTTTTGAAGATAAATTCTGCATCCGTTAACTTTACCTTCTTATTAATCTCCTCAGCTAAAGCGGTTGCCTCCTCAGTACTCAGGCTTCTTCCCACTCGACGGTCAACTATCTTAGAAGAATTTTTCTCTGCGGTAGCAAAATTAACTCTTAAAGCTAAATCTCCATCGCAAACTTTTATACCTTCAGCAAAAGCCTCAAGAGGCCCTCTCCCCGTATAAACTTTATAAGCATCGTAACCTAAAAGAGAGATAACCGCAATATCTGACTCAGGAGCAATTCCTTTCTCTACAGGATAAAAAATCCCCTCCACCCCTTCTTTAGCCAAAAAATCCATATAAGGGGTTATTGCTTCCTCAAGAGGAGTTTTTCCTTTCCATTCCGGTATACCCTCATCGGCTAAACCATCAAGAACCACATAAAAAACCTTCTTCATTTTTCTCCTTTCTAACACTTAGAAAACCCACAAGCATCACATACACAACAACCTTCCTGATGCCTTAAAGCTGAACCGCATTCTGGACAAACCCCAATAATATTAAATGAGGATTTACCTAAAAAAGACTTTGCTTCTACTTTTTCCTCCCAATTTTTTTCCTTTACTTTAATTAATTCTTTCTGGTCTTGGAGTCTCTTCTCTAACACTCGAGCAATCGCATCCGCACAGGAAAATATTCTTTTCCCATTCGCCCAGTTAGGAGAAGGACATCGGATGCCTTTAAGCTGTTCTATAATTACTTTAACATCAATCCCTCCCCTTAACGCCAAGGAGGTAAGTCTTCCTACTGCTTCAAGCTGAGAAGCGGCACAACCTCCCGCCTTTCCCATCTGGATAAACACCTCAAAAAAATTCCCTTCTTCATCCTGGTTTATAGTAACATAGAGGTTTCCGCAACCAGTGGTAATTTTGGTAGTAGTCCCTACAATTACCTCTGGTCTGGGTTTAGGATAAGCTGTTTTTGGTTTCTTGGACGAAATAGACATCTTTTTTCTTTCTACTGTCAACACCTGAACATCTCTTGAGCCATCTCGATAGATAGTTATCCCTTTACAACCCAGCTTATAAGCAGAGACGAATGCCTGTTTTACATCCTCCACCGTAGCCTTGTTAGAAAGATTTATAGTTTTTGAGACAGCGTTATCGGTAAATTTTTGAAAAGAAGCCTGCATCTTTATATGCATAAGAGGCGAAATCTCTAAAGCAGTCTTAAATATCTCCTTAACATCTTGGGGAATCTCCTTCATCTCCTGAATGCTTTCCCCTTGAGCAATCCTTTCCATCAACTGAGAAGAATAAAAACCTCTTTTTTTAGCAACATACTCAAAACTGGGTTCCACTTCCAAAAGTTTTTCTCCCTCAAGGACATTGCGAAAATATACCAAAGAATAAAACGGCTCAATTCCTGTAGAGGTGGGACCGGCAATTATACTTATGGAACCGGTAGGAGCGATGGTAGTTAGGGTAGCATTCCTTATTTTTATTCCTTTCCTCTCCCATATACTTCCTCTCCAGGCAGGGAAAACACCTCTCTCTTTTGCTAAAGAAATAGAGGTTTCTCTGGCATTTTCATAAACAAATTTCATAATTTTTTCTGCTAAAGTTAATGCTTCCTGGCTATCATAAGGAATGCCTAAAAAACCTAAAAGAGTAGCCCATCCCATAATCCCCAGACCGATTTTCCTCGTCCTTAAAGTATTTTCCCGAATTTGAGGTAGGGGGAACTTGTTAGCGTCAATAACATTGTCTAAAAACCTTGTTGCTAATTTAGTTATTCGCGCCAATCTTTCCCAATCAATCTCAAATTCACCATTTTTTTGCTTTAACATTTTTGCTAAATTTATTGAACCTAAATTGCAAGATTCGTAAGGTAAAAGAGGTTGCTCTCCGCACGGGTTTGTGCTTTCTATTTTCCCTAAATGAGGACAGGGATTTTTTTCATTAATACGATCGATAAAGACAACGCCTGGTTCTCCGTTAAGCCATGCATACTGGGCAATCAAGGAAAAAACTTCTTTTGCTTTTAATCTTCCCTTTATTCTTTTTGTGTGAGGATCAACTAAATTATATTCTTCGTCACGAAAGACTTTTTCCATAAGCTCATCCGTTACTGCTACAGAGATATTAAAATTGGAAATTTCTCCTTCTTTTTCTTTGCACCTTATAAATTCCAAAATATCCGGATGATCCACCCTTAAAATCCCCATATTCGCTCCCCGACGTGTTCCTCCTTGTTTTACTGCCTGGGTTGCCGCATCAAATACTTTCATAAAAGATACAGGGCCTGAAGCTATCCCTCCGGTAGACTTTACTACACTATTTTTGGGACGCAGACGCGAGAAACTAAATCCGGTCCCTCCTCCGGTTTTATGAATTAAAGCAGTAGCCTTTATCGCATCAAAGATAGACTCCATACTGTCTTCAATAGGAACTACGAAACAGGCGGATAACTGTCCTAATTCTTTTCCTGCATTCATCAGTGTAGGCGAGTTGGGCATAAATTCTAAATTAGCCATTATCTGAAAAAATTCGCTTTTTAATTCTTCTATTCTCTCTTTGGAAGCTCCGTATCTTTTCTCTACCTCAGCAATCGCCTCACTTACTCGCTGAAGCATCTGGAGAGGGGTCTCAACTATTTGGCCCTTCTCATTCTTTTTTAAATATCGTTTTTTAAGAACCAACAAAGCATTGGGAGAAAAATTCAAATTATCCTGCATAATTACCCCTTTCTTAACAAAGGTCCAACAAAACAATTTTACTAATAAACTCTTCTCCCGTCAAGAGATACAATATGTAGTATTAAACAAAAAACGGCCTAATATATATAGTGTTATTTAAAATTGACGCTCTCCCGAATTACGAGTTCAGGAGAGAGAATAGCCTTATTCCTCTTTTTTTTCTCAATCCTCTCCTTAAGAAATCTTACCCCTAAGGAAGCCATCTTATCTAAAGGTTGTCTTATGGTAGTAAGAGGAACGCTACTATAATTACATACAGGATTGTCATCAAAACCAATAAGGGAAATATCACAAGGCACATTCACTCCTTTTCTCTGCAGAAGAAAAAGTATCTCTATCGCCATCTCATCAGAAGCAGCAAAAATTGCTGTAGGAGGAGTTTCTAACTCCAGTAGTTCCTCTGTTGCTTTTTTTGCTTCCAGAGGAGAAAAATTCACTACTTTTATATACTCATCTTTAGCCTCTAACCCATACTTTCTTAATGCTTCTTTATAACCATTAAGTCTTTCTAAGGCTGCCTCTACCCTTAAATCACCGGCGATATGGGCAATATATCGATGCCCGTGTTTTATCAAAAATTCTGTAGCCCGATACCCGCCAAAAAAATTATCAATAGTTACATAACTTATATCATCCCCCATCTTTTTATTCAAAACCACAAAAGGCAATCCCTCTTTTTTTATTCTTTCCAACTGCTCTTCGTTACCCACTATATCGGCAAAGATTACACCATCGACCAAGGAAGTATTAAAATTATCTTTTTGCCACCAAATATGAAGATAAAGATCTATATTCAGCTCCTCCAGAACAAAGCCTATACCACGGATAATCTCCAGAGCGTAATAAGAATGAAAAACCCCTTCATAACCAGGAATAATTAATCCATATATTCCCGCTCTTCCTCCGGCTAATTTGCGAGCAAAAAGGGAAGGTTTATAATTCAATTCTTTAACTGCCTCATCTATCTTTTTTCTGTTTTTCTCCTTTACGGAAAAAGGATTAGCCAAAAATCGAGATACTGTAGCTAAAGAAACACCTGCTTTTCTGGCTACTTCATTTATGGTAGGCTTTGAAGGTTTCACTTTTTTTTACTGAGAAATTACCTGATCCCCTTCCTGAAGAGAGTATCCACTTTTTACTTCTTTGATATCAGCAGCAGAAACCTCTCTGCGGGTCTCAATAACCTCTATGGTAGCGATATTCCTGTTATCTCTTATTACAGAAAATTTCATTCCTTTTTCTACGCCATTATTTTCCCCTAAATCAATTATCGCAAATCTCTCTTTTGTATTCACCGCAAGGATTGTACCTTCCAATCTCCTCTCAGAAATAGGAGCAATCTCCTCTTTCTCTATAGCCTTTTTCTCCGCTTCTTTTGGAGAGACCACAATAGGAGGTAGTTTCACTTCCACTTTCTTCTTTCCTTCTAAAGCAGAGGACAGCTCCTCTTTCAGTTGACTGAAAAGAAGCACTTTTTCTTTCAATACTTTTTCTACCTGAGAAACCTTCCCCTCTAACTTTTCTTTCTCCTCAGCAATCTGCCTCAACTTCTGGGTAAGTTCAACTTTCTCTTTATTAAGCATCACCAATTCCTGTTTTAGTTGAGCATTCTCCTCCCTAAGTCTACTTAACTGTTCTTGCATATCTTTGTTTTTCTCTTTTTCGTTTACTAAATCTTTACTTATAAGCTGAATTATTCTCTCTTTATACCGTAGGTTTTTTCCTATCTCTTCTTTCTTATTCTCCAAATCATCTATTTTTAGACTCAATTCTTTATTTTCTCCACTAAGCTGGGACAATTTCTGGCTCATCTCTAAAAGTTTATCTTTCAATTCCTTAACCTGGATTTTAAGTTCTGCTCTTTCCTTTATAATATCCTCCAAGTAAGAAGGAACTTTTTCTTTTTCTATCTTTTCTTCCTTCTCTACAACTAAAGCCGCTCTTTTAGACAACTTTTTCTCCAGATTCTGTTTTTCTTTTAAAAGTTCTACGTATTTCTCTCTTAAAGTATCTCTTTCTTTCTCAATCTGCGCTAACTCCTCTTGAATCTCCTTATTCCTTCTTTCTATCCCCTCCAATTTCTCAGAAAGATTTCTGTTTTTCTTGGTTAAAATACTTCTTTCTTCCTCAAAATTAGCACTTTTTTCTTTTAATTCTCTATTCTCCCTTAAAAGGAATTGACTATCAGAATAAAATTTAAAAGAGATGAAACTACTGATTAATAAAAGAATTAATAAAACTATCAACGGAACATTCTTTCCCATTTTTGGCCTCCCTTCTTTTAAATTTATTTTATCATAAAATGATATATTTTCAATGTAAACAACCTTTATCTATAATTAACTGAGCCACCCCCAGAGAAGTTGCTTTTCTTCCTAAGGAAGAAAATTCCACTTTTAGGCTTTTCTGTAAGAAACTAAACGCATATTTTTTAATTGTTTGAATGACTTTTTTGAGAAAAAAATCACCTGCCTCCTCGAATCCCCCTCCAATAACTACTATCTGGGGATTAATAAGATTCACTAAGAATGAAATCTTTACCCCTAAAGAAAAAGCTGCCTCCTCCAGAACCTCGCAAGCTACTTTATCTTTATTTTTTGCCTCCAAAAACACATCCTCCAAGAATAAATTCCCTGCAGAATCTATTCTTTTAACCAAACGTGTTTCTCTTCCTAAGGAAATTAACTCCTTGGCTCTCTTTATCACTCCTAAATCATGTGGCCATTGAGTGAGAAAACGAAAATCTCCTAAGTAAGAACTCATCACTGGTTGGGGATTTATAAATAATTCTCCTGCTCCTCCCTCTCCTCCTACATAAAGCTCTCCATCAAGGATAATTCCACAACCTACGCCGGAAAACATATAGATTATGTTTTTATAATCCTTGTAATTTCTTCTGTATTCTGCCCATGCACAAGCATTAGCATCATTCTCAATATAAGTAGGTAACCTAAATTTTTCTTCTAAATATTTCTTGAGGGGAACAGATATGTACATATAACCCCTCTCCCGCCTTTGTGGCCAATAAACTTCTCCCTTTTTTCTATTTACGATTCCTCCCAGAGCAAGGCCGGCTCCTATAATACTGTCTCGGTATTTTTTTGATTTTTTAAGAATATCCTCAAAAAGAGAAACGCAGATATCGATAGTCTCATTAGCAGTAATAAACTTTCTTTTTTTCTCTGTATGTACAACTATCTTTCCATCGTTACGCAAAAGAGAAGCTTGAGCATCAAAAAGATTAAGCCCAATACCAATTACATATTTCTTCCTCATCTTTAAAATTTTCTACGATAAAATAATCTCACTATATGCTGCGTATCCAACACGGATAAACTTCCTCCATAAGGGTCATACAAAATTTCTGAAACAACCCCTCTTCCTAAATCCCCATATTGTAAAACTACTCCTTCTCCCTCTCCTAAGATATATCTTGCTTCAAAGAAAAAGTTATGATGAGGTTTGAAATAGAGACGGCCTTCTTCATTTAGAGCATACAAATCATTCCATTTGGAATATATATATTTTAGATAAAGACTCCATTTAGGAGAAGGAACAAAATTCATCCCCAGCCCGAGATGATTGATATTATTATCCATCCCCCCTGCCCATTTATACTCATTTTTTGTCCAATCTCCATCCAGTGTAATTAAAGGAGAAATCCTCCACCTAATGCCTAATTTGAAAACATCATAATAAGGATAGGGGGGAGTGGGGAAGAATTCAGTCCGGTTAAGCCAATTGTTCCACCCTAAATATCCTTCTTCATTAGCTGTACAGGCTGCATTTAATATACCGCGGGGGAAATTATCGTAGGCAATATTAATATCATTGGTATGTTCCCATACCCCCCACATTTTAAACCCATCGCTAAATTTATACTCGGCACCTAAGGAAATTGTTTTCACGGAAGGATCTCTACCATCTTCAACAGAATCATTTTTAACATTAAATTCTCCTGTATCCTTATTGAAAACATAAGGGTCATATCCTTTTACTGTTTTTGGTTTATCATGATATATCCCTAAAAACTTTGTGGTTAACTTAGAAGTAGGACGATATTCAGCTTCCAGACGTGTTACATTCTCAAGATATTTACCGTCAGTAGAATGAACATTTCTTAAATCAAATAAAAGGTCTAATTTTTCCTCAAGAAGCCTCTCTACTTTCCCGCGCAACCCTATCACATCTCGACCCACATCTATACCATCTCCTAAACGTTGATGTTCAATATCCTCCCACTTCAGTATTGGTTCATAAAAACCGGAGTAATAATATTCAAAAGGCTCACCGAAGTGGAGATGTCTTGACCAAAATCTATCATGGCGGGTCTCTATATATGTAGAAAGTCCGGGGCTGAACCCTGAATCTATGTGAACAAACATCAACCTCATTTTATAAAAAAATCCTTTATCTTGTGAATCAATCTCATAATAGTCTTTACCTAACACATCCGCCTCTGACGCTTTAAGAAGAGAAAAGTAATAGGCATTTCCTCTCTTTTTTCTTTTAAAACCGGTAGTTTTATCTTGACAGTTCCAAGAAGCAGCTATCTCAAATCTTGCCCCTAAACCTTCGAGAGGCTGCCAAGAAGAATCTATCGCCCATACGAAGTTAGAAGCATCGAGGCTTCCTTTCTTATATCCTAACTTGTTGGTATACAATCCTCCAAAAATAAAACTTTCTCCTGTTTTCTTTACTCTTATTGCTGTATTAAAAGTATCAAATTCCTCGTACTCCTGCCATAACTCCTGAGGAGAATTAAAAACAGCTTCCAGAGATAACCCTTCAGGTTGGTCAAGGGAAAAATTTATTCCTCTTAAGAATGCCAATCTCCTGCCTCTACTATCACGAGCAATCCAGACCAAATCATCATCAAACTGGCCCGGATAAAATTCAATCGGAGGATTATTAATCTTTTTACCTGGCTTCCAGCGTGTAAGCCACTGGGATTCTTCCCAATAAATATGCTTATTGGAAAGTCTCAAAGGATCATCACTATTTAATGCTTGAATTTCTGAAGCAAGAGGATAAATTCTTAAAGAAAACGCATCTTGATTATAATCAAGCCATAGCTCTCTAAAGCCACGAAAAAGATAATGGATATCAGAAGCAGGTATAGTAAAAGTATGTGCCCAACTCCAGGCAGTCCCTGTAGTATAAGAAGTAGTTTTTCCATCCACTACTTTTATCTCTCCGGTATTAAACGAATCTCCATAATTGGTAATTACTTTTTGAGAAATTGTTCTTTTAGTACCCGACCAGTAAAGTAACTGCACCTGGGCACTGTCAACACCGGAGTTATCTTTCACTGTAAATTCAGAAGTTTTTCCTACAAAACTCCAGGGATCAACAGTTAAATTGGTATGAAGACTAAATCTTTCTTGAGGATTGTAATCAAGATTAACGCTTATCTGGTCAAAGATAGCCGGATCAAATGTATTCTCTTTATTATTAAAGTTTTCAGTGGAAAGAAGCCTCCAGTCTTTTTCATTTAAATCCCAGTTGGCTCTCTTCCAGATTATATCCTCACTGGTTGCCCCCAAACTTATCTGATAACTACCTTTCAATTTCCATTGAGAGGCCAGAACTTTTTTTTCTTTTTTAATCTTTTTCTCTCTCTTAAAAAATATTTCTTTTTCAGGTGGTATCTCAGAAAATAAATCTAAAGCTTTCTTAATCTTTTTCTTCCTTATCTTATCTAAATATTCTTTTACTTCCTTATTGCCAGAGTCAATAAACAAAGCTTTTCTAAACTCTATTTCTGCCTGATATATATTGTCTTCCTCCAGGTATTTTTTCCCCAATTCTATAAAATAATTCTCACTCTCATAACTATAAACATAAAAAGGAACAAAGATAAACAAAAACAGACAAAGTATCCTCATTCTCAAAAAAATTTTAACAATATTAATTAAAAATTGCAAACACTTTCTCTCTTAACTAAGACTGTCTTTCCCCAAGTTCTTTCTTTAATCTTTCTAAATTTTCTTGAGAGATGGTAAAAGATGATGGAGGAGGAGGGAAAATATTTTTCTCCACCTCTTCTTTAAATTGTAACACTGCTTCTTTAATTAAAGAAGAAATGTCTTTATAAACTTTCACAAATTTAGGTCTAAAATTTTTGTATAATCCTAAAATATCATAAAGCACCAAAACTTGCCCATCACAAAAAGGGCCGGCGCCAATCCCTATAGTGGGAATCCTCAAAGTATGAGTGATTAATCTCGCCAGCTCATAAGGAATACACTCCAAAACTATACTAAATATACCTTCCCTCTCCCATATCTTTGCCTGCCTAAGCAACCTTTTTGCTCCTTCATAATCTTTTCCCTGAACCTTAAAACCTCCTAATTTATCTACTGTCTGAGGAGTAAGCCCGATATGTCCCATTACAGGAATATTATTCTCTATAAGATCCTGAGTTACCGAAATTGCTTCCTCAAACCACTCTATCTTTACCGCATCCGCGCCTGCCTCTTCCACAAACTTTTTGGCATAAAAAAGAGCTTGAGAAGATTCTTTCTGATAAGCAACATAAGGCATATCTGCCACTACCAGAGTATCTTTGGCTGCTTTCTTTACTGCCTTTGTATGGTTAAACATCTCCTCAAAACTTATCTCTTTAGTCTGCTTCATCCCTAAAACTACATTTGCCAAAGAGTCTCCTACAAGAATTATATCGATACCTGCCTCCTCAACTATCCTGGCAAAAGAATAATCATAGGCAGTAAGCATAACAATCTTTTTTCTTCCTTTTTTCTTCTTTATATCCTCAAGCTTCATTCCTCTTAAAAATGATACAATTTTTCCCTGCCTTTCTCCATAAGAACCAAAAATACTTCTATCTTTAACTCTCTATGTTTACGTATAAACTCCTTAATTTTTTCATATCCCATAACCGAAAAAGCGGTAGCTAAACTATCTGCCAGTGTTGCTTTTTCTGCTGCTACCGTAACACTCAAGATTTTATTATCCTGGGGAAAGCCAGTAAGAGGATTAATAAGATGAGAATATTTTTTTTTCTTGAACTCAAAGTATTGCTCATATCCGCCAGAGGTAGCTACTGCCTGATTGGTTAAAGAGAAAGCAAAAATAATTTTGTTTTTATCCTGAGGATCTCTTATTCCTATTCGCCATTTTCTATTTTTATATTTTCCCAGACAGAAAATATCTCCTCCTACATCGATTAAAGCAGAATCTATCCCTTCTTTTTTTAATCTTTCTACCACCTTATCTATTATATAGCCTTTAGCGATTCCTCCTAAATCAAGCTTTAATCCTTTTCTGCGTAAAGTTATTTTTTTATGAGTCTCATCAATAAGTATATCAGAAAAAGAATCCTTTTTAAGTTCCTCTACAGTTTCCTTTAAAGCAGTAAAATCTTCTATTTTCTTTCTCTCTTTAATCACCCCTTTCCAAAACTTATATAACCGTGCTTTACTTATATCAAAAAATCCACCGGTTAGTTTATAAATTTTTTCTGCTTCTTTTATGCATTCCATAAGTTCAAAAGAGGCAGAAAAAGGAATATTATAAGTAGAATTGAGTTGAGCTAATTCAGAATTAGGATCATACAAATTAAAAATTTTCTCTAATCGTCTGAATTCTTCCCCAGATATCTTTGCTGCGTTTTTGTAAGGAGAAACAATCCTGACCAAAGTACCACAAGAAACAAAACTGTCCTTATAAATTTTTTGACAACCCAAAAGAAAAAAAAGGAGCAAAAGCAACCTATACATTCATCTTTTAAGCCATTTTATAATCTCATCCCAAGCCCAACAATTAATAATATCTTTTCTCTCCAACCCTGCTCTTCTGGCGATAGCCACCCCGAATCTCAAAGAATGCATCTGATCAAGAAAATGAGCATCACTGCCTAAAGCAAATTTTATCCCTTCTTTTTTTGCCCGTATACAATTTAAATCATTCAAATCCAATCTTTCCGGATAAGTATTAATCTCTAAAGCTATCTGGTTATCTTTTGCTGCTTTAAAAACTTCTCTCCATTCTAAAGGATATTCCTCCCTTACCCCAAAAAGTCTTCCTGTAGGATGAGCAATTATATCTACATATTTATTTTTGCAGGCAGAGACAATTCTTTTTGTAAGCTGATGCTTTGTTTGTTTAAATCCATAATGAATTGCGGCAATCACAAGATCAAATTTTTTTAAGATGTAACCTGGATAATCTAAGCTTCCATCGTTTAAAATATCCACTTCTGTGCCACATAAAATTTTTATTCCTCTCAATTTCTTATTAAGCTTTTTTATCTCCTCTATTTTTTTCTCCACATCTTTCTCGGATAAACCTTTTGCTACTTTAAGGCCTTGAGAATGGTCACAGATCCCTACGAATTTATATCCTAATTCTTTAGCTTTTAAAGCAATCTCTCTGGGGGAGGAGGCTCCATCACTATAAGAGGAATGGATATGAAAATCTCCTTTTACCTCCTTCAATTCAACCACTCGAGGAAGTCTCCCTTCCAAAGCTAATTCTACCTCCCCTCTATCTTCTCGCAGCTCCGGGATTATATATTGCATACCTAACCGGTGAAAGATTTCTTCTTCGCTTCTGCCAGCAATTTTTTTGTTCTTCCCATTAAATAACCCGTATTCATTTATCTTCCAGCCTTTCCTCAATACAATCTGTCTAAACTTTATATTGAACTCTTTAGAACCAGTAAAGTATAAAAGTGCGGAACCAAAAGAGGTATCAGGAACTACTCTTAAATCTACCTGTAAATCAGAAGAAGAAATTACCGAGGATTTAGTGTCTCCGGAGGCTATTACTCTTTCTACATACCTCAAGCTGATGAATTTTTTCATAACTTTCTCAGGATAAGGAGAAACCACCAGAATATCGATATCTTTCACTGTCTCTTTCTTTCTTCTTAAGGAGCCGGCTATCTCTATTTTTTTAACTTCTTTTAACTTTTTAAGCTCTTTCAAAAAATAACCCGCTACCTCTTCAGCAATATAAAGAGGCTTTCTCTCCTTGCCTTTTTTAAATATCTCTATCCCCCGCAAGATATTCTCCTCTGTTTTCTCCTTAATTCCCTCAAGTCTCTTCAGTTTTCCTTCTCGGGCAGCCTCCTCTAACTTCTCCAAGGAGTCAATCTTCAGGCACTCATAGATTAGTTTTATTGTTTTTGCTCCCAGTCCCGGAATTTCCATCATCTTAAGCAACCCGGAAGGAACTTCTCTCTTTAATTTCTCATATTGAGAGAGTGTACCTTCCCTGACAATCTCCTCAATTTTTTTCGCCAAATCTTTTCCTATTCCTGGAAGAGTCTCTAATTTTCCTTCCTGAACTAATATTTTTATATCTTCGGTAAGATTCTCTATAATCTGAGAAGCTTTCTCGTAGGCACGCACACGAAAAAAATTTTCTCCTTTAAGCTCTAAAATCTTGGCAATATCGGAAAAGATCTTGGCTACTTTTTTATTCTCCACGCCAATTACGAGGGGAACTGGCAATCACTTTATTTTTTATTCCTCCACGTACAGTAAATTCTGCAATTATACAAATCTTTTTGGGACGGATAACTTTTTTTAAATCCTCCAAGATTTTATTTACCAGATGTTCATTATATATTTTTACATTACGAAAAGCATAAAGGTAATACTTTAAAGACTTAAGTTCAATAAGGTAGCGATTGGGAATATATCTTATAATAAGATGAGCAAAATCAGGCAAACCTGAGAAAGGACACAGAGAAGTTAACTCATTGCTGGACATCTCCACCAATACCTCCTGATGAGGATATTCATAAGGAATTGTCCTTAAAATGGAGACATCTATATCTTGAGGAAGAAAAGTCCTCGGTTGAGTTTTCTTCGCCTTTTTCTCTATTTCTGATTCTTTTCTATCCTCGTAAATCATCTAAAGAAAAATCTAAATGGTAAAGAAAAAAAGAATTAAGTAAAGAAAATATCTCCTCTTTTATTCTTTTGTCCGGATTAACTCTTAAAGAAGGAAAGAATTTTTCTTTCTGAATATACCTTATAAATGCTGCGGTTTGAGGACTAATAATTTCAACTTCAGTATACTTTTTTCTACAACGCTGGCAGATAAGCCCTCCTTGAGAAGCAGCAAAAAAACTTATTTTCTCAATAGAACTTCCGCAACTGAGGCAAGAGTTGAGATTTGGCTTAAACCCAGAAAAACTCAAAAATTTAATAAAAAAAACGCAAAAAACAATATAGGGAGAAAATCTTTCCAAAGATAAAAGAGAAAGATAAAAAAGCGAAAAAATCTCTTTGTTTCTTTCTCCATATGGAATTACCTTCTCGATAATCTTAATAAACTTTGCTGCTATGCGGGCTTTGTAATAATCATTATATAAATGAGGAAAATCCTTTATTAAGTCTGCGGAGGAAATAAGCCACAAAGAACTTCTGCGGGGATAGAAGAGAACTTCATTCAGAGTAAAAATATCCAAGGAAGAGGTAAACTCTTTCCTCCCCCTATAGAATCCTTTTAAAATCCCGCTTATCCTTCCGTAATTCTTTGTAAAAATATTTACCACCACACTTGTTTCCCGAAAATTTACTCTCTTTGTTACTATCCCTAAATCCTTAGCAATCATCTTTAATAAGTTTTAGAACCCTCTCCTGCTCTCTATACATTTCTCTTTTTTCCTTAAAAGAGACATCCTTGAATCCCAAAAGATGCAGTATTCCATGAATACTGCACAAAAGCAGTTCCTCTAAGAAAGAGGTATGATAGATTTTACTATTTTTTAATACCTCCTCTACCGAAATAACCACCTCTCCCAAAAATTGAGGGATGTAGGTATCTTTAAGGGGAAAGGCAATCACATCTGTAGGTGATTCTTTATTAAAAAAACTCTTGTTTAATCCTTTCATAAACTTATTATCGCAAAAAAGGAATGAAACTTCCTCCTTTACCCCCAGCACATCCAAAGCTTTTTCTATCTTCTTTCTTATCTTACTTATCCTTATCTTCTTTAAGCTTTGTTGATTTCTTATCTGAACTCTCATCTTTAGGATAAATTACCCGTGTATGAAATACGGCATTAAGAATATGGTTAAAGCTTTTAATTATCTTATCTAAATCAGACAAAGTAAGTCCGCTTTCATCTAATTCTCCTTCAAGAAATTTTTTCCTCACTACCTCCTTAACTAACTCCTCAATCCTTTTAGGTGTAGGCTCCTCAAGAGTTCGAGAAACTGCCTCGGTGGTATCAGCTAAGGAGACAATTGCCACCTCCCTTGATTGAGGAAGAGGGCCGGGATAGCGATAATCTTCCTCAAGATACTCATATTGATTGAGCTCTTTTGCTCGTTGATAAAAATAATAAACCAAACTTTTCCCGTGATGCTGTTGGATAAAATCAATTATACGAGGATTAAGTCGGTATTTTTTCGCCAATTCTATTCCTTCTTTTACATGATTAATGATAATCAATCTACTTATGGAAGGCTTGAGTTCCCGATGGGTATCTCGATAAGGAATCTGATTTTCCACAAAATACTGGGGTTTCAAAATTTTTCCAATATCATGATAGTAGGCTCCCACCCGTGCCAGTAAAGAATTTGCTCCAATGGCTTCTGCTGCTGACTCTGCTAAATGAGCAACCACCAAGGAATGCTGATAGGTTCCCGGAGCCTCAAGAATCATTCTTCTTAAGAGAGGATGGTTAAAATCAGATAACTCTAAAAGAGAAATATTAGTAACTACCCCAAAAATAAATTCAAAAATAGGTAAAACCCCGATAACTATAATGGAAGAGGCAATTCCACACCCTACACAGCTACCTAATCCCTCAATCTGAGAAAAAGAAAACTTTCTGGAAATATGAGGAAAATTTTTCATCAAAAAAATAATCCCATACTGAATTAGTCCTCCCCAAAAGCCTGCTTTTATTATCTGGGTACGGCGACGAATACGAAAACTTAACATACTCGCCAGAAAAGAAGCACAAAATAAAGAGATACAGAAGGAAAAATCCCTACCGGTAAGACTTGCTGCCAGAAAAGACAAAAAGATAGAAAACGAAAGGGAAAGTTCCAAATTATCAAAAAGAAGAGTTATCAATATTCCAAAACCTACTGCCGGAAGCCAAAAACCAGAAAGTTTAAATATTATCTTAATAATAAAAAAAATAATAATGATTAGACTGGTAAGAATCAGAAGGGTAGAAGCAGAAGGAAGCTTTTCCATTCTTCTTAAGAACTTCGCATAGATAAATAGTAAAGGAAGAGAGGCAAAAAAAGATATATCTAATCTGTAAAGATAAAATATCAACCCTATTCCTATAAAAAATATAGGAGCAACAAAAATCTCCCAATTATATTTTTTCTTCCTGGTAAAAATCTTCATAGGCTTGAATTATCTTCTGCACTAAGGGGTGACGGACTACATCTTTTTTGGTGAGATATATAAATTTTATGCCCGAAATGTGCCTGAGAATCTTAATTGCTTCCTTAAGTCCGGCGGGTTTTCCTCCGGGAAGGTCACTTTGAGTTATATCTCCAGTAATTACTGTTTTAGAATCAAATCCTAAACGGGTAAGAAACATCTTCAACTGTTCTGAAGTACAATTTTGGGCTTCATCCAGAATAATAAAAGCATCATTTAAAGTTCTTCCCCGCATATAAGCTAAAGGAGCAATTTCAATAATTCCGGTACCTAAATACTCCTCAATCACATCCGGTTCCATCATATCATATAAGGCATCATAAAGGGGTCTTAAATACGGCCCTAATTTATCATACATATCTCCGGGCAAAAATCCCAAGGATTCTCCTGCCTCAATTGCAGGACGTGTAAGAATAATCCTTCTTGCCTTCTGTTTATAAAGATAGTTAACCGCACAAGCCATCGCCAGATAAGTCTTTCCCGTTCCTGCCGGACCGATAGCAAAAGTGATATCATATTTTCTTATTGCCTCCACATATTTTTTTTGTCCCTCCGTTTTGGGAAGAATAAATTTTCTCTTTATGGAAGGCACCTCAATCTTTAATATCTCCTCATCTTTGGAAGAAAAAAACAAAGAAGATATATCTTCCTCTCTTAAGCTTACTCCTTCCTTTAGAAGACTTATCAACTTTCCAATTACCCGAGAAGCTTCTTCTACCCTTTTTTTCTCTCCTTCTATATATATCCCTTTATCTCTCAGATAGATATTAACATGAAACTTTTTCTCAATAATTTTAATATTTTTATCGGCAACACCGCAAACTTCTTTTAAAATAGCGGAATTATTAACCTCAATCAATCTTCCCATCTATTTAAAAATAGGTATTTTAATCTTTAGACCGGGATAGATTTTATCCGGATTCTTTATTACATCTTTATTCTCCTCATAAAGAAGAAGCCACTTTTTTGTGGTTCCATAAAACTTCTTAGAAATTTTCTGTAGAGTATCATTCTTCTCAACCGTATAGAGTTCATATTCCTGGAGAGGCTCTGGCGAAGAAATCTCTTCTTCTACTCCACCTTCTTCCTCCAATATCTCCTCTTTTATGCTCTTCTCTATTTCTTCTGTTTTTCCTTCCTCCTTAACAGCCTCTGGCTCCAAAGAAGAAACTTCTTTGGGAGGATGGGCTCCTAACTCCACCTCAAAAATAGTTACCTTCCGTGTCTTTTTAAGTTGAGGGGGGGAGGGAGGCTCTCCATAAAGATAACCTTGATTGCCTTCAACATCTAAATCCCGGCGAGGCTTCTCAATAGTGTAAGTCCTTATAAGACACCCGTATAAAAAAATCAATCCTAAAAAAATGAGAAAATACCTCATTTCTCCTCCTTTTCTTTAGTGTCAATTCCTAATTCTTCCAATTGTCTCTTTTCTACCTCTGAAGGAGCATCAGTTAACATACATACTCCTTTCTGAGTCTTAGGAAAGCCTATTACCTCACGAATACTTTCTGACTTAGTAATTATAGCATACAACCTATCTAAACCAAAAGCAATTCCTCCATGGGGAGGAGCTCCGTAGCAAAGGGCACGCAGAAGGAACCCAAATCTTTTTTCTCTTTCTTCTTCATTTATTCCTATCAGAGAAAAAATCTTCCTCTGCAGTTGAGGCTCATGAATCCTTATTGAACCACTGGCAACCTCTACTCCATTAAGAACCAAATCGTAAGAACGTGCTTTAACTAAAGAAGGGTCTCTATCTAAAAGTTCTACATCCTTAAGGGAAGGCATAGTGAAAGGGTGGTGGAATGCTTGCCATCTTTGCTCTTCCTGATTATATTCAAAAAGAGGAAATTCGCAAACCCACAAAAATCTAAAATCTCCTTTCCCAATATCAGGCTTATCTGTAGAGTAATTTTTCATTGCTTCCTCATACCCGATTCTTAAAAAAGGCGTTTTAAGTTCTATATCCAATACTTCCCTAAATACAAATTTAAGCATATCCTCAACTAATTTATAAATATCCTCCTCCTCGACAAAAGAAAGTTCTATATCTAACTGGCTGAACTCAGGCTGTCTATCTTTCCTTAAATCTTCATCACGAAAACATCTTACAATCTGATAGTATTTATCAACTCCTGCTACCATAAGAATCTGTTTGAAAAGCTGAGGAGACTGAGGTAAAGCGTAAAACTTTCCTTGATTTAGCCGTGAAGGGACTAAAAAATCTCTTGCCCCCTCAGGAGTAGATTTAGTAAGATAGGGAGTTTCGACCTCTAAGAAACCACATTTATGAAGGTACTCCCTAAATTTATAGTTAAATTTACTACGCAGGATAAACTTATCCAGAAGGGATTTTCTTCTTAAATCAAGATACCGGTGATAAAGACGTATATCTTCAGAAACCTCTATCCTCTCTTCTATAGAAAAAGGTAAATCCAAAGAAGAATTTAAAATCTCCAGCTGGTGAGCGCAAACTTCAACCGTCCCCGTAGAGAGCTTAGGATTTTCTGTGCCTTGAGGGCGTCGATTTACTTCCCCTTTAATCTTTATCACATCTTCATTTTTTAACTTCTTTGCTTTTTTATAAATCTCCTTAAAAGAAGGGAGAAAAACAATCTGTGTCTTTCCATAGCGGTCTCTTAAATCAATAAAAATAATCTTTCCATGGTCCCGTCGGGAATCCACCCACCCACAAAGAATAACTTCTTCTCCAATATTATTCATATTAAGCTGACCGCAAGTATGTGTTCTCAACATTTTTATTCTTAAAGATTTATCTTTTCTAAAAACTGGTTCCAGTCTACCTTCTCCTGCTGAGACTTCCTCATATCCCTCAAAGTAAAAAAACCTTCTTTTAATTCCTCCTCTCCTATAATGATCGTGAATTCGGCCCCTAACTTTTGAGCTAATCTCAGTTGAGCTTTTAGGGATTTCTCAAGATAGCTCATCTGAGAAGGAACATCCCTTTCTCTTAAAGAATTTAACACCTCTATCGCTTTATCCAGACAACTCTCTCTATAAGCGATAAATACTTTTAAATAAGGCCTTTTTTTCTCCTCTTCCAAAAGAAGCATCATCCTCTCTATGCCTAAAGCAAAACCTATCGCAGGGATATCCGGACCTCCCATATTCTTAACCAAAGAATTATACCTTCCTCCTGCACCACAAGCATCTTGTGAGCCTAATTTATGAGAAACAATTTCAAACACTGTATTGGTATAATAGTCAAGGCCTCTTACCAGGGTGGGGGAATAATCATAGGAGATTTTTAACCTATCCAAATAGTATAAGACGCGTTTAAAATGTTCTTGACAGGAAGAACAAAGATAGACATCTTTCTTAGAAGTTTCTACTATCCTTCTACAACTTTTCTCCTTGCAATCTAAAACTCTTAAAGGATTTCCTTCTAATCTTTTTCTGCATAAAGGACATAACTCTTTCTTCCGATTCTGCAATTGTTTAATTAGTTTATTTTTCCATCTCTCTTTATCCTCCTGACAACCTAAACTATTTATCTTGAGTTTCACATCTCTTATTCCACATTCCTCCAGAATAAGCAAAGCTAACTTGATTACCTCGGCATCCAAATAAGGCAGGTTAGAGCCCAAGCATTCTCCCCCTATATGGTGAAACTGACGCAATCTACCTTTTTGGGGCCTCTCTCCTCTAAACATAGGACCAATATAAAAAAATTTATGAAACTCTTTCTCCTTCCAGAGGGTATGTTCAATGAAAAACCTTACCACCTGTGCGGTACCTTCCGGTCTTAAAACGATATCCTTACCTTCTATTTTAAACATCTGCCTCTCTACGATATCTGTAAACTCTCCTACGCTTTTTATAAAAACAGAACTTTCCTCAAGTAGAGGCAAAATTATCTCTTCATAACCAAACGTTCTAAATATCTTTTTAGCCCTTTCGGTAATCTCTTGAAAAACTATGGTTTGCGAAGAAAAAAAATCAGTAGTTCCTTTTACATGCTGATAATATCTTTTCATAATATCAGGAAAAAGACTTCAGCTTTCGTCCTGGTTTAAACACAATTATTTGACGAGGCGGGATGGGAACTATCTCTTTAGTCTTGGGATTGCGTCCAATTTTTGCTTTTCTTTTCTTGAAATAGAAAACACCAAAATTACGTAATTCTATTCTTTCTTTACTCTTTAATGCTTCCATCATTGCAGAAAACAACTCCTCTATAATTTTTTTTACCGTTACCTGCTTTATGCCTGTATTTTTACTTACTTTCAAAACCAAATCTTTCTTTGTCATTTGTTAAGATAATAACACTCTAATCTTGGAGTGTCAAGGAAAGATTCTCCTCTCCCACAATCGATTTAAGCTCTTCTAAAAGGTCCTTGTTTACCTTAAGATAGAAATTTTGAGAAGGTGTTATCTTTAGGGGCAGAGAATTTTTCCTTCTTAGAGTAAGAACTAAAGGGATACTACCACGGTGAGAGGAAAGTATCTCCTTCAATCTTTCAATATCTACCTTGGAAGTAAGTGCAATATTTAAAGTGCTTATTTTCTCCCAAATCTTGTCTATCTCTATTACCTTGGAAGCAACTATCTTAGGAATTTTCTCCTTCATTTGCAATCTTCCCTCAACAAAAATTATTTTTGTCTCCTTAAGCAATACGCCAACTTCTTGATACAACTTAGGAAAAACAAATACTTCTATATTCTGCGTCTCATCCCCTATACGTAAAATAGCCATCTTCTCTTTATCTCTTCGTGTTATTGTCACCTTAATCTTATCAATTACCCCAATAGTGCAAACATCTCTTTCTTTCTCCTCTTCATAGAAAGATGCGATATTTTCTGCTTTCAAGTAAGAGTATAAGTGTTTATAACGAGATACGGGATGGCTACTTACATACAAACCCAATAGTTCTTTCTCAAAACGAAGTAAGTCGTTTTTGGGCCATTCTTCAATCTGAGGAATTTTGGGTGAAAAGGAAAAAAGAAACAACTGCTGTTGTGTTCTCAAATTACCCATTTCAAGAACTTTATCCAGTAGAACAAACATCTGTGCACGTTTTAGGCCAAAACTATCCATTGCTCCTGATTTAATAAGACTTTCCATCACTTTCTTATTTACCGCACGTTTATCTACTCTTAGACAAAAATCAAAAAAACTCTCAAATTTTCTTTCTTTTCTTAATTGAATAATATTCTCTAAAGCCGCTTCTCCTACATTTTTTATCGCCAGAAGACCAAAACGGATATTGCCTTCTTCAGTCACAGTAAAATTGGCAAAACTATAGTTAATATCAGGAGGCAAAACCTTTATTCCCAGCCGTTTTGCTTCATTAATATACTCCACAATTTTATCTGTATTAGTCCGTTCACTGGTAAGTAAAGCGGTCATAAATTCTACAGGAAAATTTGCTTTAAGAAATGCAGTGCGGTAAGAGATAAGAGCATAGGCAGTAGAATGGCTTTTATTAAACCCGTATCCACTGAAATAATCGATAAGGTTAAATATTTTGAAAGCAATCTCTTGAGAGATTCCGTGTCTCAGGCACCCCTGAATAAAAAGAGATCTTTGCTCCTCCATAATCTCAGGAATCTTTTTACCAATTGCTTTTCTTAAAAGGTCTGCCTGAGAGAGAGAAAAGCCTGCTAAGTATGAGGCAATCTGCATCGTCTGTTCCTGATAAAGAATAATTCCATAGGTCTCTTTAAGAATAGGCTCCAATGCGGAATGAAGATAAGTAATCGGTTTTTTCTCTTGCTTCCTTTCAATGAAATCAGAAACCAAACCGCTTCCCAAGGGTCCTGGTCGATGCAAAGCCAATACGGCAATTAAATCTTTAAACTCGGTAGGCTTAAGCCTTTTAAGAATCTGCCTCATCCCCTGACTCTCCAATTGAAATACCCCAATAGTTTCCCCCTCTGCTAAAAGTCTAAATGTCTTCTTATCATCTAAAGGAATCTTACCGATATCTATATCCACTCCTTTAGTTCTTCTTATTATCTTTAAAGTCTGATCGATAACCGTTAATGTTTTTAGCCCTAAAATATCCATCTTAAGCAAACCTAACTTCTCAAGGGATTCCATATCTAAACCAGTAACAATCTCTCCTTCTTGGGCTTTAGCCAAGGGTATTCTCTCCATAAGTGGTCTATCAGAAATTACTACTCCTGCAGCATGCGTTGAGGCATGACGGGATAAACCTTCAAGCTTTAAAGCAGTATCAATCAATCTTTTAATTCGGGAATCTCTTTCATAAATATCTTTCAGTTCCGGATTTAGCTGTAACGCCTCTTTTAGAGTTATCTGATGTCCTATAGGATGAGGAATCATCTTAGCAATTCTGTCTACTTCCGAATAACTCAACCCTAAAACTCTACCCACATCTCTGACTACCGCACGGGCAAGAAGGGTCCCAAAAGTAATAATCTGTGCCACACACTCTCTCCCATATTTTCTGGCTATATACTCTAAAACTTCCCCTCTTCTCTCATAACAGAAATCTATATCAATATCTGGCATAGAGACTCTTTGGGGATTAAGAAAACGTTCAAAAAGCAACCCGTATTTTAAAGGATCAATATCGGTAATCTCAAGAAGGTAACTTACGATGCTACCAGCACTGGAGCCTCTTCCCGGACCTACAGGAATCTTTCTTTCTTTGGCAAATTTCACTATATCCTGAATGATTAAGAAATAACTGGAGAAGCCAGTATCTTTTATTATCCTTAATTCATACTCTAAACGTTCGATTATATCTTTTGAGGATTGAGGGTATCTTTTCTTTAAATTTTTATAGCAGAGTTTTTTTAAATATTGAAATTCATCCTCTTCTCCTTCTGGTAAAGGAAAACGAGGAAGAGAATAAGAAGAAAAATTAAATTTAAAATTACATTTTTGAGAAATCTCTAAGGTATTATTTAAAGCTTCCGGATGCCAAGAAAATAGTCTGTGCATCTCTTGAGGCGAACGAAAATAAAAAGTATCACTATTAAAACGGAAATGAGTAGGATCATCTAAGGTGGTTTGTGTCTGAAGGCACAAAAGAACCTCATGAGCAAAAGCCTCATCCTGATTAATGTAGTGAATATCATTGGTAGCTACAACAGGAATCTTTAAATCCTTACTTATTTTTAGAAGAACTTCATTTACTTTATACTGCTCTTTTAATCCATTATCCATCAGCTCCAGATAAAAATTATCTTTTCCCAAAATAGATAAATACTCATCCGCTTTCTTAAAAGCCTGATTTGTCCTTTCTTCTAATATAAGGGAAGGAATCTCCCCTTTAAGGCACCCGCTTAACCCAATAAGTCCACAGGAATATCTTTCCAAAAGTTCTTTATCTATACGTGGTTTATAATAAAATCCTTCGATATTAGAGAGACTTACTAACTTAACTAAATTTTTATAGCCTTCCTCATTTTTTGCCAAAAGAAGAAGATGAAAATTCGATTCTCCTCCTTCCTTTTTGAATCGTGACTGGCCAGCTACATAGAACTCACATCCAATGATTGGTTTTATATTATTCTCCTCACACAACTGATAGAACTTTACCGCTCCAAATAAATTCCCATGATCGGTAATCGCTAAGGCAGGCATAGAGAACTCTTTTGCTTTCTCCACCAACCTTTCTAAGTGGGCAGCTCCATCCAAAAGACTGTATTGGGTATGAACATGAAGATGGACAAACTCTCTCTCCATCATTCCCACTCTATCGTGGCCGGAGGTTTTGAAGTTATATCAAAAACTACTCTATTTACTCCCTTAACTCGATTGACGATGCTTGTGGAAATTTCCTCTAAAATATCCCCATCTATCTTTGCCCAATCAGCGGTCATCCCATCTAAACTTGTAACTGCTCTTATCGCAATCACATTTTCATAAGTTCTTTTATCCCCCATAACCCCCACACTTCTTATAGGAAGAAGCACACAAAATGCCTGCCATAAGTCTTTATATATTCCTTTTCTTTTAATAATTTCCTCTAAAATATCATCCGCTTCTCTTAATACCTTTAATCGCTTTTGGTTAACCTCTCCAATAATTCTTACCGCAAGTCCCGGCCCCGGAAAAGGGTGTCTGGCTACTATCTCCTCAGGTAACCCTAAAATTTTGGCAATCTTTCTCACCTCATCCTTAAATAACTGACGAAAAGGCTCAATTAATTTCAACTTCATCTTCTGAGGTAACCCTCCTACATTGTGATGAGATTTAATCTTTGCTGTGGGTCCTCCAAAAAAGGAGGTAGACTCAATCACATCAGGATACAAAGTTCCTTGAGCAAGAAAACCTACATTTAACTTTTTTGCTTCTTTTTCAAAAATCTCTATAAATGTATGCCCGATAATTCTGCGTTTTTCTTCAGGCTCTACCACTTTTTTAAGTCTGGTCAAAAATAGAGAAGCAGCATTAATAATATATAAATTCATCCTGAAATTCTTTTTAAATATCTTCTCTGTTTTACGCTTCTCATTTTTTCTTAAAAGTCCGTTATCTACAAATATACACTTTAAATTTCTGCCTACTGCTTTATAAATTAATACAGCTAATGTAGAGGAATCCACGCCTCCACTTAAAGCACAGATAACTTTCTTTCCCCCTACTCTCTTTTTTATCTCTTTAACTTTTCTTTTTATAAAGTCTTCAAGCTGCCAGGAGGCAAAACATTCACATATACGAAATAGAAAGTTAGAGATTATCTGAATCCCTAATTGAGTATGCACAACTTCAGGATGAAATTGCACGCCATAAATCTTTTGAGAAGGAAGAAAAAAAGAAGCAAACTTTAAGTTATCTGTATGCGATAAGGATGATGCTTTTGGAGGAAGTTTTACCACGTAATCCCCATGACTCATCCAGACAACTATTCTTGCCGGCAAAGAGAAAAATAAACTTTTATGGTCATCGATATACATCATAGTTTTCCCATATTCCTGTTTCTTTGCCTTTTTTACATCTCCTCCCAAAAATTTTGCCAGAATCTGCATTCCATAGCAAATCCCTAAAATAGGAACACCCAACTTCAATATTTCCTTATTCAGGCAAGGTGCGTTCTTCTCATAAACACTGTGAGGGCCTCCAGATAAAATTATTCCCTTAGGGTCTATCTTTCTTATTTTTTCCTTACTTATATTATAAGGCTCAATGACACTGAAGACTTTAAGTTCCCTAATTCGGCGGGCAATAAGTTGAGTATATTGAGAACCATAATCTAAAACAAGAATTGTATCTTTCATTATTTCCCCATCCCCACTCTTTGCACAACTTGAAGAATTTTCCCCTCGGTTTGGATAGAAGGAGCAATAATAATCTCTACAAAATGCATCTCTTTAATATTGCGTACCCCCAAAGCTCCCATCGAAGTAGCTAAAGCTCCTGCCAAGTTCTGAGAACCATCATCTACCGTAGCCGGCCCAAAGATAATCTGTTCTAAAGTCCCCGATATTCCTACATATATACGTGTGCCTCGGGGTAAATTAACATGAGAAGTGGCCATCCCCCAATGATAACCTCGCCCGGGAGCCTCTTGAGCGCGAGCAAAGGCTGAACCTAACATCACACTATCTGCCCCACAGGCAATCGCTTTACAGACATCCCCTCCTGTACGCATCCCTCCATCAGTAATAATAGAAATATACTTTCCTGTCTTCTGATAATAAAAATCACGCGCTGCTGCACAATCAATAGTGGCAGTAGCCTGAGGAACACCTATTCCTAAAACTCCTCGTGTAGTGCAGGCAGTTCCCGGTCCCACTCCCACAAGAATTGCTGCGCAACCTGTCTCTAAAAGTTCCAATGTCACCTCATAAGTCACACAATTCCCCACAATTACAGGAATTCTTCTTGCTTTACAAAATTTAACTAAATCTAAGGGTTTATACTTTGTGGAGAGATGTTTTTTGGTAGTAACTGTAGCCTGAACTATAAAACAATCTGCTCCTGCCTCCTCAGCAATAGGAGCAAACTTTTGAGCATTCTGAGGAATACAACTTACACAAGCATATCCTCCTTCTTTCTTTATCTGCTCAACCCTTTTAGCAATGAGTTTCTCTTTTATAGGGGTGGTATAAATCTTTTGTATAAGATTGGTTGCTTGCTCAGGATTAGCCTTTGCAATTTCCTCTAATACCTCATCAGGATTCTCATAACGGGTCTGGATTCCATCTAAATTCAATACCGCAATTCCCCCTAGTTTAGACATCTCCACAGCAAACTTAACATCTACTACTCCATCCATTGCCGAAGCAAGAAAAGGAATAGGAAAACGCCTTCCGGCAAACTCCCAAGATATATCTACTTCCTCAGGATTAATTGTTACTTTCCCAGGAACTAAAGCTATCTCATCAAGGCCGTAACAGCGACGCGCACGTCTTCCTTTACCGATCCACTCTGCCATACCTCCTCCTATCTTACTACTTCTGCCTCCATTATCTTTTTCTTAAAGTAAAAGGCGAATTCTTGTGCCTCCTTTTTACAAAATAAATTATTTTTAAAAAATAAATATTGTTTTTCTACATTTTTATTTTTTACATCTCCTATAAAATAAACATTTAATGAAGAAAAGTTATCTGAAGAATCAAAAAACCTATCGTTAGAGGTAAAACCGCTGTCAATAAAAACACAATGGGAAGAATAAAATTTCCCTTTTTCTGTCTTTATCGCTTTAACATATTTTTCTCCAATAATCTCTATTATATTATCAAAATGGATTTTTATCCCTCTTTTCTCCAAAATTTCTATCACCTTTTCCTTTCTTTTTATAAAAGAAGGCAGAGGGAAAAATATTCTTATCTCCTTATCTTTTAAAAAAGAAAGGGAAAAACATAATTTTATCCCCAAAAAAGTAAAAGCAATTACTGCCAACTCCTTACTCATCTTTAAATAATCTTTTAAAGAGAGAGGGTCAATCTGGGATAGAAAAAAAACACCCTCATAATTTTTTCCTTTCAAAGAAGCCAAATCTTTGGAAGAAAGGCCACTGGCTACAACAATTATATCAAATTCTTCTGAACTTCCGTCCTTAAATACAACCTTCTTCTTTGAAGGAACTAACTTTGCTACTTCTTTATGGATAAAATTAAATTCTTCTTTTCTGGAGATTTTTTTTAAATCTATTATCTCACCATCTTTTTCTCTCAAGAGAGAAAAAATATCCTTCCGTGCAAAGGAACATCTTCTTTTATCTACAACAGAAACCTTTCCTTTAAAACCCATTTTTTTCAACTTCTTCACAAAAGTCAAGCCTGCCACCCCCCCTCCTATAACACAGATCTTCATTTTAAAATTCTCTCTATAAGGCTATAATATCCTAAAGGCATAAAATGAATACCTGCAGCTATATCTTTCAAATCATCAACTAATTGAGAACTTATCTTTACTATCTCCTCTTTTATATCTTTTGCCTTCTCTATTCTTTCCCGGTAAGAAGGAGGAATATATATCCCTATTTTCTTATGCAGATAATTAGCCATACGTGCTGATTTTAAAAATATTATCCCCGCAATAATCTTTGTCTTAAATCTTTTTGCTTTTTTCATAAATCTATAAAACTTTTCCACATCAAATATAGGTTGAGTCTGGAAAAAACTCGCTCCTGCTTTTATCTTCTCCTCCATCTTTTTCAGTTCTTTGTCTATGTTTTGAGCTAAGGGATTTAAAGCTGCTCCAATGAAAAATTGTGGTTTCCCTTTTAGTTTATTACTCATATAGTCGAACCCTTCATTAAGTTTTTGAGCGATTTTTATCAAACCTATGGAATCAACCTCAAAGACTTCCTTAGCTGAGGGATGGTCTCCTTTTTTAGAAGTATCTCCTGTAAGAAGAAGCAAGTTCTTTATTCCCAGAATGTAACTGGCCAGCAAATCTCCCTGAAGGGCGACAATATTTCTATCCCGCGCAGTCAACTGCAAGATTGGTTCTAATTTTTTCTCTTTAAGTTTCACTGCCAAAGCCCAACTACTTGCTCGCATAACAGAAGCTTGCATATCAGTAACATTAAAGGCATCGATTGTATCTCTTAAAGGAGTAATGTCTCCTAAAACATCCTCCACCATTACTCCCTTGGGAGGTTCAACCTCAACAGTATAAACGAAGTTATTGTTTTCCAGCTTCTGCTGAAAATTCATCTTCTCTCATCCTATACGCTTTAAAAAGATTAAGGAATAGATAAAGGGGAGTCAGGCTCCCCACCCCTCCAGGAACAGGAGTTATAAAAGAAACTTTTCTTTTTACGTTCTCGGTATCTACGTCTCCACATATCCTTCCTTTTAGAGAAGAAATTCCCACATCAATAACTACTGCTCCTCTTTTTATCCATTCCTCTTTTAAAAACCTGGGTTTTCCTACAGAAGAAATAACAATATCTGCTCTTCTTAAATAGAAAGGCAGCTTCTTTCTTTTATAGGTAGCAATATGAGTAATGCTTAAAGTAGCCAATTTATCCAAAAGAAGAACACTTAACGGTTTACCAATATGAGGAGAAAACCCTACAAGCACCACATCTTTTCCATAAAGGTCTATCTTCAACTCCTCCAGTATCCTCAAAATACTTAAAACTGTGGGAGGAATAAACAAAGGTGTTCCCAGCATAGTTCTTCCTAAATTATAAGGAGTTATTCCCTCAATATCCTTGTAAGGAGAAATCAGAGAGAAAATTCCAGCCTCCCATTTTTTTTTCGGCAGAGGTCGATGGATAATTATTCCCCCTACGGTAGAATCTTTATTAAGAGAGGCCAATAACTTAGCAATTTTTGCAAAAGAAACTCCTGAAGAAAAACTATACAGTTTATACTCAACGCCCAATTTCTGAGCTAACTTTTTTTGTATAGAGATATAAAGCAGAGAAGAAGCATCCTCCCCTATGCAGAAAGAGGCTAAAGCTATCCTCTTCTTTATCTTTTTTCTTTCTTTCTCAACTTGAGAAAAAAGTTGACTTCTTAGAGAAGTAAGGTCTAAAACTTCACCCATCTTAATTCTTTAATATATTCTTTTAGCTTATCTATATTTCCCGTCCTCTGGGAAAATAATCTCTGGTTTGCTTCCAAATTTCTCAGGCATCCTTTAATAACGATTATAAGAAGTTTCGCCCCCAGAGAGAAATCGTCTTTTATCACCCTTTTTACTTCTTTTCTTTTCTCCTTCATCATCTTTAGTATTCTAAAAGAAGTCTTCCCCAAATAAAAAGAGATATTTTCTAATTTTTTAAGAAAATATTTTTTTCTTTCTTTATTTTTTTCCCTCAAAACTTTTGAAAAAAGCTTTCCATCTTCATCCACAAACTTCAATATTTTCTCTTTCTCTTTTTTAAGTTCTTTATATAAAGGGGTCTCAATCTTACTAAAACTTAATGCTTTCTCTAACAAAGCCACCCCTAAACAAAAATTCAAAGCTAAAACAGAACCTCCTCCGGGATGTGCCTTTTTTTTACTTAAAGCCTCTATAAAATCCTGAAATTTTTTTGAATATTCACTCATCTACACAGAAAGCATTCTTAATAAGCTCATAAACTCTCCAATTCTCACCTTCCGTAATTGAAACCACATCAAACCTTAGGGGGGCGTCTTTTATTTTTCTTTTTAAAAGATAATATTTAGCTGTTTGAACAATTTTTCTTCTCTTGCTTCTCTCTACCGCCTCACGGGGAGAATAAAAGGTTTTTTTTCTTTCCTTCACTTCTACAAATACCAAATTTCTTTTATCTTGAGCAATAATATCTATCTCTCCTGCGGAAGAGAAAAAATTCCTCTCAAGGATTTTATATCCTTTAAGAGACAAAAATTGGGAAGCCTTCTCTTCATAAGTTCTTCCTTTATTCATACTTTTTAAAAAACTCTCTCTTTGATAAAACAAAAATCTCCATAGCTAACAATCCACCTAAGGACTCCTCATAGCTTCTTTATGCCGCCATTGCCTTTTTGCCAATTCTTTCTCTTAAATAATATAATCTTTTCCTGCGCGGTCTTCTTTTAGAATGTTTTACCACCTCTATCTTTTCAATCATAGGAGAGTAAAAAGGGAAACTTACCTCATATGCCTCTCCAAAGGATATCCTTCTTATGGTGAAACTTTTTCTATGTAATGCTCCCTGAATCTTTATTACAATCCCTTCGATAGGATGGGTTCTTTCTTTATCTTTTTCTTTAATCTTATAATAAACTTTTATTATATCCCCCTGCCTAAACTGAGGATAGTCTTTTTTAAGTTTCTCTGTCATTTCTTTTTCTACAGCAAATAGCTTATTCATCTTTCCTCCTTTTTTTCCATAGATCCGGACGCAATCTTTTAGTCAACTCCTTCCTTTTCCCCTCTCTCCATTTTTTTATCTTTTGATGGTCTCCGGAAAGTAGAACTTCAGGAACTGAAAGCCCCCTAAATGTAGGAGGACGGGTATAGACAGGATAATCTAAAAGACAATCTTCAAAACTCTCCTCTTTAATAGAGGAGATACTGGAGACCACTCCCGGAATAACTCTTACCAAACAATCAATAAATACCATACAGGCAAGTTCTGCTCCACTTAAAATATAATCCCCAATAGAAATCTCCTCCTCTACCAAATATTCCCTCACCCTCTCATCTACTCCTTCATAACGGGGAGCAATGAGAATCAATCGTTCATAAAGTAAAAATTCTTTTATCAAATTTTGGGTAAGTGTCTTTCCTCGAGGGGAAAAAAGAATAATTCTCTTTTTTTTGTTTTCTCCTTGTTTAGGATATATTTTATACCCTAATATACTCTCCACCGCGTTAAATATAGGCTCAACTCGGAAAACCATCCCTGAGCCTCCTCCATAAGGTGGAGCATCAACTTTTCTGTGAGAAAAAGGAGAATAATCTCTCAAATTATGGATGTTTATCTTCACAAGTCCTTTTTTTTGTGCTCTTTTAATCATTGATTCCTCAATAATTGGTCTAAACATCTGAGGAAATATGGTAATTATATCCAAAATCATTCTTTAAATCGAGATAAGAATTCTTCTTTGAATCCTGCAAAATCACCTTTCCATATTGCTTCTCTTATTCTTTCTATAAACTTTTTATACCAGAAAAGATTATGATAAGTAAGAAGCAAAGCGGCGTTCATCTCTTTAGTATTAAGCAGATGACGCAGGTATGCCCGGGTGTAATTTTTACACACAAAACAATTACATTCTTCATCTAACGGAGAAAAATCTTTGCTGTATTGAGCATTTCTTATAACTACCTTTCCTCTGTTGGTAAAGACTGTCCCTGTCCTTCCGAAACGGGTAGGCACTACACAATCAAATAAATCTACGCCTAAACTTATTGCTTCCAGGATGTCCTTAGGTTTTCCGCATCCCATAAAATATAAAATAATCTCTTTCTCCTCTAATTTTTCCTGAAGAAAACGGATAATATTATATCTTAAATGAGAAGGTTCGCCAACACTTAATCCTCCTAAAGCCACCCCGTCCACTCCTATCTTAAGAAGCTCCTCTAAAGACTTCTCTCTCAGCTCCAAGTAGGTAGAGCCTTGATTTATACCAAAAAAGAGAATATCTTTCTTTTTGCATTTTTCTATCATTTTTTTTGATCTCTTAAGCCATCTAATCGTTCTCAAATTAGCCTCCTCAGCATAAGAAAAAGTTGCAGGAAATTTAACACATTCATCCAAAGGAAGAACTATATCACTATCTATATCAATCTGGATACGAATAATCTCCTCAGGGGCAAGAAAAAAAGTTCTTCCATCTATGTGTGATTGAAACCAAACCCCCTCATCACTCACCCTTCTTAATTTCTCCAGACTGAAAATCTGATAACCACCGCTATCGGAAATAATTGTCTTATGGAAATTCATAAATTTATGTATCCCCCCACTTAATTTTATTGTCTCTTCTCCTGGACGCAAGAAAAGATGATAAGCATTAACCAGAATTCCTTCAACCCCTATGTCTTCCAACAGCTCCGAGATAATCCCTTTAATTGCTGCCTGTGTTGCTACAGGAAAAAAAGAAGGAGTAAGAATATCGCCCTTTCTTGTCTTTAAAATACCAATGTGTGCTTTCGTTCTTTTGTCCTTTTTTAATATCTTAAACATTAGCGTCTAAAAAGGAAGAAAAGTAGAGTTAAGAGAAGACTTAAAAGAAGACACGTAGCAAGAGGAAAGAAGAAGACAAAATTATCTTTTTT
This sequence comes from uncultured Planctomycetia bacterium, assembly GCA_964547735.1. Taxonomy (GTDB): domain Bacteria; phylum Omnitrophota; class Gorgyraeia; order Duberdicusellales; family 4484-171; genus CAZBLX01. Next base: position 11,418 of record CAZJOV010000003.1, on the reverse strand, counting down.
AATTAAAATATCACCGGGCAATCTTCCCAAGAAAGGAATTTTGACTTTTGAAAAAATATATACTCCTATTCCTATAAAAATAAGAAACACCCCCACACTTATTAAAACTTTAGCTAAATAATTACCCATTTAAGAGAAAATTTTATCACTCCTTTTAATATTTAAATGTTCAAAAGAAAGAGGAGTAGCTATTCTTCCCCGGGGAGTGCGCCGAATAAATCCTTTCTTTAAAAGATAAGGCTCAACTACATCTTCCAAAGTACCTTTATCCTCGCCTAAGGAAGCAGCAATTGCTTCAATCCCTACCGGACCTCCTTTATGTATCTCAATTATTGCTCTCAGATACCTTCGGTCCAATTCGTCTAATCCGGAAGAATCTATTCTTATCTTCTCTAAAGCTTCCTTTACCCACTCAGAGGTAATCCTTTCCTCGCCTGCCACTTGCACATAATCCCGCACCCGTCTTAAGAGTCTATTTGCCAGACGGGGAGAACCTCTCGAGCGAGAAGCTACCTCACAAGCACTCTCCTCATCAATCTTTATCTTTAAAAGCTGAGCACTTCTTTTTATAATCAGAATCAGTTCGTCAAGCTCATAAAAATCAAAATCAAAAAAAATACCAAAACGGCCCCTTAAAGGAGCACTTAAAAGACCTTTTCGGGTAGTGGCTCCGATTAAAGTGAAAGGTTTCAGATTAAATCTTATGCTTTTTGCATATGGCCCTTTATCTACAACAAAATCAATTTTAAAACTTTCTATTGCCGGATACAGAAACTCCTCTACTACTTTGGAAAGACGATGAATCTCATCAATAAATAAGATATCTGCCTTTTCCAAATTAGTAAGAATCCCTACCAGGTCCCCCGCTCTTTCAATTGCCGGACCACTGGTAGTAACAATTTTGGTACCCATTTCATAAGCAATACAGTAAGCCAAAGAAGTTTTCCCCAGACCCGGGGGACCGGAAAGTAAAATATGCTCTAAGGGCTCTCCTCTTTTTTTTGCTGCCTTAATGGCAATTTTTAAAGAGGAAACCACCTGTTTTTGGCCGATAAATTCATTTAGGTTTTTTGGTCTTAAAGAAAGATTAAAAGAATAATCCTCCTCATTCTCTTTAGAATAATCGACTAATCTTTCTTCGTCCTTAGGCATAAGAATAAAGAAAGGACTTTTGAGAAACAAAAATTGGGCCAAAGGGTTCTTTCTGAAAGACCACAATCTCCTTAAGACGAATTAGCTCCAAAAGGGCTAAAAAAAACACCACCACTTCTATCTTGCTTTTCGCCTTACAAAATATCTCCTCCAGACTCATCATCTCCTTTTCTAAAAAAAGATGAAGAAGCTGATGCATCTTTTCCTCAATAGTAAACTCATCTTTGACGATTTCGAAAAATACATCCCGCGGAGCTTCTTTAAATGCAGATTTAAAAGCCTCGATAAGCTGAAATATAGAAACTTCTATATATATCTCTTTGGGAAATTCAAAACCGGGGCGATATAGATTAAGATAAGTACTTTCTTTGTTTTTCAAGAAATTAGCCGCCCCCTTAAATTTTTCGTATTCAATTATTTTTTTAACCAGATCTTGACGGGGGTCTTCTTGAGGAACTTCCTCTTCTTCCTTTTTAGCCAGAAGCATTTTCGATTTTATCTTCAGAAGCTCAGCTAACATAACTAAATACTCTCCGGCGATATTTATATCCAACTTCTTCATTAATCCTAGAAATTTTTTATATTGCTTTATCACTAAATTGATGGGGATATCATAAATATCAATATGATTTTTCTTAATGAGATAGAGAAGTAAATCCAAGGGTCCTTCAAAGATATCTAATTTTACTTTCATTCTATCTTCATTAATTTTCTGACTTCCTCAATCGTCTCTTTACTTATCTTTTTAGCTTTCTTTTTTCCCTCTTCTAAAATATTATAAATATTTTTCTTGTCTTTTAAAATATTTTTCTTCTTTTCTCGATAAGGAGAAATAAACTCAATAAGTAATTTGGCTAAGTTCTTTTTACACTCTTGGCAACCAATCTTTGCCTCCTCGCAAGCAGAGAGTAATTCTTCTTTTTTTTGAGGGAAAAAAGTAGAATAATAACTGAAAACATTACAATTGTGAGGATGCCCTTTATCATAACGATAAATCCTCTTTGGATCCGTAAACATAGAAAGAACTCTCTTCTCAATTGAGGAATCTTCCTCATCTAAAGCAATAAAATTGTTATAACTTTTGCTCATCTTCCTTCCATCAAGCCCCAAAAGACGGGGAGTTTTGGTAAGCAATGCTTGTGGTTCAACAAACACTTCCCTCCCATAAAGGGAATGAAACCGTCGCACAATTTCTCTTGCCAATTCTAAATGAGGAAGTTGGTCTTCTCCTACAGGAACATATTCTGCTTTATATAAAAGAATATCTGCTGCCTGAAGTACAGGGTAACCCAAGAAAGCATAAGTATTAATCTCCTTCTCCTTCAGTTCTTTCATCTGCTCTTTAAAAGTAGGGCAGCGAAATAACCATCCCAAAGGCACAAAAAAGGAAAGAATCATAAAAAGCTCCAGGTGCTCCTCTATTTGTGATTGAACAAAAATCACCGATTTGGCAGGATCTATCCCCCAAGCAAGCCAATCACTAACATTATCCAGTATAATCTCTTTAAGAGTCCGGCTTTTTTTATACTCGCTCATCAGAGCATGCCAATCAGCAACCATAAAAAAACACTCATATTCGCTCTGTAATTTAACCCAATTTGATAAAGCTCCTACCCAATGGCCTAAATGGAGCTTTCCTGTGGGGCGCATCCCGCTAAGCACTCTCATAGCTTCTTTTTAACCTCCTCCTCAAAAAACACATCGATTACATCTTCCTCTTTAATATCCGCGTATCCCAAATCTATTCCACATTCTTGCCCCTCAGTAACTTCTCTTACATCATCTTTAAATCTTTTAAGAGAAACTACTTTCCCTTTAAAAATCGTCTCATTGCCCCGAATCAACTCACAGCCTGCCCCTCTTACAACTTTTCCTTTCTCAACGATACAGCCGGCTACTGTCCTTTTAGAAAGTTTAAATGCTTTCTTTATTATTGCTCTTCCCACAAATATTTTCTTTATCTGAGGTGTAAGAAGACCCTCTAAAGCAAGTCTAATATCATCGGTCAATTCATAAATTATCTGATAAAGCCGAATCTCTATGCCTTTCTGCTTTGCAGAATTTCTTGCTACCGGGTCTACTTCTACTTTAAAACCAACAATTACCGCATCTGTCACCTCCGCCAACAATACATCAGAATTATTTATACTCCCCACACCTTTATGCACAATATCAATCTTAACTTCTGATGTTGACAATTTAGCTAAAGCAGTCTCTACTGCCTCAAGTGTTCCCCCTACATCTGCTTTAAGAATAATTTTCAACTCTTTAATTTTCTCCTCCTTCATCTTCTTATAAAAATCTTCAAGACGTGTATGGGCAGGAATCTGAATTTCTTTTTCTGCTTCCCTTTTCCTCCTCACAATCTCTTTTGCTGTATTCTCATCAGGAACAACAAAAAATGTATCTGCTGGCTGGGGAACCCCATTTAATCCCAAAATCTCTACGGGATAAGAAGGATAAGCTTCTTTAAGGCGATTGCCCCAATCATCATAGATTGCTTTTATCCTCCCCCAATACTTACCACAAACCAGAATATCTGATACCCTCAACCTTCCTTCCTGAATAAGCACACTGACTAAAGACCCTTTTTCTTTGGAAAGTTTTGCTTCAATCACCACTCCCACCCCGGGTCTTCCAAAATCAGCTTTAAGCTCCATCAGTTCTGCCTGGAGAAGAATTAAATCTAAAAGCTCATCCACCCCTTCTCCTGTCTTAGCTGATAGAGGACACATTATCGTATCCCCTCCCCAGTCTTCAGAAACCAAACCTATTTTTGCCAACTGTTGTTTGGTAAAATCAACATCAGCATTAGGCTTGTCTATTTTATTTATCGCTACAATTATAGGAGTTTTGGCGGCTTTAGCATGATCATAAGCCTCAATTGTCTGGGGTTTAACTCCTTCATCAGCAGCAACCACCAGAACTACAATATCGGTAATATTTGCTCCCCGTGCTCGCATAGCAGTAAAGGTCTGATGCCCAGGGGTATCTAAAAAAGTGATGCTTCCTTTCTTTATACTCACCCGATAAGCACCGATATGCTGAGTGATTCCTCCTGTCTCTTTCTTGGTAATGTGACTTTTTCGAATATAATCTAAAAGGGTAGTCTTTCCATGATCAATGTGCCCCATTAAAGTAACAATAGGAGCTCTTTTTCTTATATCTTGTGTCTTTACTACTTTAAGAATCTCCTCCTCCTTAGAAAGCTTCTCTTTTAAATTAAACCCAAAATCATAGGCAATCTGCGTTGCTACCTCCTTAGGCAAAGATTGATTGATATTATAAGGAAATCCTTTCTTCAAAAGATAAGTAAGAATTTGGGAAGGTTTTTGGTTTAATTTTACAGCTAAGTCTTTAACCGTGAGAGGAAACTCTACCTCAACTACGTTCTCCTCAATCTTTCTTTTCTCTAAATCCTCTATCTCATGTTTTATGATTTCGGCTGTCTCCGCATCCACAGAAGACATATGACTTTTTACGGGAAAATTAAGCTCCTTCAGTTTTTCTATCAACTGATGAGAAGTTAGTCCTAATTGCTTAGCTAATTCATAAATTCTCATCTTTAACCCTTTTCGCTTCATCAATAATTCTTTCTGCTTTCTTCTCTCCTATTCCTTTAATCGTTTTCAATTTATTTATATCTGCTTTGGCTAAATCTTCTATATGAGTATATCCTGCACTTACCAAAGCCTGAGCAGTCTTTTTAGTTACACTCCTCAGCTTAGACAATTCCTTCAAACTTTGTTTTATTATCTCTTTTGTCCTTACATCTATCTCCCAACCCACAAGTTTTGAAGCTAATCTTACATTCTGTCCTTTTTTGCCAATGGCTAAGGATAGCTGATCGGAAGCAACAATTACTTGAGCTCTTTTCGCTTTACGGTCAATCTCTATCCTTGAGACCTGAGCAGGAGAAAGTGCGGATTTGATAAATTCCTTTATATCTTCATACCAACGGACAATATCAATTTTTTCTCCTCTTAATTCCTCAATGATATTTTTCACTCGCGAACCTCTCATTCCTACACAGGCGCCTACACAGTCTACTTTTTCATCTTTAGAAAATACAGCTATTTTAGTCCTTTCTCCTACCTCTCGGGCGATACTTTTTACCTCCACAATCCCTTCACTGATTTCGGGAACTTCCAATTCAAATAACTTCTTAACCAGATTCTCATGACGTCGGGAAAGAATAACTTGGGGACGTTTATCTTTCCTTACTTCTATAATTAACCCTTTAAGCCGATCCCCTAATTTAAATTTATCCAAAGGAGAAAGCAAGTTCCTGGGAATCATTGCCTCTGTCTTTCCTAACAAATCTATTACAATCCCCATTTTTTCTATCCGATAAACGACTCCCCCAATAATCTGTCCTACCTTATTCTTAAATTCACTATAGATATTATCTTTTTCTGCCTCTCTAATCTTTTGAACAATGACCTGACGCGCAGTTTGGGCAGCAATTCTTCCAAACTCCTGAGAAACTATCTCCTTTTCTCCCACCCACACATGAATATCCCCTTTCTCCTCATCAATCTCCACTCTTACTTCTGCCTCAGGTGAGGTGATTTTGGCAATTTTTTTTGCTGCAATTATTAAGGCTTGCTTTACCGCATTAATTAATACTTCCCTGTCTAAACCTTTCTCCCTCCCTAACTGTTCTAAAATACTTAAAAATTCCTTATTCATTCTATTTTCTGTTTAGCAAAATTAATCAAAGAAAAAGGGATGGAAAATAATTCTCCTTTCTCAATAATTATCTCCTCCTCCCCTACACTTTTAAGTAAACCTTCATAATAGCTTTTCCCTTTATAAGGAGATTTGAGCCAAATCTTTATATTTTTCCCCAAAACTCTTAAAAAATCCCTTCTTTCCTTCAGCTTTCTATCTATACCTGGAGAGATAACTTCAACAACAAAATCCTCTCCCAAGATTTCTTCTTTATCTATATAAGAAAAAATTAATCTGTTAAGATGTGCACAGTCATCGAGAGTAATCCCGCCTTCGGGAAAATCCACCATTGCTCTCACGCAAAAACTGCCTTCTCTATAGAAAATTTTAAACTCTATCAAATCTATGTTTTCTCTCGTAAGAATCTCCAGAACTTTTCTTTTAATTCTTTCCTCAGTTTCTTTTTCGATAATCATCTTCAACAAAGTTTAAAAGCTCCTCATAAGAAAACTTATATTTTTCTCTTGAATCTCTTTTTTCTATCTCTAACTTATTCTCTTCTTTATAAGTTCTTCCTAAAATAACCAAGTAAGGAATACCGATAAGATAAGCATCGTTAAATTTTATTCCTGCCGGCTCGTCACGAAGGTCTATTAATACCTCATAACCTCTTTTCTCCAGACCCTTCTCCAGATTTTTTGCCTCTTCAACTAAATTTTTATCCTCGTCAAGCACAATAATATATATCTGATAAGGAGATATGTTTTTAGGCCAAATGATTCCTTTCTCGTCATGATTTTGTTCTACAATTGCCGTAATCAGTCTGCTTACTCCTATTCCATAACAGCCCATAACGAAGGGTCTTCTTTCTCCTTTGCGGTCAGTAAAAAATGCCTCCATAGAAGAAGAGTACTTTGTCCCCAATTTAAAAATATGTCCTACCTCAATCATCCTCCCTGAGGTAAGCTCCTTCCTGCATCGGGGACATTTTTTTTCCTCTTTAAAGTATCTATTACACTCCTTGCAATAAAAGAGAATATCTTCTCCCACCTCAGCAGGAGCCATAAATTCATGAGAAAGACTTCCTCCCATAAAGCCAGTTTCTGCCTCGGTAATGATGAAATTTAGACCACATTCTTGAAAAATATCCTGATAAGCAGAAAACATCTTTTGATAACTTATATCCAACCCTTTCTCATCTTCATCAAAACTATAACCGTCTTTCATCACAAATTCCTGTGTTCTTAAAAGCCCAAACCGTGGCCTTATCTCGTCACGAAACTTTGTCTGAATCTGATAAAGGATGAGGGGTAAATCTTTATAGGAATTCACAAATCTTTTAGCAATCTCGGTAACCTCCTCCTCATGAGTGGGCCCTAAACAAAGTTTTTTTCCTTTTCTATCTTCAAATTTAAACATCACTTCCTCTAAATCTTTATCCCGCCCCGTTTTTTTCCACATCTCTACAGGCTGAAGAGCACTCATAAGAATTTCAATCCCCCCATTTTTATTCATATGGTGGCGAATAATATCGCTTATTTTATTTAATACTTTTAACCCTAAAGAAAGATAAGTATAAATTCCACTACAAACCATATAAAGATAACCTCCCCTCAAAAGTAATCTATGACTCGCACATTCTGCCTCTTTGGGATCCTCTCTTTGTGTAGGTATAAATGCCTCCTCAAACAGCATCTTCCACCCTTTCTAAAAGTTCCTTAACTGAATCTTCCTTATCTATTCTCTTCAATACCTTTCCTTCTTTAAAAATCACTCCTTTTTCTCTCCCGAAAGCTATACCTAAATCTGCCTGCGCTGCCTCACCCGGTCCATTTACCACACATCCCATAATCGCTATCCTCAAAGCTTTCTCCGATTGAATATTTCCCAACTTTTTCCTAAATTTATCTACAATTTTTCCCAAATTTACACTACATCTTGAACAAGTAGGACAAGCAATCACCTCCGGGAAGAAATATCTTAACTCTAAAAACTGAAGTATCGCCTTAGCAATCTTTATCTCCTCACAAGAGGAAGAAAGTAAGGAAACTCTAACTACTTCTCCAATCCCTTCAGAAAGCAAAATCCCTATCCCCAGACAAGATTTAACTATCCCCTCAAGATAAGGACCGGTAGCAGTTACCCCTATCTGTAAAGGATAATCAAACTCCTTCCTAAACATTCGATTAGCTAAAACTGTTGCCCACACACTTTGCGCTTTTAAAGAAACTATTATATCAGAAAAGTTCTCCTCCTCAAAAATTCTTAAGTAACCACGTACCACCTCAACCATTGCTGAAGCTAAATGAAAAGAGGAAGAAAATTTCCTCTTAAACCCTCCGCTATTTACTCCTATCCTAATAGAGACTTTTCTCTGTTTAGCTTCCTTAATAATCTTCTTTATATCCTTTTTATGAACAATATTTAAAGGATTCAGTCTAATTCCATCAAAACCTGCCTCTATCGCTTTAGTCGCTAGGCGAGGATGAAAATGAATATCGGCTACCAAAGGAATCTGTATTATCTTTTTTAACTCTTTAAGAATTTTAAGGTTGCTCTCTTTCATAAACGCTACCCTTATAAGCTGAGCTCCCTCTTTCTCTAATCTTTTTACCTCTTTCACCATCTCTTTCAGGGAGAACCTACTCTTTAACATTCCTTTTATACGAATAGGATTTTCTCCTCCGATACCTAAATTTCCTACTTTTACTTCTCTTGATTTCATCCTTTCCATATTCTTAAGATATCGTTATAGGTAGCTAAAAGAAAAAGAATAATCAACAAAGCCAGTCCTATCTGTGTAACCAAATTCTCTATTTTCTCTGAGAGAGGTCTTTTCCTTATTTTCTCCACAAGAAAGAAAAAAAGATATCCTCCATCTAAGACAGGTATAGGAAAAAGATTAATTGCTGCCAAAACGACACTCAAAATTCCTATTGTATCTAACAGAGGCAAGAATCCTTGATGAGCAATTTGAGATGTAATCTGATAAATACCCAAAGGTCCGGCTACAGCTTCTTTAAAGGGGAGGATACCCAAAAGAATAAAAATTATAGATTTAAAAAGCAGAAAAATAAGATATCCCACCTTCTCTAAGGATTTAAGGAAAGCAGAGAAAGGGTCATATCTTATAATTCTAAATTGAGAAGAAGGAGCTATCCCTACAAAAGGGTAACTATGAGTGCGGCCAAAAATATCTTTAATCTTCCTCTTTTGAGGTAAAACGAATATATCTTTCTTCTTACCTTCTCTTAAGAGAGTTATTTTAATTTTTTCTGTCCTACTTTTTTTAATCAGATTACTTGCCTCCATCCAATTATCAACTTTTTTATCATTTATACTGATGATATAATCATTCTCTTTTATCCCTGCCTTATAAGCAGGATAATCTTTTAAAACTTTTCCCACAATTGGCTTAAGAGAAGGCACTCCTGTCATAAATATCACCCAAAAAATCAAAAAACCTAAAACGATATTGGCGAAAGGGCCACAAAATACTACTTTTGCTCTCCTGCCTACAGGTTTGGAAAAAAACTCATCATCTTTTCCCTGGCATTTATCTCTTTCATCTCCTGCCATCTTCACATATCCTCCTAAAGGAATAAGGCAAACCAAAAAAAGAGTATCTTTCCACCGGAACCTAAAAAGAGGCGGACCAAAACCTATGGAGAATCTTTCCACTCTAATTCCCTCACGACGAGCACATAGAAAATGACCCAATTCATGAGGAATAAGAAGCAGCCCAAAAACAAATACAAAAACAGCCAAATCAAAAATCATCTTATCAGCTTACGTAAAAATTCCTCCGCCTTTTCTCTCGCCCAACAATCCCAGAAAAAAACCTCTTCAAAAGAATTTATTTTTTCCCCCGAAGATAAGCAAGCACCACATTCTACAGTCTTTTGGATATCCAAAAATTTAATTTTTCCTTTCAGAAAATACTCCACCGCTATCTCATCAAAAGCATTTATCACTATCAGGGAATTATCTTCTCTCTGTGCGGCTTCTTTAATTAGATAAAAAAGAGGGAATCTCCTTCTGTCAATAGGTTGAAATGACAAAGAAATATTTCTAAAAGAGTTATTATCTATATTCGAATTTATTCTTTCAGGATAATAAAAAGAATAAGTAATAGGAACCATCATATCCGGATAATGAAAAGATAAAAATTTTATCCCATCAACAAATTCTACTACTGCATGGATATATGCCTGAGGATGAATAAGAGCATCGATATCCCTATATTCCAAATCAAAAAAATGATGAGCCTCCACCACCTCAAAACCTTTATTCACTAAAGTTGAACTATCTACAGTAATCCTTTTTCCCATCTTCCATACTGGATGAGAAAGTACCTCCTGAGGAGTTAAATTTTTTATTCTTCTGATGGGTAATCTTTGGATAACCCCTCCGGTGGCAGTAAGGTAAACCTTACTCAAAGAACTCTTTCTTTTGCCTTGCAGAAGTTGAAAAAGAGCATTAATTTCGCTATCTAAAGGGATTATTTCTACATCCTTTTTTGCTTCCTTCTTAATTAGACTGCCTGCCACCACAATCGGTTCTTTACTGGCTAAAAGCATTCTCTTTGTATGTTTTAAATTTATAAGAAGAGGCTTTAAAGAATTTATCCCCGGAATGCTTATCACTGAAATATGTGAATCAACTTTAGAAAAATCTTCTAATCCCTTTTCTCCAAAAAAAACCTTTATATATTTAGGAAAAGATTTTCTGTATTTTTTTGCTATTTTCTCATTAAAAATACAGATATATTTAGGTCTAAATTCTTCAATTTGTGCTTTTAACATTTTTATATTTTTATTCACACACAATCCCTTAACCTTAAATTTTTTTTTATTCTTTCTTATAAACTCCAAAACTTTTCTTCCTATAGAGCCTGTGGAACCAAAAATTAAAACTTCTTTCATCTTCCCATTACTACATATAAATAAAAAGTAGGCGCAGTAAAAATTATACTATCGATTGTATCAAGAAGTCCCCCTAAACCCGGAAGAATAGTTGAAGAATCCTTCAGGTTACAATCTCTTTTAATCAAAGACTCAAATAAATCTCCCAATTGAGAGATTATCGCCAGTACAGAAGACAGAAAAACCACCTCTCCAAAAGAAAAAATATCCCGCACAAAAAAATAAAAAAGTAACCCCACGAAGATACTTAAAAGAAGCCCTCCCCCTGCTCCCTCTAAGGATTTATAAGGACTTATTCTTTTAATTAAAGGTGTTCTTCCATAAAACTTCCCAAAAAAATAGGCTCCGATATCAGAAGCCTTTGTCACACTGAGCAAAAAGCCAGCCAGCCAAATTCCTTGAGGCAGTTGTCTTATACGAATAAGAAAACTGAAACACCAAGAGATATATAAAATTCCAAAGATAGTTGCCGAAATAGAAAGCACAGCCTCGTAATTTTTCTTTTTTGTTAATTCTAATAAAAAAAGAGTAAATAATCCTGCAATAACGAATAAAAATTGACCAGTTTCATTAATAGACAATTTAAAATAGATAGAGACAGGAATTAGCCCTCCCACAATTATTCCAAAAGATTTAAAAATCTTTACCCCTTTATTCTCTACCATAT
>CAZJOV010000002.1:32128-60382 GCA_964547735.1 uncultured Planctomycetia bacterium | reverse complement strand
TTTTTTCTTTAGAAGGAAGAGATTTTTTAGATATTGTAGATATCCTTGTTGTTGCTTCAAGTAAGGAAGGATTGGGTATGGTAATTCTGGAGGCTTTTGCCAAAGGAGTGGCTGTAGTTGCTTATCCCTGTGGAGGGATTAAAGAGATTATTAAAGATAAAGTTACCGGGGTTTTTTTTCATCCTTATTCTGCTTTTAGTTTAACAGAAAAGATAGAAGAGTTGATAAAAAATAAGGATTTGCGAGAAAGAATTGTTGAGGAAGCAAAAAAAGAGGTATTTAGATTTTCTTTAGAGGGAATGACACAAAAGACAGAGAATTTATTGAAAGAGGTAGTTTATGAGAAAAGTTAAAATATTTTTGATAGTTGTTTTTATAACCTTAGGAATATTCCTTCTGAAATTAAGCTCTTTTTATGAAGTTCCTATTCTTATGTATCATTCAATCAGTAATAAAAAATGCAATATTTGTGTATCAGAAGATAAGTTTCTAAAACAGATGAGTTTTATAAAAAAAAGAAGATATAAAGTTTTGTCTTTGGCTGATTATTGTTATCTTCTAAAAGAAAAAAAGAGACCACCATCTCATGCAGTAATAATCACATTTGATGATGGTTATAAAGATAATTTAAAAGCAGTAAGAATTTTAAAAGAGTTTAATTTTCCTGCTACTATTTTTGTTATTGTAAATAGAATTGGAAAAGATAATTATCTTTCTCAGGAAGATATAAAAAATTTTTTAAAAAATACAAAAGTAAGGATTGGCTCGCATACTTTTTCTCATAAATACCTTCCTTCCTCAGACAAAAAAGAGCTGGAGAAAGAGATAGGTCTATCTAAAAAAATACTGGAGGATACTTTTAAAATAAAGATAGATACTATCTCTTACCCTATAGGGGGATTTAATAAAGATGTATTAAAAATAGTAAAAGAAGCAGGATATCTGTGTGGTTGTACAACTAACCGGGGGTTTTCTAAAAGATTAAATAGGTTCACTTTAAGAAGAATAAAAATTACCTCCAAAGACAATCCTTTTACCTTGCAAGCTAAATTATCTGGTTTTTATTATTTTTTTAAAAAGATAAAGCATCCTTATTGATGAAAAAAATTTTAGTTGTTGAAGTTAATTGGTTAGGAGATTGTGTTATGAGTTTGCCGGCATTTTCTGCCTTAAAAGAAAAATTTAAAGATTCATATATTGCCGTTGTATGTCCGGAAAGACTTAAAGAGCTTTTTGGAGTTATTCCTTCTGTTGATGAGGTAATCGTGTTTGATGAGAAAGATACTCATCGTTCTTTTTTTTCTAAGATTGAATTTGTTAAAGAGTTAAAAAAGAAAAAATTTGATATTGTGTTTTTACTTCACCGCTCTTTTACCAAAACTTTAATTTGCAAGTTAGCAAATATTAAAGAGATTATTGGATTTAAAAGAAAAAAAACAAGGTTTCTTCTTACGAAAAAGATAGAACCAAGGGAAAATCTTCATCGCCGCGATTATTATTTTTCTCTTTTTGAGAAAGCAGGAGTATCTGTTAAAAATAGAATTCCTCGCATAGAGCCTATCTCTCCACTTACTTCTTTAGCGGATAAATTTTTTAAAAAAGATAACTTTTTCTGGATTGCCGTTAATCCTTCAGCAAATTGGCATCTTAAAAGATGGCCACCTCATTATTTTTCTTTTCTTTTTAAATATTTACTTGAGGAAGATGTTAAAATAGTGCTTATAGGCCAGAAAAAGGATGAAGATGTAGTTAAAAAAATACTTGTTTCTTTGAATGATAAAGAGAAGGAAAGAATAATTAATCTTTGTGGGAAAACTAATCTCAAGGAATTAATTTCTGTATTAGCCAGAGTAGACCTTCTTATTTCTTCTGACTCTGGTCCGGCACATTTAGCTTCTGCTTTAGGAAGAAAAGTCCTTGTCCTTTTTGGGCCCACCTCTCCTTCTATTACTGCTCCTTCGGGTAAGGATGTATATATTTTAAGAAAAGATGTAGGATGTAAAATCCCCTGTTACAATTTAAAATGTAAAGATAATATATGTATGAAAAAGATTGAACCTCAAGATGTATTTTTGAAAGTAAAAGAAATTTTATATGGGAAAAATTGAAAATATTTTAATAAATTTTCCTACTAATCTGGGAGATGTAATTTTAACTCTTCCCGCTTTTGATTTAATAAAAGAAAATTATCCTTCCTCAAAAATTACGGCAATTATCTCTCCCGGAGCTCAGGACTTTTTATCTGCTCACAAATTTATTGATCAGATTTTTGTTTATGATAAAAGATGGAAGATAAAAGAAAAAATTGCTTTTTTAAAAAGAGTAGGAAGAGATTATGATTTAATCATTGATTTTAAAAATTCTTTCCTTCCTTTTCTTTTAAGAGTAAAAAGGCGCACTCCTGTCATAAGAAGAGTCTCCCCCTCTCTTCATGCCAAAGATAGATATATAAAAATAATAGAGGGATTAAGCAGAAAAAAAGAAGCTTCTTTAAAAGGTGAATTTACTCTTGATGAAGAAAGAGAAAAATACTGGTATAGTCTGAGTTTAGATAATTCTATATTTGTTGCTCCTTCCTCAAACTCTTCCTTAAAAAGATACCCTCCTCGTGAATTGGAAGAATTATTATCTTTCTTATCCTCAGAAAAGAAAGTTGTTCTTTTAGGAAGTAAAAAAGATTCTTCTTTATATCGCCAAATTGATTCATCTTCAGTAGTCAATCTTATGGGAAAGACAAGTTTTTTGGATGTCTGGTTTCTTCTTAAAAATTTTGCCTGTGTATGTATATGTGTAGACTCAAGTATTCTTCATTTAGCCAGTTATCTTAATATACCCACAGTTGCTCTTTTTGGTCCCACACAAGAAGAAATTTACGGTCCTTATTCAGAAAAATCTATAGTAATTAGAAAAAATTTAAAATGTGCTCCTTGTAAAAACTCCACCTGTCCTTATTCTGGTGAGTGTATGAAGATTTCAGCATATAGAGTAGTGGAAGCTGTGGAGAAAATTTTAAAAGAGTAATTATGAGTAAAACACGTATTCTTATTACTCGCACAGATAAGTTGGGAGATGTGATTTTATCTACTCCAGTGATAAAAAATTTAAGATTGGCATATCCAGACAGTTTCCTTGCTTTTTTATGCCAGCCTTATACCAAAGATATTTTGGAAGGAAATCCTTATTTAGATGAGGTTATCGTTTATGATAAATATGGAAAACACAAAAGTATTCTTTCTTCAATAAAATTTTCTCTTTTTTTAAGAAAGAAAAAATTTGACTGGGCAATAATCTTGCATCCCACAAATAGGATGCATCTGGTTACTTTCTTTGCAGGAATTCCTTTACGCATCGGTTGGGATAAAAAATTGGGGTTTTTACTTACCCATCGGCTTCCTCATACAAAAGAGAAGGGAGAAAAGCACGAGTTAGAATATAATTTGGATCTTTTGCGTTTCTTAAATATTCCTATAAAAGATAAATCTTTGTATTTTCCTTTAAAAAAAGAGAAACAAGAATATATAGAGAATTTATTAAGAGAAAAAGGAGTTAAAAAAAACGATTTGATTATTGCTATTCATCCTTATGCTTTCTGCCCCTCTAAACGCTGGCCACTTAATTATTTTTCCTCACTTATATCTCTTTTAAAAAAAGAGTTTCATCCCAAAATAGTAGTTATCAGTTCCGAGAAAGATTATAGTGATTTTTTATTTGAAAAACACCCTGATTTAATTGATTTAAGAAGCTTAGATATTCTCTCTACAGGAGCACTTATAAAAAAAGCAGACCTTTTAATTTCCAATGATACCGGACCCGTTCATATTGCGGCAAGTTTAGATACCCCGGTAATTTCTATATTTGGAAGAGGCGATCCCGGGCTTTCCTCCCGTCGCTGGCGTCCCTTAGGAGAAAGGTCTGTTTATTTACATAAAGATGTAGGATGCAAAAAGTGTCTTGCCCATAATTGTCAAAAAGGATTTTTGTGTCTTAAAGCAATTAAACCCCAAGAAGTTTTTCTTGAAGCGATTTCTCTGCTTAAGAAGTATTCGTCTCATTTTACCTATCATAATAATTTCCGTCTTTAAAAAACTTGCATATATTTATTTTTTGTAATAAACTTAATTTCCTATGAAATATATAGTTGTTGTTCCTGATGGAGCAGCCGATTATCCTTTAGAAATTTTGGGGGGAAGAACTCCTCTTGAGATAGCAGAAACCCCTAATTTAGACTATTTAGCTAAAAGAGGGATTCTGGGAAGAGTAAAAACTGTTCCTCCCGGATTCACCCCCTCAAGTGATGTTGCTAATCTTTCTTTATTAGGATACGAGCCTCAAAAATATTATACAGGAAGAGGTCCGCTTGAGGCAGCAAATTTAGGGATAGAACTTGGCGAGGATGATTTAGCTTTTCGTTGCAATTTAATTACGGAGAGTGATGGAAAAATTTTAGATTATAGTGCCGGACACATTAGAGATAAAGAAGCAAAAATACTTATTGAATATTTAAATAAAAAATTAGCTACACAAAATATAAGATTTTATCCAGGAAAAAGTTATCGCAACTTAATGGTTTATAAAGGAGGAAAGAAATTAGGACTGGATAAATTAAAATATTGGCCTCCTCATGATATTATGGGAGGAAAAATTAAAAATCATCTTCCTCGAGGCAAAAATAGTAATATTATTGTTGAGCTTATGGAGAAATCAAAAGAAATTCTTGCCCATCAGGAGATAAATAAAGTAAGAGTTGATTTGGGAGAAAACCCGGCAAATATGGTCTGGTTGTGGGGATGTGGAGGGAAGCCCCGTATGGAGAAATTTGAGGAAAAATTCGGGATTAAAGGAGCAGTAGTTTCTGCAGTTGATCTTATAAAAGGCATAGGGAAAATTATTGGATTGGAAGTTTTAGAGGTTGAGGGGGTAACCGGTTTTTACGATACTAACTATGAAGGTAAAGCAAAAGCAGCTATCTCTATATTATCTAAGGTTGATTTTGTCTTTATCCATATAGAAGCTACTGATGAAGCATCTCATAATGCAGATTTGCGGATGAAGATAACCTGCATTGAGAGAATTGATAAATTAGTTATGGGAACAATTCTTGAAGGATTAAAAGGTGAAAAATTTAGAATTTTAGTCTCCCCTGACCATCCCACGCCACTCAGCAAAAGAACCCATACAAGAGAGCCCGTTCCTTTTTTAATTTATGGAGAAGGGATTAAGGAGGGAGGGTTTTCTTTTTTTTCTGAGCCAGAGGCTTATAATAGTAATCTTTATTTTGATAAAGGGGCTGATTTATTAAGATATTTTATAGGAGACAGATGAATTCTTCATTTATTGCGGGGATTTCTTTTTTATTCTTCTTTTTAGGATATTTTTTCTATTCTAAGTTTATAGAAAAAAAATTAGAAGTTAATCCTCAAGAGGAAACTCCTGCCTACAAAAAATATGATGGCGTAGATTTTATTCCCGCAAAGAACTGGTTGATTCTTTTTGGTCACCATTTTTCTTCTATTGCTGGAGCTGCTCCTATTGTAGGACCAGTAATTGCAGTAAGTGTCTGGGGATGGATGCCTACTTTAGCCTGGGTAATTCTGGGGAGTGTTCTTATTGGTGGTATTCATGATTTTTCCAGTTTAGTGATTTCGGTAAAAAACGAGGGAAGGTCAGTTGCCGATATTGCTTCTTGTGCCATATCTTTGCGTGCTAAATATATCTTCTCTCTTTTTGTATTTTTTGCTCTTATTCTTGTTGTTGCTGTATTTTCCTATCTTTGTGCAAAAACCTTTGTCACTGATGGAAGAATTATTTTCCCTTCCTTAGGATTAATTCCGGTAGCGGTGTTTGTAGGATTTCTTATTTATAGAGTAAGATTTAGTCAGGTTTTCTCAACAATAATTGGGCTTTTATTTTTAGCCTTTTTAATCTATTTAGGAGAAAATTTTCCTCTTAATTTTGGAAACAATACTTTAAATATCTGGTTAATTATTCTTCTTATTTATGCTTTTTTTGCTTCTATACTTCCCGTAAATGTCCTTCTTCAGCCTCGGGATTATTTAAGCGCTTATCTTTTATTTTTTGGAATTATCGTTGGATTTTTAGGAATTTTCATATCTCATCCTTCAATTGTTGCCCCTTCTTTTATTAAATTCACTCCTCAAAAAAACTTTCCTTTATGGCCTATTTTATTTGTTACTGTTGCCTGTGGTGCAGTATCAGGATTTCACTCTCTTATCTCTTCAGGGACTACTTCAAAGCAAATCCCCAATCAAAGATACGCTAAAAGGATTGGTTACGGAGCAATGATTTTTGAGGCAATTTTGGCAGTATTAGCTTTGCTTTGTGTAAGTAGTGGTTTAAGAAGTTTTTCACAATTTTTAGAGATTATGAAAAAGGGAGGCCCTATTGTTGCCTTTAGCAAAGGGTTTGGAAGTTTGACCTATCCTTTACTTAAAAATTTTGGAGCAATGGCAGGGGTCGTTATCCTTAATGCTTTTATTTTAACTACCTTGGATACAGCAACACGCATTACCCGTTATATTTTTCAGGAGTTAACAAAGATAAAAAATAGATGGTTTTCTACGTCTGTGGTGATAGTTTTGGCAGGATTCTTAGCCTGGGGAGGAAGGTGGAAAGT
The DNA here is from genome assembly GCA_964547735.1 of uncultured Planctomycetia bacterium. GTDB lineage: Bacteria > Omnitrophota > Gorgyraeia > Duberdicusellales > 4484-171 > CAZBLX01. The sequence goes on along the minus strand of CAZJOV010000002.1, from coordinate 53,748 downwards.
AATCTGGCCTACTTTTGGAGCATCAAATCAACTTGTTGCTGCTTTAGCATTATTTGTAACTACTTTATGGTTAATGGCAAAGAAAAAAAATTATCTTCCTTTTCTAATTTCGGCAATATTTATGCTTGTAACTACTCTGAGCGCTCTTTTTATTCAACTGATAAAATATTTTAAAGGAAAAGAAATTATACTTTTTATTATCTCTTCAGTTTTAATTTTTCTGGCAGGTTATCTTCTTTTTGAGGTGATAAAGAAAATAAAAGAATTAAAAAAATGAGAAAGAATCTTTATGTTTTGAAATTCGGAGGCACTTCCTTGGGCAATGTGAAAAGGATTGAGGAGGTGGCAAAAATAATTACTTCTTATATTAAAAGAAGAATTAATATTGTTGTGGTGGTTTCTGCAATGGGAGATACTACTGACAGATTGATAAAATTAGCAAAGAAAATCAACCCTTACCCTTCAGAAAGAGAGTTAGATATGTTAATATCAACAGGAGAGCAGGTCTCTGGCGCACTTTTGGCAATGGCTTTACATAAAAAAGGATTGCCTGCTCTTTCTCTTACTGCTCCTCAAGTAGGAATTATTACCGATACATCTCATATGAAAGCAAAGATTTTAAAAATTAAAACAAAAAAAATAGAAAAGGAACTGAGAGATGATAAAATAATTATTGTTACTGGCTTTCAAGGGATGACTCCTGAGAAGGAGATTACTACCTTAGGGAGAGGAGGTTCTGACTTGAGTGCAGTAGCTTTAGCTGTGGCCCTGAAAGCAGATAGATGTGAAATCTATACTGATGTAGAGGGGATATTTACTGCTGATCCTCGCCTGGTGCCTCAAGCACGTAAGATAGATTGTATAACTTTTGACGAGATGCTTGAGCTTGCTTCTTGTGGAGCTCAGGTTTTACAGACAAGAGCTGTGGAGGTAGCGAAAAAATTTAATCTTCCTATTTGTGTAAGGAGTAGCTTTACAAAGAAGGAGGGGACGATAGTTATGGAAAGAAAAACTCTGATAGAGGAGCCGGTAGTTAGAGGGATTACATTAGCTACTGATGAGGTAAAGATAACAATTTGTAATGTTCCTGACAGACCAGGTATTGCTGCGGTGATATTTGAAGCTATAGCTAATAGAGGAATTAATGTAGATATGATTGTTCAAAATGTGAGCCATAAGAAGGTGACGGATATTTCTTTTACTGTAGGTAAGCAAGATGCACATAAAGCTTTAGATATTGTAAAAAGAATAGCAAAAGAGATAAGAGCAAATAGAGTCATTTTTGATGAAGATGTTGCTAAAGTATCTATCGTGGGAGTAGGAATGCGCTCTCATTCGGGTGTAGCTTCTCGAGTATTTAAAGTGTTAGCCTCTCATAAAATCAATATTGAGATGATTTCTACTTCCGAAATAAATATCTCCTGTATTATAAAGAAAAAGGAAGGGGGAAAAGCGGTTAGGGCTTTACATAAAGCATTTGAATTAGATAAGAAGTAAGGAGGAAGTAAGATGGAGGAAGAAGAACAGAGGCGATTTAATTTTAGATTTCCTATAAAATATGAGAAAATTTTGGAAGACGGTGCGTTTACGATTCCTGTAGCTACTTTTACAAAGGATATAAGCAGCTCTGGTTTAAGTTTTTATACCTCGGAGATTATAAGACTCAATCTAAATGTGAGAGTATTTTTCTCCCTTTCTCCAGAGGAATCGGTGTCATTTGTAGGAAGAGTTGTAAGGGTGGAGGAATCAGAAAAAGAAGAATTAGGCAAATACATAACTGTGGTGGAGATTAAAGATATAAGCGAGGAAGAAAGAAATAAGTTAGCAAGATTTTTAGGCTATGCCGATATAGGAAGAATATTGGAGAGGATAGACTTAGAGAATGTGGTGGATATTCACTTTGTGGGGGGATACCCTCCTATTGTGAAAAAGTTTAATAAGCTTATTCCTTTGGATATGGAACCTTTAAGTAAAGAAAAGGTAAGAAGCTTGCTTCTTAATATATTAGACGATTATCAATATAGAATTTTTAAACAGCAGAAGGAGATAAATTTTATTTTTCCTTATGAAGATGCGAGGTTTCGTGTAAATCTTCATTTTCAGCAGGGAAATGTTGAGGGAATTTTTAGAGTAGTTCCTTCCGAAATTAAAACTTTAAAAGAGCTGAGATTGCCTTCTATCGTGGAGGAATTTCTCAATAACAAAAAAGGATTAATTCTTGTTGCCGGAAGGACAGGTTCAGGAAAGACTACTACTCTTGCTTCTATGGTGGAGTATTTAAATACGACAAGAGAGGGAATAATTATATGTATAGAGGACCCTATAGAGTATGTTCATACTAATAAGAAATGTATAATTAAGCAAAGAGAGGTAGGCAAAGATACTCTTTCATTTTTTAATGCAGCTAAGAATGCTTTAAGGCAGAATCCTGATATTTTAGTTATTGGAGAAATTTTGGATGCAGAGACAATGGATATTACTCTTACTGCTGCTGAATCAGGAACTTTAGTTTTAACTTCTCTTCATGCCCCTAATTCTGCTTATGCTTTAGACAGAATAGTCTCTTTATTTCCTGCAGAGCTACAATTTCATATTCTAACAAGACTATCTTTAGTCCTCTTAGGGATAATAACTCAGGAGTTGGTTCCCCGGGCTGATGGAAAAGGATTGGTTTTAGCTTCTGAAGTTTTAGTAATAAATGATGCTTTAAGAAGAATTATTCGTCAAGGAGACTGGAAGCAGATTTCTACATTTCTTCAGACAGGAAGGGCGATTGGGATGCGTTCTATGGAGGAGTCTTTAAGAGAGTTATATCGAGAAGGGTTAATTGGGAGAGAATATTTAATGAATATTTAGAACGATGAGATATAATGTAGAGATATATGACACCACCTTAAGAGACGGAGCACAAACCGAGGGAATTTCTTATTCCGTCCAGGATAAAATCTCTATTGCTAAGAGATTAGATGATTTAGGTATTCATTACATTGAGGGAGGATGGCCTTATTCCAATCCTAAGGACAGAGAATTTTTTGAATATTTTAAGAAGAACCCTTTAAAAAAAGCAAAGTTAGTGGCTTTTGGCTCAACCGCTCACCCTTCTTCTTTGCCTCAAAAAGATAAAAATTTATTAAGTTTGCTTAAAACAGGGACCGAATATATTACTATTTTTGGTAAATCATGGGATTTGCATGTAAGGGATGTGCTTAAGATATCCGGGGAGGAGAATCTGAAGATAATCTATGAGAGTATAAAGTTTTTAAAGAAGAAAGGAAGGAAGGTTTTTTATGATGCAGAGCATTTTTTTGACGGATATCTTCATAATAAAAAATATGCCCTAAGAACACTTAAAGCAGCATTAGAGGCAGGATGTGACCTGATAGTTTTTTGCGATACAAATGGGGGGACTCTTCCTTGGAAGATAAAGGAGGTGGTTCAGGAAGTTAAGAAAACTCTTAATATTTCTTTTTTTGGAATGCATTGCCATAATGATTTAGGATTGGCGGTAATTAATTCTTTGATTACTATAGATAATGGCTGCTTTCATATTCAGGGGACGATTAACGGTTATGGAGAACGATGTGGAAATGCAAATTTGATTACCATTATTGGAATATTGCAGCTTAAGATGGAATATAAACTGATTCCTCCCAAAAAATTGAGAGAGTTGACGGAGGTTTCCCGTTTTGTGAGCGAGATAAGTAATATGGCCCATCAGGATAATCAACCTTTTGTAGGAAGTTCTGCTTTCGCCCACAAAGGAGGGATACATATTGATGCGGTAGCAAAAAACCCTACCTGTTACGAACATATTGACCCTGGATTGGTAGGGAACCGGCGTCGTTTTCTTGTCTCGGAACTGGCAGGAAAAACCACCCTGGTTTTAAAAGCCAGAGAGTTGGAATTTGAGTTAGATAAAAAATCGAAAAAGACAAAAAAACTTCACCGATTACTTCAAAAATTGGAGAAGGAAGGATACCAGTTTGAGGCCGCAGAGGCTTCCTTTCGCTTACTTCTCCAGAGAGAATTGAGAAGATATAAGAAATTTTTTGACCTGCTGGGATTTCGTGTAATTGTGGAGAAAAGAGAAGATGGTAAGTTGATTTCAGAGGCAACGATAAAACTTAAAGTTAAAGGAAAGCTGGAATATACTGTAAGTGAAGGAGACGGCCCAGTAAATGCTTTAGACAATGCTTTGAGGAAGGCTTTATTAGGTATATACCCGGCTCTTTCTAAGATGCATCTTACCGATTTTAAGGTAAGAGTGCTGGAGGAGAAAAGAGGCACTGCAGCTAAAGTAAGAGTTTTAATCCAGTCTCAGGATGAAAAAGAAAGCTGGACAACGATTGGGGTTTCTGAAAATATTATTGAGGCCTCTTATAATGCTTTATTAGATTCTATTGAATACAAGTTACTTAAAGAAGATAAGGCTAAAAAATAAGATATGATTACTCCCCAGATTGTAGAATATGTAGCTAAACTTGCACGCATAAAAATAAGTGAGGAAGAAAAGGAGTTTTTAGGCAAACAATTAGGAAGAATCTTAGAGTATATTGAAAAGCTAAAGGAGGTAAATATAGAGGGGATAGAACCTACAAGAGGGGTATTCTTAAGAGAGAACCGAATGAGAGAAGACATTCCCCACAAAAGAGAGATTTTCAAGGATATTTTAAAAAATGCTCCCCAAAAAGAAAACAACTACTTTAAAGTCCCCAAGGTAGTGGAATGAAGAAAATTTTCCAATTAGGAGGGCTCCAGATTTTAAAAGAGATAGAAAAAGGTAATCTGAGCAAGGAAGAAGTCTACCATCATTTTAAAGAAAGAATAGAAAGAATAGACCCTCTCATCAATAGTTTTATTGAAGTTTATGATTATCAGTCTACGCAAAAAGGGGTACCTTTAGCAGTTAAAGATAATATTTGTATTCAAGGAAAAAGGATTAGTTGTGCCTCACGAATCTTATCCTCTCATATTGCGGTATATGATGCCACCGTAATTAGAAAAATTAAACAAGAAGGGCTTCTGATTCTGGGAACTACCAATATGGATGAGTTTGCTTTTGGTTCTTCCTGTGAAAATTCCTGTTATTATCCTACAAAAAACCCTTGGAACTTAGGTAAAGTAGCCGGAGGCTCTTCAGGAGGCTCAGCCGCTGCAGTTGCTGCACGATTGGTTCCTTTTGCTTTGGGTTCTGATACCGGAGGCTCGATCAGGCAACCGGCTGCTTTCTGTGGAGTTGTAGGGTTTAAGCCTACCTATGGAAGGGTTTCTCGTTTTGGTTTAGTTGCTTTTGGGTCAAGTTTAGACCAGATTGGTCCTATAACGACAAATTTTTCTGATTGTGCTTATCTTTTAAATATAATTTGTGGATTTGATGAGGGTGATTCTACCTCCGCAAATATAGAAGTTTCTGACTTTAAGAAAGCTTTGATTGAGGATGTAAGAGGGTTAAAAATTGGTATCCCCCAAGAGTACTTTCAGGAAGGATTAGATGAGGAGGTGAGAGAGGCAGTATTTGAAGTAGCCAAGAGTTTGGAGAAAAAAGGAGCGAAGATTTCAGAGATAAGCCTTCCTCATTCTCAATATGCTGTCGCTACTTATTATATTATTGCTTGCTCTGAGGCAAGTTCTAATCTTCAGAGATTTGATGGGATAAAATATGGGTATCGAAAAGATAATAAAGATTTATTAGATTTATATAAAGAGACAAGAGAAGAAGGGTTTGGGGTGGAGGTGAAAAGAAGAGTCTTTTTGGGTACTTATAGTTTAGCCAGTGGTTATTATGATGATTACTATTTAAGAGCCTTAAAGGTAAGGACTTTAATCCGCAAAGACTTTGAGAAAGCATTCTCCTGTGTTGATATAATTCTTACCCCTACCTCTCCCACTCCTGCTTTTGGATTGGGAGAAAAAATAGAAGACCCTTTAGGTATGTATCTTTCAGATATTTATACGGTATCGGTGAATCTGGCAGGTGTTCCTGCGGTCTCCTTCCCCTGTGGATTTACAAAGGAGGATTTACCGGTGGGAGCGCAACTTATTGGGAGACCTTTTGAGGAAGCGATGCTGGTTAAGGTGGGATATACTTATGAGAATTCCCACAAAGATTTTTTTGAAAAGATCCCTCCCTTAGGTGATGGATAATTTTGAAGTAGTAATTGGATTAGAGGTTCATGTACAGCTGGCTACATTCTCTAAGATATTCTGCTCTTGCCCGGTAGACCCAGATGCGCCTCCTAATACCTATATATGTCCTATCTGTTGCGGGTATCCAGGAGTACTGCCTGTATTAAATAAGAAGGCATTAGAGTTGGCGGTAAGGGTAGCTTTGGCCTTGAATTGCAGGATAAATAGAAGAATATATTTTGAGAGGAAAAATTATTTCTATCCGGATTTACCCAAAAATTATCAGATTTCTCAATACAAACTTCCTCTGGGAGAAGAAGGAAATCTTCCTTTGGGAGAGAGAAAGATAAGGATAAAAAGAGTCCATCTTGAGGAAGATGCGGGAAAATTAATCCATAAAGAGAAGTATTCTTTGGTTGATTTTAATCGGTGTGGGACGCCTCTTCTGGAAATTGTCAGTTACCCGGATTTAAGTAGTCCTCAAGAAGCTTTCCGGTATTTGAATGAGCTGAAGATGGTTATTCAATATGTTGGTGCTTCAAGTTGTGATATGGAAAAAGGTATATTAAGGTGTGATGCCAATATTTCTTTACGCAGGAGAGAAGAGAAGAAGCTGGGAGTAAAGGTAGAACTTAAGAATATGAATACATTTAGAGGGGTAAAGGAAGCTTTAGAGTATGAAGTAACAAGACAGAAAAGAATTTTAGAGGAAGGAAAAGAAGTGATTCAGGAAACACGCCTGTGGGATGATAAAGCAAAAAAGACTTTCCCTATGCGGACTAAGGAGGAAGCTTGCGATTATCGCTATTTTCCTGAGCCTGATTTGGTAGATTTTGTGATTGATGAGGAGCTTATTAAAAAAGAAAAAGAATTTGTTGGGGAGCTTCCTTATTTAAGAAGAGAAAGATTTAAAAAAGATTATTCTCTGTCGGAGAAAGAAGTAGAGGTTTTAATCTCTCAAAAAAAATTAGCGGATTTTTTTGAAGAAAGTTATAAATTTTTCCCTCAGGCAAAAAAAATAACTAATTGGATTATAGGGCCTTTCTTGGAGTTAGTGTATAAGTTAGAAGGAGGCTGGCAAAATGTAAAGATTTCCCCTAAGAAATTTGCTCAAATTGTTGATTATTTCTCCTCAGGCAAGCTTAATAATCTGGGGGCAAAAAAAGTTTTGGATTTGGCTTTAACTACTGATAAAGATATAGATGAGATAATAGAGAAAGAAGGGCTTGCTCAAGTTTCTTTAGAAGAAGAATTAGAAAGATTTATAGAAGAGGTAATTAAAGATAATCCTAAACCAATTAAAGACTATAAGGAAGGAAAAAGGGGCGCTTTACAGTTTCTTATTGGACAGGTAATGAGAAAAACGAAAGGAAGAGCTAACCCCAAAGTAGTAAGTAGCATATTAGAAAGGAGGTTGAAGTGAGAAGAAAGATATTTTTAGTAGTTATAATAAGTGTTGTATTTTTTTCTTTATCCTGTTGGTGGGTGTTTGCTAAGAGTAAGAAGGATGATTTCTATAGAGAGTTAGACCTTTTGGGAGAGGCTTTTTCGGTTATAGAAAAAAAATATGTAGAGGAGAAGTCTACAAAAGATCTTATCTATGGAGCAATTGCGGGGATGATGAGGGCTTTAGATTCTTACAGCCAATTCTTAAAACCTGAGGATTATAGGGAACTTCTTGTGGAGACGGAAGGGGAATTTGGAGGATTGGGGATAGAGATTACAATAAAAGACGGGCTTTTAACTATTGTCTCCCCAATTGAGGATACTCCTGCCTATCGGGCAGGACTGGAGCCAGGAGATATAATTGTAAAGATAGAAGGAAAACTCACCAAGGGGATAACTTTACAAGAAGCGGTGAAGAAACTGAGGGGAAAACCGGGAACCAAAGTTACTATTACCGTGTTGAAGGAGAAGAGCAAGCAGATGAAGGATATAACTATCACTCGAGATATTATAAAAATAAACGATGTAAAAAGAGCGGTAGTTTTAGGGGATGAAATTGGCTATATAAAGCTGTTAGAGTTTCGAGAAGGCACAGCTAAAGAATTAGATAAAGCCTTGGAAAAATTGAAAAAGAAAAATATAAAAGGGTTAATTTTGGATTTAAGGAATAACCCTGGAGGTTTGCTTATCTCTGCTGTGGAGGTAGCTTCAAGATTTCTCCCCACCGGAGAAGTAGTTGTTTCCACCAAATCAAGAGATGGAGAATCATTAAGTTATAAGGCTTTCTCCTGTAAGACGAAGATTTTAAAAATTCCTATGGTTATACTCATTAACGGAGGAAGTGCCTCCGGTAGTGAGATAGTAGCAGCAGCTTTAAGAGAAAATAAACGAGCGATACTCTTGGGAGAGAAAAGTTTTGGGAAAGCAAGCGTTCAAAGCGTGGTTCCTTTATCTGACGGTTCAGCGTTAAGAATTACTACAGCAAAGTATTATACTCCTTCAGGAAAGAGTATCCATCAGAATGGTATAGAACCAGATATTTTGGTTCCTTCTAAAGAAGTAAGCCCACAAGAGGATATTTTTGAGAAGATAGAGAAGGAGAAGGAAGGATTCAACTATCGCAAGGATTATCAAATTATAAGAGCCCTGGATTTAATAAGAGGATTAATTATTCTTTCCTCATAATATGTATGCTTTAGGGATTGAGACTTCTTGTGATGAGACCTCAGTAGGTATTGTAAATAAAAATAAAGTTTTAGCCAATATTACCATATCTTCTTTGAAATATCACAAAAAATATGGAGGAATAGTTCCCGAAATTGCTCACCGTAATCATCTAAAATTTATTGAGAAAGTGACTTATTTAGCACTAAAGAAGGCAAGAATAACTTTAGATGATGTTGCTGTAATAGGAGTAAGTTCCTCTCCTGGGCTGGTGGGAGCGCTTCTTGTGGGAGTAAGCTTTGCTAAGGGATTAAGCTTGGCATTAAAAAGACCTTTCTTAGGAATTAATCATCTTCATGCTCATCTTTTTTCTCCTTTTTTGGATAGAAAGGAGAAAATCCCTTTCCCTTTTATAGGATTAGTGGCTTCAGGGGGTCATACAGAATTATTTTTGGTGAAAGACTTTAACAGAATTAGGCTCATTGGAAAAACACGTGATGATGCCTGTGGGGAAGTTTTTGATAAAGTAGCAAGGTTTTTTGGGTTAGGGTATCCGGGAGGAGTATATTTAGACAAGTTATATTCTTATTCCTTAAGAAACAGTTTCAAATTTAGGTGTCCCCGTATAGGATTTGATTTCAGCTTCAGTGGGATAAAGACAGCAATTATTTATAAAAAAATGGAGTTGGAGAAAAAAAATAAGTTAGATGGATTAACCCAAATTAAGTTGCTTTCTTCGTTTTTGGAAGAGATAGTGAATGCTATTGTGGAAAATACGGTTAAAGCAGCAAGAAAATTTAAAATAAAAAATATAGTCTGTGGGGGAGGGGTAGTGGCTAATTGTAGATTACGTTATCTTTTTAAAGAAAAAGAGAAAGAGGAAAAATTACATATTTTCCTTCCTCAAAAAAAATATGCTACCGACAACGGAGCAATGGTTGCAGGATTAACTTTTTATCTGTATAATAATAAAGGGTTAAAAAGCAACCTGAATTTAGAAGTATCCAGCCAGTGATGACTTTTTTAGAAATAATAAAAAGGATTATCTGCGCATTTGTATTAGGAGCGATTATTGGTCTGGAAAGGGAAAAGAAGAGAAGGAGTGCAGGACTGCGCACACATATTTTGGTTTGTATGGGCTCCTCTTTAGTTATGCTTGTCTCCTTATATATGTATGAACTATTTAGAGATAAAGTTCCCTTAGACCCGGCAAGAATCGCTGCTGGAGTAATTACCGGAATTGGATTTTTGGGAGCAGGAACTATTATAAGAAGTCAAGAGGGGATAAGAGGGCTTACTACAGCAGCAAGTATCTGGATAAGTTCAGCAATTGGGCTGGCGGTAGGATGTGGGTTTTATGAGGCGGGGTTAATCGTTACTTTACTTGCTTTTTTAACCCTTTCTTCTCTTAAGACGATAGAGAAAAAATTTTAAGATAGAGTGGAGGTGAGAAATGGGGAAAAGAAAAGATGAAGAAAGAATTTTAGATGTTAATGCTTCGATGAAAGGGACGCTTGTATTTTCTGATCCTGTAAATCTGAAGATTAATGGGAAGTTTGAGGGAAATTTAAAAACAAAGGGGAATCTTATCATCGGAGAAAAAGCTGTTGTGCGTGCAGATATTGAGGGAGAGAATATTATCATCTCCGGTCTTGTAAAGGGAAAGATTAAATCTACCACTATCGTTACTCTTACCTCTCAAGCTATAGTATATGGGAATATTGAAGCTCCACGTATTTCTATTCAGGAAGGAGCAATCTTTAACGGAAGTTGCAAGATGTATACAGAAAAACTCACCCTTGGTGAGTTGGCAGATTATCTTTCTGTGGAAAAAGAAAAAATCTTAGAATGGGTAAATAGTGGGGAACTTTTGGCTCAAAAAGAGGGGGATAGTCTGGTTTTTGATAAGAAAGAAGTAGAAAGTTGGGTGGTTTTTAATCGATAATGAGGGAGAAGCTTTTAACTACAAGAGAAGCATCACAAATTTTAGGCATTTCTGAAAAGGAGGTGATTGAGTTAGCTAATCAGGGGAAAATCCCTTCTTATCGCATTGCAGGAGAGTTTTTGCGTTTTGAAAAGAAAGAGATTCTTAGGATAAGAGATAGATGGGGAAAGATTCAGGCAACGGTCAACTGGAGGGAAAGGATTGCTGATTTTTTTTATTTTAATGATTTTTATATCCTTTCTTTGATTGTTATACTTCTTCTGGTCTGGATTATTCTTAAAGGAATTTAGAAATTTATTTTGAAGATATATTGAATTTTATCTTTTTTAAAATAAGGTTCACCCTTTACCTTGAAAAAATCAACCCGAGCTTTCTTCTTTAGCCACTTTTCCACTTCTTTAGCTTTGAAATAAGGAAAAAATATATCTACTCCTCCCAGCATCTCTTTCCACTCTTTCCTTAAGACTTTTTTATCTTCTTTTATATTCTTAGCGTAAGCGTTATTGTTAACCCAATTAAAAAATCCTTTTTCCTCAACAGAAGGAATATTCTTTTTTAATTCTTGAGAGGATAAAAGAACCTCTTCTGCTTTTCCGGTAAGGATAAAAAGAAAAATTATGACCAATAGAATAATAAGTTTTTTCATTCCATTAAATTATACCATAAATAGATACTATATTCAATAAACCTTTGACAGAGAGAGGTTACTTTTATATAATTACAATTAATTTATGAACTATTTAGAGAATCTTAAAAAAATGAAAGAAAAATACGGAGACCCCTTTAAGGAGAGGGCTTTCCCTAAGGAGACCTCTATCAGAGGGGTTTTAGATAATTTTTCTGAGAATAAGAAGATGACTTTGGCGGGAAGAGTTATCAGTAAAAGAGAGCATGGAAAGTCAAGTTTTGCTCACATCTCTGACATTACCGGAAAAATTCAGATTTATGCTCAGCTCAATATTCTTAAAGAGAAGTATGAACTTTTTAAGGATTTAGATATAGGGGATATAGTAGGAGTAAAAGGGTATCTTTTTAAGACAAAAACAGGTGAGCCTACAGTTTTTGTAGAAGATTTAAGATTGCTTTCTAAATGCCTACGTATACTTCCGGAAAAATGGCATGGGTTGAAGGATATAGAGGTCAAATATCGACAGAGATATTTAGATTTAATTGCTTCCCCGGATACACGTCAGGTATTTTTAAAAAGAATTGAGATTATAGAGCTTATCCGCGATTTCTTTAAGAAATTAGAATATAAAGAAGTAGAGACTCCCCTCCTGCATCTTATTCCAGGAGGAGCACGAGGAACCCCTTTTGCTACTTATTATCAAGCTATCGATACGCAAGTTTATTTGAGAATTGCACCTGAGCTCTATTTGAAAAGATTACTCGTTGCCGGTTTTGATAAGATATTTGAGATAAATAGAAGTTTTCGTAACGAGGGGATTTCTCTGCGGCATTCTCCAGAGTTTACTATGCTTGAGGCTTACTGTGCTTACCAAGACTATGAATATATGATAAAAATTTGTGAAGATTTATTCTCCTCCTTAGTAGAGAAGATTCACAAAAGTTTGAGAATAGAATATCAGGGGAAAGAGATTGATTTTACTCCTCCTTGGCCAAGAATCTCTTTTGTAGAGGTATTCGAGAAAGAATTAGGAGTTTCTCCTTCCGATTCTCCTGAGGTTGTCCGTAAAAAGTTAAGTGAGAGACTAAATATTTCTTTAAAAGAGCTTTCTCGTTCACAGATTATGAATCTTGTTGAGGAATTGATAGAGAAAAAATTAGAAAAAAGAAAACCTGTCTTTGTTGTTGATTTCTTTAGCTGGATGTCTCCCCTGGCAAAGACAAAAAAAGATAATCCTTATGTGGCAGAGAGATTTGAACTTTTTATTGGGGGGATTGAGGTAGCCAACAGTTACACCGAACTCAATGATCCGATAAAACAAAGAGAAAATTTTGAATTGCAGATAAAAAACGGGGATACAAAGAGGATTGATGAGGAGTTTCTTTTAAGTTTGGAATATGGGATGCCTCCTGCAGCAGGTTTAGGGGTTGGTATTGACCGTCTAATTATGCTTCTTCTTAACCAAGCCTCGATAAGGGACGTGATTCTTTTCCCTTTATTGCGGCCCTTTCTAAATAAATGAGAGAGATAGTATTTCTTTCCTTAAGATATCTTTTGCGGGGAAAAAAACGGCATATTTCTCTTATTAGTGTCTTAAGTACTATAGGTATAACCATTGGTGTGGCTACTTTAATTGTGGTGATGTCGGTAATGAACGGTTTTGATAAGGAATTGATGGATAAACTTTTAAAATTTAATTATCATCTAATAGTAGAGAGCCACGGGAATAAGAGTGAACTTAAAAAGATAAAAGGAAGGATAAGTAAGATGAAAGGTGTGGAGAGAGCCAGTATTTTTTATCAAACTCAGGTTTTTCTTAAAACAGATAACTACATATATCCAGTTATAGTTAAGGGGTTAGACTTTAAAGATGTAGAGGAGAGGAAAAGTTTTTCTAAATTTGTAAAAAAAAAGTTTTCTCAGGAGGGCTTTTTTGTAGGGGAAAACTTATTCCATCGATTAGGAGAAAAAAAAGAGATTCTTTTTTATCCTTTAAGAAAACCCCCTCGTCTGGAGAAAAGAAAGATTAAAGGAGTATTTAAGGTAGGACTTTATGATGTGGATAATTATATAATCACTGATTTAAGAGAGATTGAGGAGGTAGGAGAAAATTTTCTCTCTTTTTTAGGAGTAAAAGTTAGGAATCCTTTTGAGGTGGAAAAGATAAAGAATAAAATAAAAAGTATCCACCCCTTCCCTTCTTACAGCTGGATAGATATGAATCGAGCATTATTTACAGCTTTAAGATTAGAAAAACTCACTATGTTTTTTATTTTAAGTTTGATTATTGTGGTGGCTACTTTTAGTATTCTTTCTCTTTTGTGGATAAAGGTGGTGGAGAAGACAAAGGAGATTGGAATTCTTAAGGCAATTGGATTTACTCCTTTAAAGATTTTAAGTATCTTTACTATACAAGGAATATCTTTAGGGATGTTAGGGACAGGAGCGGGTCTCAGTTTAGGGATATTTTTGTGTTATTTGATTAAAGAATATAAGATTATTCATCTTCCTGAAAGCATCTACTATATTAACTATCTTCCTGTATACATAGATTATCGAGATATCCTTGTTGTGGTGGGAGCTACTTTCCTGTTGAGTTTTCTTTCCAGTATTTTTCCTGCCATTAAAGCAGCAAAATTAGAACCTCAGGAAGCCCTAAGATATGAATAATCTAATTTCTGCTTATAATTTGACTAAGATTTATAAGATTGGCAGGAAGGAGTTTTCTGCTCTTAAAAAAATAAATATAGGAGTGAAAGAGAAAGAGTTCCTTGTTATTGTGGGCCCTTCCGGAGCCGGTAAATCTACTCTTCTTCACATTTTGGGAGGATTGCTTTTCCCTACTGAGGGAGAGGTATTTTTTAAGGGAGAAAATATTTATAAGAAGAAAGATAAGTGGTTATGTAGGTGGCGTACAAGATATGTAGGATTTGTATTTCAGTTTTATCATCTTATTGAGGAGCTGACGGTTTTGGAAAATGTAGTTTTACCTTCGTCTCTTATAAATACTTCTTTAAAAACTGCTTTTACTCAGGCAGAAAAATTGTTAAAATATTTAAAAATAGAGGACAAACTTAATTGTTTCCCTTCAGAACTGAGCGGGGGAGAAAGACAGAAAGTAGCAATTGCCCGGGCTTTGATTAATAATCCCCAGATACTTTTTTGCGATGAGCCTACAGGGAATTTAGATGAGGGATCAGCAGAAAAAATTTTTAGCTTACTTGATTTTTTTAATAAAGAAGGAAGGACGATAATACTTGTGACTCACAATATAGAGTTGGCTAAAAGAGCCAAGAGAGTTCTTTATTTGGAGAAAGGAAAGATAAAAGAAGTTTAAAAAAGGAGGCTTATGAAAGTATATTTAAATGGAAAGTTAGTAGACAAAAAGGATGCCAAAGTCTCTGTGTTTGATCATGGATTTTTGTATGGAGATGGAGTATTTGAGGGAATAAGAGTTTATAATTGTTTAGTTTTCAAGCTTAAAGAGCATATCGATCGTCTTTTTGAATCTGCGCATACGATTATGTTGGAGATTCCCCTTACCAAAAAGGAGATGATTAATGCGATAATTAAAACGTTAAAAGCCAACAGGTTAAAGAATGCTTATATAAGGGTGATAGTCTCTCGGGGTGAGGGAGATTTAGGATTAGATCCCAGAAAATGTAAAGGGAATGAGACAGTAGTAATTATTACGGATGAGGTTGCTCTTTATCCTAAAGAACTTTATGGGCGAGGGATGGCAATAATTACTGTGCCCACGATTAGAAATCTGACAGAAGCATTAAATCCGCAAATAAAATCTTTAAATTATTTGAATAATATCTTAGCTAAAATTGAGGCTATAAATTGTGGTTATCAGGAAGCATTGATGATGGATCATTTAGGTTATATTGCGGAATGCACAGGGGATAATATCTTTGTGGTAAAAAAAGGAGAGCTTTATACTCCTCCTCAGTGTATGGGGACACTGCGGGGAATAACCAGAGACGCGGTTTTAGAGATTGCCCGTAAACTGAAAATTCCCACTCACGAGCATGTTTTAACCCGTCATGAGCTTTATATAAGTGAGGAGTGTTTTTTGACAGGAACCGCCGCTGAGATTGTTCCTATTGTGAAAATTGATGGAAGAATGATCGGGGATGGAAAACCAGGGAAAATTACAAAGCTAATTATGAGAGAGTTTAAGAAATTGACTAAGAAGGATGGGATAAGATATAAAATTTGAGAAGATGCTTTGTGATATATGCCATAAAAATATTGCTACCATACATCTTACAGAGATTGTAGGAGATAAAATTGTAGAGCTTCATTTATGTTCTAAGTGTGCCCAGATGAAGACAGAAGAGATAAAAAATCAGTTAAGTCTTTCGGAGTTTTTAACAGGATTGGTTAAGGAAGAAAAGAAAGAAAGAAGAATATTAAAATGTGCAAAGTGCGGTTTAACTTTTAATGATTTTCGCAAGATGGGCAAGTTAGGATGTAAGTTTTGTTATGAGAGTTTTCGAGAGAAACTTTTGCCTCTTTTAAGAAAAATTCATGGTTCTGTAGAACATACCGGTAAAGTTCCTCAAGGGCTTAAAGAGGAAGAGATTTTAGAGAGGAAGATAAGAGAATTAAGAAAAAAATTGGCTAAAGCGATAAAATTAGAAGAGTATGAGGAAGCGGCACGTATCCGTGATGAGATAAGGAATCTGGAGAAAAAAAGAGATGTTTGAGGAGTTTTTAGAGAAACAATTAAGTTGGTTAGGTGATTCTTCAGAAAACATAATATTTTCCTCAAGAATCCGCTTAGCAAGGAATTTATCCGAATATCCTTTTCCTCATAAAGCGACTTCTTCCCAGCGAGAAGAGATAAGAGAAAGAATAAAAGGAGCAATATTTAAGCTGGAGGAGTTTAAAGATTCAATCTTTGTGAATATGGAGGATTTGAATGCATTAGACAAGCAGTTTTTTTTAGAGAGACACATCATCAGCCAAGAGCATATGGTAAGTAGCTCCGGGAAAGGATTAATGATTTCTTCTGGTGAGGAGATTTCGATGATGGTAAATGAGGAGGACCATATACGATTTCAGATTCTGGCAGGAGGATTCAGATTAGATGAACTTTGGGAGAAGATAAATTATTTCGACGACCGACTTACTTCTTATCTTAAGTTTGCTTTTCTTCCTGATTTGGGATATTTGACAAGTTGTCCTACCAATATTGGTACAGCTTTGCGCGCTTCCTGTATGCTGCATCTTCCTGGTTTGGTAATGACAAGAAAAATAAATAAAATTTTGGAACTTCTTGCAAAACTTTCCTTTACCAGTAGAGGTCTTTTTGGGGAAGGAACTCAGGCTTTAGGAGATTTCTTTCAAATCTCTAATCAGGTAAGCTTGGGGCTTTCAGAGAAAGAATTAATTGAGAATTTAGTAGGGATTGTAAAGCAGGTAAGAGAGCAGGAAGAGGAGGCAAGAATTTCTTTAGTAAAAAGGCAAAAGATTACTTTGGAAGATAAGATAGGAAGAGCTTTAGGGATACTAAGAAATGCTTATCTTATTACTACCAAAGAGGCTTTAAGCTATCTTTCTCTCTTGTATTTAGGCATAGATTTAGGTATAATTAAGAATATTTCACAAAAAGTAGTAAAAAATTTGTTTATAGTTATTCAGCCAGCGCATCTTCAGAAGAAAGAAGGAAGGATGCTTAGAGAAGAAGAAAGAGATTATGTGAGAGCTTATATTTTAAGAAAAAGATTAAAAGAAGATGTTTAATCGTTTTACAGAAAGAGCAAGAAAGGTTTTAGTTTTGGCTAAAGAAGAAGCCAGGCGTTTTAATCATGATTACATTGGAACAGAACATATTCTTTTAGGATTAATAAGAGAAGGAGAGGGAGTTGCTTGTGCAGTATTGCAAAATTTAGGTATAGATTTAAATAGATTAAGAAAAGAATTAGAAAGATTAATCTCCCCTGGAAGTATTGCTACTATTGGAGGAGATCTCCCCTTTACCCCCCGGGCAAAGAAAGCGTTGGAGTTGGCTGCTGAGGAAGCACGTAACTTAGGGCATAACTATATTGGCACCGAGCATATTCTTTTAGGGCTTCTAAGAGAAGAAGAAGGTCTGGCAGCACAAGTTTTGTATAGTTTAGGTGTAGATTTAAGGAAGGTGAGAGAAGAGATTGCTTCTTTGTTGGGAGGGTCTTCTCACTCTATCTCTTCTCAGACTACTTCACGAACCCCTGCTTTGGATTCTTTTGGGAGGGATTTGACTCGTTTGGCTAAGGAAGGGAAACTTGATCCGGTAATTGGAAGAAAGGTGGAGATAGAAAGAGTAATTCAGGTTTTATCTCGGCGGACAAAAAACAATCCTGTTCTGTTAGGAGAAGCAGGAGTAGGAAAGACAGCGATTGTAGAGGGTTTAGCCCAAAGTATTGTTGGCGGTAATGTCCCGGAGGTATTGAGAAATAAAAGGATTGTAGCTTTAGATTTGGCTTTAATGATTGCAGGTACCAAATATCGAGGTCAATTCGAAGAGAGAATTAAGGCAGTGATGGAGGAGATTAAAAGATCCAAGGATGTAATTATCTTTATTGATGAGTTACATACTTTAGTGGGAGCAGGAGCAGCCGAAGGCGCAATTGATGCTTCTAATATTTTAAAGCCGGCTTTATCCCGGGGTGAAATTCAGTGTATTGGGGCTACAACCTTAGATGAGTATAGAAAACATATTGAAAAAGACGCCGCTTTAGAAAGACGTTTTCAGCCGATTGTTGTTGAGCCTAATACTGTGGAGGAAACAATTGAGATTTTAAAAGGCTTAAGAGATAAATATGAGGCACATCATCGAGTGAAGTTTTCCGATTCTGCTTTGGAGGCAGCAGTAAAACTTTCGGATAGATATGTCTCGGGAAGATTTCTTCCCGATAAAGCTATCGATTTGATAGATGAGGCAGGAGCAAGAGCGCGCTTAGCAGTATTGATTGTCCCTGAGGAGATTCAACAGATAGAGAGAAAGTTAAAAGAGATAATAAAGGAGAAAGAGGCTTTAATAAAACAGCAGGATTTTGAGGGAGCAGCGCGCCTGCGCGATGAGGAAAAAACTTTGCGTCTTAAATTAGAAAATCAGCGAAGAGAATGGAGTAAAAAAAGAGATCAGATTATTCCCACTGTAGGTGAAGAGGAAATTGCTCGATTGGTTTCCCAGATTACCGGTATTCCTATCTACCGGTTGGAAGAGAAAGAATCAGAAAAATTATTAAGAATTGAGGAGGAATTAAGGAAAAAAGTTATTGGACAAGCTGAGGCAATTGATGCGATTGCACGGGCAGTGCGCCGGGCGCGGGCAGGAATAAAAGAGCCACGTCGGCCTATAGGTTCATTTATGTTTTTAGGTCCTACAGGTGTGGGAAAGACTCTTTTAGCCAGAGTTCTGGCGGAATTTATGTTTGGTGACGAGGATGCCTTAATTCAGTTGGATATGAGTGAATATATGGAGAAGTTCAATGTCTCCCGACTTATTGGTGCTCCACCCGGTTATGTAGGATATGAGGAAGGAGGTCAGCTCACTGAGAAGATTAGAAGACGTCCTTATGCGGTAGTGCTGTTAGATGAGATAGAAAAAGCCCATCCCGATGTATTCAATCTTCTTCTTCAGATTCTTGAGGAAGGACGTCTCACGGATAGTTTTGGAAGAAAGGTGGATTTTCGCAACACTGTTTTAATTATGACCTCTAACGTAGGAGCCCAAATTATAAGGAAACGAGGCTCTTTAGGATTTAAAACAGTGAAGGAGGAAATTGAATATGAGGAGATGAAAAATCTCTTATTGGAAGAAGTAAAAAAAACATTCAAACCCGAGTTTTTAAATCGGTTAGATGAGATTATTGTTTTTAAACCTTTAGATAAAGAGGCTTTAGAAAAGATTGTGGAGATTGAAATCTCCTATGTTAATGAGCGTCTTCGTGAGCAGAATCTATATGTGGAGTTGAATAAGGAAGCAAAGGAATTTTTTATTGAGAGAGGGTTTGACCCCGCATTTGGTGCCCGGCCTTTAAAAAGGGTGATTCAAAGATTTTTAGAGGATCCCTTAGCAGAAGAGGTAATTCGTGGTAAGTTTAAAGAGAGAAAGACCAAAGACGGAATGGTTAAGGTATTAGTTGAAAGAAAAGGGGAAGAGTTAGTTTTTGAATGAGAATTATTTTCTGTCTTTTTTCCTTTCTTTTTCTTTCCAGCAGTTTAAATAATGATCTACAGAACAGGAAGATTTTTTAGATATTTTGGGAGATTAGCTGTATTCGTTCAAGATACTTTTTCCTTTCTTTTTTTCAAAAGAAGAAGCATTCATTCTATCACACGTGAGGTAGTCTCGGTAGGGATAGAAAGTTTGTTTTTGGTCTCTTTAATATCTTTTTTTGTAGGGATCATCATTGCTTTCCAGACCGCTTATCAGCTTAAAAGACTCTCCTCAGAGATTTACATTGCTTCTCTGGTGGTTTTATCTTTGACGAGAGAGTTAGGGCCTGTGTTAAGTTGTTTAGTTATTGCGGCAAGAAGTGGAGCCTCAATTACTGCTGGAATCGGTTCGATGAAAATAAGTGAACAAATTGATGCTTTAGAGGCTTTTAGCGTTAATCCCATAGATTATCTTGTGGTTCCTAAATTCATTGCTTTGGTTATCTCCTGTCCTATATTGGTGATTTATGCTGATTTTCTGGGAGTATTTGGAGGGTATATTGTGGGAATGCTGAAATTCTCCATACCTTTTTCCTTTTATTTTAAGTTAACTCTGGAAGCATTAACCTATAAAGATATTTTAAGTGGACTAATAAAGAGTGTGTTTTTTGCCAGTATCATTGCTTTTGTTTCTTGCTTTGAAGGTTTAAGACCACATTCCTCGGTAGAGGTAGCCAAGGCAGTAACTTTTTCCGTGGTAAGATCGTTTATTTTAATCATTATCTGCGATTGCATCTTAACCGCTATTTTTTATTTTATTTTCGTATGAGTATTATAAAATTAGAGAATGTAAGCAAGAGTTTTGAAGGAAGAAAGATTTTAGAAGATATAAATTTTTCTGTAGAGGAGGGTCAATCTTTTCTTATTCTGGGAAAAAGCGGTGCGGGGAAAACTGTGCTCTTGAAACATATTATTGGGTTAATAAAGCCAGATAAGGGAAAAATTTATATTGATGGAGCAGATATTACCTCCTTATCTCGGGAAAGATTAGATAAGGTTCGTCTAAAATTTGGTATTGTTTTTCAAAGCAGTGCCCTTTTTGATTTTTTAACCGTTAAAGAGAATGTGGGTTTTGCTCTATATCATCATTCAGATTTAAATTATGAGCAGATTGAGAGGGAAGTGGCCTATGCATTGGAGATGGTGGGACTTGGGGGGACACAAAATTTATATCCTTATCAATTGAGCGGAGGAATGAAAAAAAGGGTTGCTATTGCCAGAGCAATCATTTATCGTCCTAAAATTATTATTTATGATGAGCCCACAACCGGAGTTGATCCTATCTCGGTAGATAAGATTGTTTCTATTATTCGTGATTTACATAAAAGACTTTCCATTACTACTTTAATTGTCACTCACGATTTAGCCGTAGGGTTTTCTTTGGCAGAGATGTGTGTGTTTATCTCCGAAGGAAGGGTTCTTTTTAAAGGGAAAAAAGAGGATTTTTATAAATTGGACGATGAGAAAATAAAAAAATTTATTCATGCTGGATTATTTGAATTTAAAAGTGAGGTGGATAGATGAAGAGATATATTTCTGAGATAAAAGTAGGGATATTTCTTGTGGGGGCGCTCTTTATTCTCCTTGTGGTGGCTCTTTCTATAAAAGAGGTAAGCTTTTTTAAGGGAAGTTATATTTTAAAAGTTAAGTTTGAGTTTGCCGAAGGGCTTAAGCCTGCTTCTCCAGTAAGATTTTTAGGGGTAAATGTAGGAGAGGTAAATAAAGTTGAGGTGAAAGTTATAGATAATCAACCGGTAGTTTATGTCTATGCTAAGATAAAGAAGGAAATAAGAATTCCCGAAGGTTCTAAATTTTTTATAAACAGTTTATCAGTATTTGGAGAAAAATACTTGGAAATTATCCCTCCTAAAGAAGTTACTTCTTTCTTAGAAAAAGATGTGGAAGTCCAAGGAATATCAGCAACACCTTTGTTTAATATTATGGATACTTTCCATAAGACAGTTCTTAAATTGGAAAAATTGATTGAGGAGGAGGAATTGAGAGCTTCTTTAAGAGAGATAATCTTAAATACAAAAGGAGTCTCTTCTAAACTGAATGATATTCTTGAAGGAGTGAGAAATAAAGAAGGGACTTTAG
>CAZJOV010000002.1:0-32028 GCA_964547735.1 uncultured Planctomycetia bacterium | reverse complement strand
TCTTCTAAACTGAATGATATTCTTGAAGGAGTGAGAAATAAAGAAGGGACTTTAGGAAGACTAATTTATGACGACTCTCTTTATAGGGAAACAGAGGAGTTGATAAAGGATTTGAAGGCTCATCCCTGGAAGCTTCTGCATAAACCAAGAAAAAGAAGATAATGTTTATCTGTGCAAATTGTGGATATCAGTCACTTAAGTGGCTGGGGAAGTGTCCTTCCTGTGGGATGTGGCAATCTTTTGAAGAGAAGGTTTTTGAGAAGGAGGGAAAGAGTATCCAAATAGAGAGAAAGAATAGCCTTCCTTTTCTTGCAGGAGAAATAAGGAAGGAAGATTTAAAAAGAATCCCTTCAGGAATTAAAGGATTCGATGAGCTTTTAGGAGGAGGGTTAGTGGAGGGAGAGATAGTTCTTGTGGGAGGAGAGCCAGGAGTGGGGAAATCCACTCTTTTACTTGAGGTAGGAGCCTCCTTGTCTTTTAAAGGGAAGGTGTTATATATATGTGCGGAGGAATCAGCAGAACAAGTTAAACTGAGAGCAGAAAGATTAGGGTTGAATTATAAAGAGTTGTATCTTTTCCCCGAGACTGATCTTTTAAAAGTATATGAGGAGATAAAAAGGAATAGATATGACTTTTTGATTGTGGATTCAATTCAGGTGGTTCATCTTTCCTGTTCTGAGGCTTCTTCAGGAGGGGCATCTCAGATAAGAGAGTGTGCTAATTTCCTAACCCAAATTGCTAAAGGTTGTAACATTGTAGTTTTTGTTGTAGGACATGTTACTAAAGAAGGAATAATTGCCGGCCCAAAACTTTTAGAGCATATTGTGGATTGTGTGCTTTATTTTGAAAGTGAGGTGGGGTCTAATTTTAGGATTCTGAGGATAACAAAAAATAGATTTGGTCCGGCAGGAGAGATTGCTGTTTTTGAGATGACCTCTCGAGGGATAAAAGAAACAGCGAATTTGGGGAGAATATTTCTTCCTCATAAAGATAAATCGATTACCGGAAGCAGTATTGTATGTATTATGGAGGGAAGAAGACCTATTATAGTTGAATTGCAGGCTTTGGTGAGTAAGTCCAGTTTTGGCATGGTAAAAAGGCGCTCCTTAGGATTTGACTTTAATCGTTTTTCTTTGCTTCTGGCAGTGATAGAGAAAAGATTAAAGATAAATTTTTCCAGTGAAGACGTATTTTTTAATGTAAGTGGGGGCCTGAGGATAAATGACCCCAGTGCAGACTTGGGAGCAGCTTTAGCGATAATCTCCAGTTATAAAGAGAAAGAGATTACTTTAGATACTGTATTTATTGGAGAGGTGGGATTGTCTGGGGAGATAAGACCAGTAGCTAATATAAATCTTCGAATCAAGGAGATTGAACATTGGGATTTCAGGAGGATAGTTATTCCTGAGGATAACCTGAAAGAGGTAAAGGAGAGCAAACTGGAGGTAATCTCTATAGTTTCCTTAAAAGAGATTTTAAAGTTTTTATAAAGGGGAGGTGCTTATGTCTACACTTAATTTGATAAGACTATTTTTTGTTTTCATCTGTATGACTTTGGGATATATTCTGGGAGAAAATCCTTGGTTTTTTTCTTTTTTAGGAGGAGTAATTGGGGTCTCTATTGTTATTTTTGAGACTTTAGCCAGAAGAATTTCTTTGAAAGGGCTTTCGGCAGCGGTCTTTGGAATTATTTTAGGATTAATTATTGCTCAGCTTTTTGGAAATTTTCTGGTTTTATTCAAGCTTCCTCCTGAAACTGATTATTTCCTAAGAGCCTTTTTCACTCTCATCTTTATTTACCTGGGACTTACTTTAGGCCTTAAAGGAAAAGAGGAATTTCACCTGGTGATTCCTTATGTAAGATTTAAACGAGAGGAGTTAAGGGAGGAACCAATTGTTGTAGATACAAGTAGTATTATTGATGGGAGAATTCTGGATTTGGTAAGAACAGGTTTCCTGGAGGCAAGGCTGATTGTTCCTCGTTTTGTTCTTAAAGAACTCCAAATTCTGGCTGATTCTACCGAACACTTAAAAAGACAGCGAGGGAAAAGAGGAATAGAGGTTTTACACTCTTTAAAGAAGGAGCATAATGTAGAGGTGGTAATCAGTGAGCAGGATTTTAAAGAATTGAGTAGTGTGGATGCTAAGGTAGTTAAATTAGCAAAAAATTTAGGGACAAAAGTTCTCACTACTGATTACAATCTTAATCGTTTAGCCCAACTTGAAGGGGTTAAAGTTTTAAATGTTAATGATTTAGCTAATGCTTTAAAGCCAATTTTTCTTCCTGGAGAGAAAATTTCTCTTAGGTTAATTAAGGAAGGAAAAGAGCCTAATCAGGCGGTAGGGTATCTTGAGGATGGAACGATGGTGGTAGTAGAGAATGCACGTTGGCTCATTGGAAAAACAGTAGAGGTGGAAGTAACCTCAATCCTACAATCTCCTTCAGGAAGAATAATCTTTACGCGTCTTTTAGGATGAGGATAGGGCTAATTTTGGCTTGCGCCGGGGAAGGCAAAAGAATAGGATTAAAAAAGAATAAAGTATTTCTTCTTTTAAATAAAAAGCCTATTTTTTATTATAGTTATCAGGCATTTTCTCATTTTTCGGAAATAAAACGAATATGCATTGCCACACAAAAAGAGAACTTTTCTTTGGTCAAAAAACTTCTTAAGAAAGAGAAGAGGCTAATTCTGGTTGAAGGAGGAAAGAGACGGCAAGATTCAGTGTATTTTTCCCTTAAAAGATTGGAAAGCGAAGATGTTGATTATATTATTATTCATGATGGAGCGCGCCCTCTGATAAGAAGAGATAAAATTAAAGAGCTTATTTTGGCTTTGAAGGGTAATCCGGCAGTAATTTTAGCTCTTCCTTTTAAAGAGGCAGTAAAGTTAGTTAGAAAAAATTATATATTAAAAAGCCTGGAGAGAGGAAATCTTTATCTGGCTCAAACCCCTCAAGGGTTTAGAAAGGGTCTGATTCTGAAAGCCTATAAGAAGTTTAATGATAAAGGGATGTTTTGGGATGATTCTCAGTTAGTGGAACGTTTAGGGAAAAAAGTTAAAATCATTGCTGGGGATCCTTTTAATATAAAGGTCACCTATCCTGAAGATTTAAAACTGGCATTGTCTTTTCTGGGGCGGAACTTCTTTTAGCCGTTAAAGATTGAATATTTTTTAATAGATTTTTTGCTGGTTTAAAAAAGGGATTAAGGCACAAAGATTTTCTAAGATATTTTAATGCCTTCTTATACTCGCGTTGCTTGTAATATCCTTTTCCTAAGAAATAAAACATCTCAAAGCTTATACTGGAAAATTTCAGCTCTTTCTTAATCTCTTCCAAAAGCTTTATTCCCTCTCTTGTCCGACTCTCCTTGAGATAAGTGATGGCTAAATTGTAAAGAATCGTTTTATCAGAAGGAAATTGTTTATGCAGTTGAAGGAAAATTTCCTCTGCTTTTTTAAAGTTTTGCTGATAAAAAAGACTTAATGCTTCCTTGAGCAGTTTCTCTTTTTGGGGTTCTCTCCAGCCAATAAAGGAGTTGCCGCTTTTAGTCATTTCTCCTCCAAGCCCTTTAAGTAGTTGTTGTACAACAATATTTTGAGGATTAATAGCATACGCTTTTTTAAGATATTTTATCCCTGAAGAAAGATAGTTGTTTTTTAGACAAGTTACTCCTAAGTTATAGAAAAGAAATGATGGGTTATTAATCTCTTTTTCATAAATAATCGTTGTATCTTGCCTGCTTACCAGGAAAACAAAAAATATAAGTGTTATTATATAGATGGTAAAAAGTTTATATCTTCTTGCAGACAAAGAGGTAGTGATTTCTTTTATACTTATTCCCGCAAATATACTTAATCCTAAGATTATAGGTAATCTCAGTCGCGCAGATACATAAAATATTACCGCTACTACAAGATAACTTAGAAGATACAAAAGTAGTATATTAAAGAGATGTTTCTTTTCTTTTCTTTTAAGATAGATGATTATTCCCAGGATGGAGAAAGGATAAATAATGTATAAAGAAGGCAAAATCTTTATTTTTTTTCTAAGTAGTAAACTATTTAGATAAGAGGAGAAAGTATCATAAAACTCATATCCATTCAGAAAATAAAACAATTTTTTAGATAAATGTTTAAGGAACCAAAGTCGATTTTTAAAGATAAATTTAAAAGATTCCTCATACCAAAAGTTAGATATCTGAGAGTATTTTAATTCTTTCTCTTTAAGGCAGCAGGCAATTCGTTTAAACAGATAATGCTCATAGGGAAAACTTCCTTTTTTTAGATAAAACTCATTCTCTAAATAAGTCAAAAGAAACGGAGGGGTATATCCTAACCCTCGAGAGTAAGGATTGTTGCTGGAGTAGAATACACTTCCTCCAGAATAGGTAACCAATACTCTATCATTGCCGGCTATGTAGTTCAAGATAAAGACTGCAAGAAGAGGAAGAAAAAAACCCACCAAAGATGAAATTATAATTTTTTTGTGCCACTTTTTGATTAAAAGATAAAGAAGAAGAAATATAGCAAAGATAACTATAGAAGGGCGCAGGATAAGAGACACTCCCAGGCAAAGTCCACCCAAAAAATATCTTTTTCTATTCCAGAAATAAAAAAACAAAATATTAAAGAACAATATAAAGACTTCAGGAAGAAGAGAGAAGGTATAAATTATTACTGGAGGATATAAAGCAAAAATTCCGGTTATTATAAGAGCAAGGTTTTCTTTGAAAAATGAGTTTAGCATTCTATAGAGAAGAAAAACGCTTATCCAGAGAATTACCAACTGCAAGTATTTAAGCTGCAAAGGAGTTAAGTTTACTAGATGAAGAAAAAAAGCATTTATATAGATATAAAAAGGACTAGAAGAAAAACATCTTGAAGGTAAAAAATGGTTTTTTGCTATCTCATTGCTTAAGAGAGGATACTTAAGGAAAGTTTCCTTAGAAAAGACAAAAAGGACAACCCCTGTTGTGAAGATAAGATAAATAATGAATAAGATTTTACCTTTTCTCATTCTATAATTCTATATTATTTATCCTTATTTACCAAGCATTTTTATGTTATAATCTTTAAAAGAAAGATGAAGGTTTTTGTTGGGTTAGGGTTTGATATACACAAATTCTCTAAGGAGAGGAAGAATTTAGTTTTGGGAGGGGTAAAAATCGACTATCCTTATGGATTGGAGGCTGTTTCTGATGGCGATGTAATTCTTCACAGTATCTCTGATGCTATTTTGGGAGCACTTTCTCAGGGGGACATTGGAGATTACTTTTCTCCTCAAAATACTCCTCAAGATATGGATAGCAAAAAAATTGTCAATTTTGTTTTAAAAAAATTGGGAAGAAAGAAGATTCTAAATATAGATATTACTCTTATATTAGATAGACCAAGAATTTCTTCTTATAAAAAAATGATTGTAGATTCTTTAAAGAAAATATTTAAGGCAAATAGAATAAATTTAAAGATAAAATCAAAAGAGGGGACGGATTTTTTAGGAGGGAAAAACAGCATAGTGTGCATTTCTTTAGTATCTTTAGTTGAATGTTGAAGGTTTATAATACTTTAACCCAAAAAAGAGAAGTATTTTCTCCCCGCAATTCACCGGTAAGAATGTATGCCTGTGGGGTGACCGTTTATGATTTCTGTCATATTGGGCACGGAAGGTCTCTCTATTTTTTTGAAATAGTAAGAAGATATTTAAAATATAAAGGGTTTCCTGTAAAGTTTGTAAGAAATATTACTGATATTGATGATAAGATAATAAATAAAGCAAAGCTCCTCCTTAGGGAAGGATTCTCTTTTGAAGAAGCATTCGAAGAAGTCAGAAGAAAGTATATCAAAAGTTATTATGAGGATCTTGCTTCTTTAGGAATACCTCCTGCAGATGTTGAGCCTCAGCCTACCCAGTGTATACCTCAGATTATTGAATTTATAAGTAAAATTATTGAAAAGGGATTTGCTTATGTGAAAGAGGGAAATGTATATTTTCGAGTAAGAAAATTTGCCTCTTACGGTAAACTTTCCCGTAAAGATATTAATGCTTTGTTTGAGGGAGTAAGGATTGAGCCTGACCCGGCAAAGGAAGATGTTTTGGATTTTGCTTTATGGAAAAGAAAAAAAGAAGGAGAGCCTTCCTGGCAGGCTCCTTTTGGGGAAGGAAGGCCCGGCTGGCATATTGAGTGTTCTGTAATGGCAAAAGAATTTTTAGGCACTCCTTTAGATATTCATGGAGGAGGGAGGGATTTGATTTTTCCTCATCACGAGAATGAGATTGCTCAGTCAGAAAGTGTATATGGGGAGCCCTTCTCTTTATATTGGCTACATCATGGCTTGATTACTACCAAAGGAGAGAAAATGGCAAAATCTTTGGGAAATTTTTATACTTTGAAAGGAATCTTAAAAAAATACTCTCCTCAGGACTTAAAGCTATTTTACCTTTCTGCTCATTATCGTCATCCTTTGGAGTTTTCTTTTCAAAGTTTGGAGGAGGCTTCTTCTCAGAGAAAAAGACTCTATATTTTATTTGATCAGTTAAGAGATATTCAAATTCAGCCTATTAAAGATAAAGTAATTTTAAACCTAAAGAAGAGATTTGAGGAAGCGATGGACGATGATTTCAATCTACCCAAAGCAAAAGCAATATTATTTGAGTTATTATCTTTTTCAACTCAAAATATAGAATTATTGGCTCAACTGAAACATTTTCTTTATATAATTAGCGATATTTTTATTCTTTCTGAGGAAGAGGAGAGGGTTTCTCAAGCGTTTAAAAGTTATATTGAGAAAAGGCTTAGAGAAAGAGAAATATTAAGAAAAGAGAAGAAATTTCTTGAGGCGGATAGGATTCGTAAAGAATTAGAGGAGAAAGGGATAATTGTTGAAGACTTAAAAGATGGACATAGCCGCTGGAGAATTAAAAGATAAGAAAGCTATCTTTATTACTTTAGAAGGAATTGAAGGAAGTGGAAAAAGTAGCCTTTTAAACTTTCTGAATAAATTTTTTAGAAAAAAGAAACTTTCGGTTAAGATATTTAGAGATCCGGGCTCAACCAATTTAGGAGAAAAAATTAGAAAGTTTCTGTTAGATAAAAAAAGCAGGGTTTCTGTTTATGCAGAGTTATTTCTTTATCTTGCTGCACGTGCCCAGTTGATTGAGGAAAAGCTTTATAAAGCCTTAAAAAGTTATGATGTTGTGATTTGTGATCGTTTTTATGATTCTACAATTGCCTATCAGGGATATGGATTAGAGCTGGGTAAGATTGCCGAGACTCTTTCGTTGAAATTCTCTTTCGGGATAGTTCCGGATTTAACGATTATTTTGGATACCGATGTAAAAAGAGGGCTTTCCCGGATAAAGAATAAAGACAGAATAGAGAGAAGGCCCCTTTCTTTTCATCTAAAAGTAAAAGAAGGATATAAAAAATTAGCCAAAAGGTTTCCCTCACGAATAAGATTGATTGAAGAAGATAATCTTGAGGAGATTTTTAAAAAGACAGAGAAGATTGCTGAGAAATTATTAAGAAGATGGAAAAAAAACTATTAACCTATTTTTCTTTGTTGAAAAAATACAATCGTATAGCAAAAGCTTACATCCTTACAGGAGAGAACCTGCTTTCTTTAGGGTTGAAGGTTGCCAAACTTATAAACTGCCAAAAAAGTGAGTATTTCTGTGATTATTGCTATAGTTGTCTTCAGATAGAAAAGAGGAATTCGCCGGATTTATTTATTCTTAAAGAGGAAGGGTATATAAAGATAGACTCTATCCGTCAGGCGCAAAGATTTTTAAGCTTGAGGAGTACTTATTTAAAAAATAAAATATTAATCATTGATGGGGCTGAGAATTTTTTAGAAGTTGCTCAATCTGCTTTTTTAAAAACTTTAGAGGAGCCTCCGCAGAACTCGGTGATTATACTTTTAGCTACTCGCTTAGATAAATTCTTACCTACTCTTGTGTCTCGGTGCGTGAAGGTCTTTCTTCCTCAAGATTTCCTTAACAAAGGTAATCTTCATCCTTTTGAGGAGAATTTACCCCGAACCACAGAAAGCCACCCCGCTCTTTCAAGGAAAGGGCGGGGTAAACCCGTGGATCGGAGTTTACTTGGTAAATATTTGGATTTTAAGTCCCGTCAGGAGGCAAAAGATTCCTTCAAAAATTTAATATTTTTTTTAAGGAACAGAACGATATTTAGTTTACTTAAAAAAGAAGTAATGGCTAAAAATGAGAAAGAGATAATCTTTAGCAATAAGTGGGACACAGAAAGATTGATCTCTTTATGGGAAAAAAGCTTGAAAATTTTTAATGATTTAGATAATCTAAATATAACTTTAGCAAAAAAAGTTATCCAGGAAGAATTATGGAGAAAATAGCATTAGTGAGGCTAAGAGAAGCAGGCAACATAGTACAATTTTTAGTTCCTTCTGATTTAGAGATAAATCTTCAGGATAAGGTGATCGTTGAACAAGAAAGAGGCATTGATTATGGAGAAGTTTTAGAAATAAGTGAGGAACAGATTACATCCACTTTAAGAAAGATAATTAGAAAAATGACCCCTCAGGACTTAAAAAAAGTAAAAGAGAGTATAAAAGAAGCAAAAGATGCCCTAAGAATATGCACACGTAAAATAAGAGAACATCGCTTAAAGATGAAGCTTATTGAGGCAGAATACTCCTTTGATAAGAAGAAGATAATCTTTTATTTTACTGCTGAGGGGAGGGTTGATTTTCGTGAATTAGTGAAAGATTTAGCCAAGATTTTTAAGATAAGAATTGAGATGCGTCAGGTAGGGGTAAGAGATGAGGCGCGTATTTTTGGAGGGATTGGTCCTTGTGGGAGAACTCTTTGTTGTGTGGATTTTCTTAAAAATTTTGAGCCGGTAAGTATTAAGATGGCCAAACTCCAGCGACTTATTCTGAATCCTTCCAAAATCTCGGGAATTTGTGGAAGACTTATGTGTTGCTTGGTTTATGAGCATAAGATTTATAGGGAGTTTTCCAGAGGGTTGCCTAAGGAAGGGACTTATATCTCTACTTCCAAGGGAAGAGGTAAGGTGATTGCGGTAAATGTGTTGAAAAGAGAGGTGTATGTGGAGCTGGAGGGAGGGGTAGTTGAAAAAGTCAATTATTCTTTAAATGAGTAAGTTCTATATTACCACTCCTCTTTATTACGTAAATGCCTCACCTCATATAGGCCATGCCTATACTACTCTGGCTTCGGATACTTTAGCACGTTTTTATCGCTTAAGAAAAAAAGAAGTATTTTTTCTGACAGGAACCGATGAGCATGGAGGAAAAATTTATCAAGCTGCAGAAAGTAAGAATCAGGAACCCAAAGAATTTGTGGATAAAGTGGTAGAGAATTTTAAGGATTTATGGAAGACTTTAAATATTTCCTATGATTTCTTTATAAGAACTACAGATAGTTCTCACAAAGAGCAGGTAAAGGAGGCGATAAAGTTTCTTTATGGGAAAGGAGATATTTATAAGGCAGTATATAGAGGGTATTATTGCACTCCTTGTGAGACTTTCTTTTCTCCTCTTCAGGCAAAGACAAATTCTTTCTTATGTTCAGAATGCAGGCGCCCTCTGCAGGAAATTGAGGAAGAGAATTATTTTTTTCGTCTCTCTAAATATGAAAGCTGGCTGAAGGGTTATCTTAGGGAGCATCCTCATCTTATAAGACCATCTATCCGATATAATGAAACTATAGGGTTTTTGGAAGCTAATCCTTTAGTAGATTTATGTATCTCTCGACCTAAGGAGAGAGTGAATTGGGGGATTGATTTTCCCTTGGATAAAAAATATGTAGTATATGTATGGTTTGATGCTTTACTTAATTATGTCACCGCAGTTGGTCTTTTTAAGGATAAGGAAAAATTTCAAAAATTTTGGCCAGCCGATTGTCAAATTATCGGTAAAGATATTTTAAAACAACATACTGTCTATTGGCCAATTATCCTTCATGCCTTGGGAGTGGAGGTGCCTCGGTTAATTTTTGCTCACGGATGGTGGCTTGTAGAGGAAGAGAAGATGTCCAAATCAAAAGGAAATATTGTGGACCCTTACCAGTTAGTAAAAGAATTTGGAGTAGATGGTCTGCGTTATTTTCTTTTAAGAGAAATTCCTTTTGGGAGTGATGGAAATTTTTCTTGTGCTCACATCCTTAAGAGGATAAATTCTGATTTAGCTAATGATCTGGGAAATTTAGTTTATCGGGTTTTAAATATGGCCGAGAAGTATTTCTCCTCCCACCTGGATTCTCGAAAAAAAGATATACCACAAGAATTTTTGGGGGTGATAACCCAACTGGAGAGAGAATACCTAAATTATATGGAAAATTTAGAGTTCGCTGTAGCATTAGAAAAAATTTGGGAGTTTATTAATCTAATGAATAAATATGTAGAAGATAAAAAACCATGGGTAATGTGGAGAGAGAAGAGACTTCCTGAACTTTCATATTTTCTTTCTTCACTTCTTGAAGGGATAAGAATAGTGGCTGTTTATATTTATCCTTTTATGCCCTCAACTTCTCTTTCTATTCTTTCTCAGTTAGGAGAGAGAAAAGAAGAGCTAAGTGTAGAAGATGCTAAGTGGAAAATGAGGGGATTTTCGATTAAGAAGGAAGCGCCTCTTTTTCCTCGTATCCAAAAATAAGGATGTTTATTGATAATCACTGTCATATAAATTCTTTATCCAAGAGAGACTTTCTTAAGACTGCTGAGATAAAGAATTTTTTATTTGTGGATGTAAGTATTGATTATGAGACGAGTTTGCTTTCTTTAGAAATTTCTTCCCAAAATTCATTTGTCTATTCTTGTTTAGGTTTTCATCCTTCAAAAGGGAAATTTTTCAAAAAAGAGATATTAAACTCGTATGAGAGATTTATTCAAGATAATCGTGAAAAAGTAATTGGTATTGGAGAGATAGGCCTGGATTATAAAGCAGAGATAGATTCTCATAGTCAGATAGAGATACTTTCTTCTTTTATTGATTTAGCAAAAAGATTTAACCTTCCTTTGATGATTCATAATCGTTGGAGGTCTGATTTAATTTTGGATATTTTGGATAGTTATTTCACCTCTTACAACCGAATAATTTTTCACTGTTTTTCCCAGGATATATCTTTTCTTGAGAAAGTATTAAAAAAAGATGGTTGGATTTCTTTTTCCTTAAGCCTGTTAAAAAGAAAGAGTTTAGAAGAGATTTTAAAGAACGTACCCTTAGAGAATTTATTACTGGAGACAGATTCTCCTTATATATTCTGGGAAGGAAGGCCTTCTTCCCCCTTGGATATTAAAAAGATTTATGAGTTTGTCTCCTCTCAGAAAAATATAAATATGGAGAGGCTAACCTCTCAAATTTGTTATAATTTTAAAAAGATTTATCAACGTGATGTCTAAATATGATTTCTTCTGTAGTTTTTAAAAAAGGAAATTTATACTATTTGGATCAAACAAAACTTCCTTCTCAGAAGGTATGGAGAAAGTGTAACTCTTTAGGAGAGGCTTATTCGGCTATCTATAATTTAAAGATTCGAGGAGCTCCTTTAATTGGGGTTTTTGCTGCTTATGCTGTCTGGATAGGAATAAAAAAAATCCCTGAGAATATACCTAAGGATAAGTTTCTTAAATATACGCAAAAAGTAATAGATTATCTAAGAAGATCTCGCCCCACAGCAGTTAATCTTTTCTTTTCTCTGGAGAGGATTCAGAAAGTATTAAGAGAGAACAAAGAAGAAAGTGTGAAGAAGTTAAAAGAGTTAGTGCTTAAAGAAGCAAAAAGAATTCATAATGAGGATAAAAAGATGTGTGAGAGAATTGCTCATTTAGGGGTAAGTTTAATCAGAAAAGGAGAGCGCATTCTTACCTACTGTAATACAGGAATTTTGGCTACTGCTGGTGAGGGGACGGCTTTAGGGATAATTTATAAAGCCAGAAGAGTTTATAAAGATATAAAAATATTTGCTTGTGAGACCCGCCCTTTACTGCAGGGAGCACGTCTGACTTGTTGGGAGCTTTTGGAAAGAAGAATAAAGGTTACCCTTATCTGTGATAATATGGTTGGCTATCTTATGCAGAAAGGAATGATTGATAAGGTAATTGTGGGAGCAGATAGAATTACAAGATGTGGAGATGTGGCTAATAAAATTGGAACATATAACTTGGCAGTTTTGGCTTTTCATCATAAGATTCCTTTTTATGTTGCTGCTCCTCTAAGTAGTTTTGATTTAGGATTAGATAGGGGAGAGAAGGTTCCTATTGAGGAGAGAGATGGGAAAGAGGTAAAGACAATTTCAGGAAAGATAATCGCTCCTTCTAAAGTAGCAGTATTTAATCCTGCTTTTGATGTTACTCCTTCAAGATTTATTACGGCAATAATTACAGATAAAGGGATAATAAGACCTCCTTTTGAGGAGAATATAAAAAAAATCTATGAATGAATTAGATTGGGTGAAGTTTTTAAAGAAGAGATTTAAAGAGATTGGGGATGATTGCGGGATAGTCAAGAAAGATAGTTGGTTTTATCTTTTTACCAATGATCTTTTTGTAGAAAATGTTCATTTCAGAAGAGGAAGGATAACGCTTAAGAATTTGGGAAGGAGAGCAATAGCAAGAGCTATCTCTGATATTGTTGCCTGTGGAGGAGTTCCTGAATTTGTTAGTATTTCAATGGGGATGTCTAAGGATTTTGGGGAAAAAGCATTAAAGAAAATTGTTGAAGGAATATACGGTTTTTGTAAAGAATACAAATTGAAAGTATTAGGAGGGGATACCTCCTCTGCTCCTTTTTTCTTTTTGGATGTTTTCTGTGTGGGTAAAGCAAAAAGAGTTATCTTACGCAGTAAAGCTAAAGAGGAAGATTATATATTCCTTAGCGGACCTTTAGGGAGACTAAAATTTAGTCAAGTTCCCTATATTAGAGTGAGAGAGGTTCAGAGTCTGCTTAAAAAATACAAGATTAATGCCATGATTGATATCTCTGATGGGTTTTTTTTGGACCTGTATCGTCTTCTAAAAGAGAGCCGAAAAGGAGCGCTTATTTACCGAGAAAATTTGCCTATTAGAAGATGGGGAGAGCTTCTACGTGGTGAAGATTATGAGTTAATTTTTGTAGTAGATAAGAGTGAAGATATAGAAAGATTAAAGAAAAAATATTTTCTTGTGGGAAGAATAAAAGATGAAAAATTTGGCTATAAAATAAAGAAGAAAAATACAATAGAAGATATTCCTTTAGAAGGATATTTACACTTTTAATGGTTTTTATTACAGATTCCCCTCGAGAAACGCAAAAAGTAGGGAAGGCTCTGGCAAAAAGAATTAAAGAGGGTGATATTGTAGGAATTTTTGGTCCTTTAGGATGCGGAAAAACGACTCTTCTTAAAGGAATTTTTAAAGGATTGGGGGTTAAAAAATTAGTAAGAAGTCCTTCTTTTGTTCTAATGCGAGAGTATAAACTTAAAAGAGTAAATATTTACCACTATGATCTTTATCGCATAAGAAATAAAAAAGAATTACTTAATTTAGGATGGCCCAAGGTTTCTTTTATTATCTTTATCGAGTGGGCAGAAAGAGTAAAAGATTTCCTTTCTTTTTCTATAAGAATGAAGCTATCTTACGAAGGAGAAAAGAGGAGAAGGATAGATGTGGAGTTTTTAAGATGAAACTTTTGGGGATAGATTGCTCTTCTTTAAACGTTTCCTTGGCAGCAATGGATAACGATGGGGTGATTTTTAGTCTGAATAGAAAAAGGAAGAAAGCTGCGGCCAAGGTGATTGTCTGGCTGGAAGAACTGCTTAAAGATAGAAAATTAGAAGTGAATGATTTTGATATATTTGTTATTGGTGCCGGCCCCGGTTCATTTACAGGATTAAGAATTTCCTTTAGTACAATAAAGGCATTTGCCTTTTCTTTAAAGAAACCAGTGATTTCGGTAGGCAGTTTCTATTCTCTTGCTTATAAGCTAAGAAAGGAATCTTCAAAAATTGCTGTTTTTTGTGATGCGGGAAGAGGACTAATTTACGGGGCTACTTTTAGATTTGATGAAAAAAAAGGATTAAGAAAAAGCAGAAAGGAGAGTTTTTTTAAACTGGAAGATTTTCTGCGTAGATTTAAAGATCATATGTTTGTTACCCATAGCCATCATTTAAGAGATGAAGTTCTTTCTTTTGAGGAAAGAGTACAACTTTGGCCTAAAAATGTCTGGCCGGATGCTTTATCTTTATGCAGGGTAGCTAAAAGGTATTTTTTAGGAAAATTTATTTCTTTAGATAGATTACAACCTCTTTATATTTATCCTAAGGAGTGTCAGGTGAGGAATCTTTCTGTTGCAAAAGAGAAAAAATAGGATAAAATATTCTAATTCTTTATGGATAAGTTAAAGTTACACCTTAAGGCTATAAGAGAGAATAGTGTAGATTTAATCAGTGAAGAGGAGTTAGTTGAGAAGCTAAAGATATCATTAAGAAAAGGGGTCCCTCTTAAGATAAAAGTTGGCTTTGACCCTACAGCAAAAGATATCCATTTAGGACACACCGTTCTTCTAAGAAAGTTAAGGAAATTACAGGAGTTAGGGCATTGGGTATATTTTATCGTCGGAGATTTTACTGCACGTATTGGTGATCCTTCTGGACTGGCGGAACGCAAGCCTTTGTCTTTAGAAGAGATAAAGAGTAACGCTCAGACATATACTCATCAGGCATTTAGGATTTTAGATAGAAAGAAAACAAGGGTTATATTTAATAGTCGCTGGTATAATAACTTAAAATTGACCGATTTTCTTCCTTTGCTTTCTCATTATACCGTGGCAAGGATGATGGAAAGAGATGATTTTTCTTATCGGTTAAAGGAGGGATTCCCTCTCTCCATCCTGGAGTTTGTTTATCCTCTTATCCAGGGGTATGATTCTGTGAAGATAAAAGCTGATATAGAAGTGGGAGGAACGGATCAAAAATTTAATCTTATTGTAGGAAGACATATGCAGGAAGCTTTTGGACAAAAACCGCAGGTGGTGGTAACTTTACCTCTACTTGTAGGATTGGATGGAAAGAATAAGATGTCTAAATCTTTGGGAAACTATATAGGGATAACAGAACCTCCTAAGGATATGTTTGGCAAGATTATGAGCATTCCCGATGAGATTATGGATGATTATTTTCGTTTGCTTACAGGGGTAAATGTTAAAAGGATAGAAGGGCTTCACCCTAAGGATAAAAAGATACTTCTGGCAGTTTCCATTGTTTCTCAATACTACTCTAAGAAGATAGCTCAAAAGGAGAAAAAGGAATTTGAAAGAGTATTTTCTAAAAAAGAACTGCCCCTGAATGTGCCTACTTATTATGTAGGGGAGGAAAGAGTAGATTTGGTTGAACTTTTGCCCAAGATAGGCGTGGTTTCTGCAAAAAATGAGGTACGTCGGCTTATTTCTCAGAGAGGAATAAAGAGGCTTTCAGAAAAGGCTACCATTGTAGTAGAGGAAAGATGTATAAAGATAGATAAGGAAGTGACTTTAAAAGTGGGTAAGAAAAAATTTTTGAAATTAGTAAAAAAAGATGAGGGAGAGGCGGCGATTTTATAGGGTGAGAAGAGATACCTTAGCAACATTATGCAAAGAGGATACATTAACTCCTGTAAAAGTGTATGATTTAGGAGCGGAGGGAGCGGGCCTAATTTCTTTCTCTCCTTTAAAAATTAATGAGAAGGTGAAGCTTCTTTTTCCTTATAAAGAGGAGAAAATTCTGTTTGAGGGAAGAATAGTCTGGGCGAGAAGGGAGAAGAAAGAATGGTGGGCAGGAATGCTTTTTTATCGGCCCCGATTTCTTCTAATCTCTCCCCTAATTTCCTAAGTGAGGAGGTAAGATGAAGAAGATATTTTATCTTTTGGGAATAACTTTCCTTTTTTCCTTAAATAGTTGTCAGAAGAAAGAAAAAGAATTGGTTATTTGGCATTGGATGGCAGACAGGCAAGAAGCATTTGAGAAACTGGCAGAACAATACCAGAAGGAGAAGGGATTTAAGGTAAGATTTGAACTCTTTTTTCCTCCCGAGGTATATAGTCAAAAAATTCAAGCGGCAGCTGCTGCTCAGGATTTACCGGATCTGTTCGGAATTTTAGGGGAGAAGAAGATTTTTGCTTCTTTCATAAAAGGAGGTTATGTTGAAAATCTTTCTTCTTATCTTGAAGAAAATAATCAAGAGTGGAAGAGAAGATTTATAAAAATAGGATTAGACTTTAATACTTTTGAAAAAGACAATCCTTATGGGGTTGAAGAAGGTATTTATGCCATTCCTATAGATATGATGAGTATTCAGTTTTTGGAGAATAAAAGGCTCCTTAAAGAGATAGGAGAAGAAAGCCCCCGGTATTGGGAGGATTTTATTCGTATAGCAAAAAA
The DNA here is from genome assembly GCA_964547735.1 of uncultured Planctomycetia bacterium. Classification (GTDB taxonomy): domain Bacteria; phylum Omnitrophota; class Gorgyraeia; order Duberdicusellales; family 4484-171; genus CAZBLX01. Next base: position 15,636 of record CAZJOV010000002.1, on the reverse strand, counting down.
AGCAAAGGAGAAAAGCAAGTGGGGTTTTGTCTGTGGCTGGGGAGAATCTTGGTTTATTTATTGTCTGGTTACCAATTATGCTTTTAATATTATGGGTAAGGAAAAATTTTTTGCTACCTTAAAGGGAGAAGTTCCTTATACTGATCCGGATTGGATAAAAATATTTGCATTGTTTAAGGAGCTGAAGGAGACAGGTGTGCTTTTCCCCGGAATAGTCACCTTAAACAATAAAGAAGCAGAACAATTCTTTGCTCAGGAAAAAGCTTTATTCAGTTTTAATGGTAGTTGGGGGATAAATACCTATTATCAGATAAATAAAAAATTGGAATATGATACCATTCTTCCTCCACGTGTCTCGGATAAATTTCCTTTACGAATCTGGGCAGGAGCGGGTTCTTCTTTTGTGGTAAATAAAAATTCTCCTCTTAAAAAAGAGGCAATTGAGTTTCTTAAATGGCTTACCCAGAAAGAACAACAAGTTTTTCTCATTCGCTATACCCATAATCTTCCCTCTATTAAGGGGTGTGAGGATAAATTGGAAGGAAACTTGGTTAAATTTTTAAAGAATATGGAAAATGCTACTCATCCACGTCTTTGGCCTACTAATGAGAACCCTCGGGTGGTAGAGGCAATAAATACCGGGATTCAAAAAATTCTTGTGGGTGAAGCAGAACCAGATAAAATAGCTGAAGAAATAGAAAAGGTAAAGAAGTTAAATTTAAAGGAGAAATAACCTTGCACTATACCCTAAAAGAGGAGATTAAAAATTTTTCTTTTATTTTGCCAGCATTAGTTATTTTCTCCTTCTTTTATATTCTTCCCTTTTTCTACACCTTTTTGCTTGCTTTACATCAGGGCTCAGGTCTTTCCTCTTTGAAGTTTGTGGGGTTAGAGAATTTTAGAAGGCTCCTTTCTCCGGCAGGGGTAGTTATTCTAAGCGGAAGTATGGGGAGTATATTGGTGGTTGCCCCTCTTTTACGTTTTTGGAAAGAAAGAAAAGCTGCCCCTGAAGGAAGTAGGGTAAAAAGAATTATTTTAAGGATAGTAGGTATAGGAAGTATCGGGATAGGAGGCGTCTGTATATTCTATGGCTTTAGGGCGTTTTCAGAGATTTTTTCTTCTTCTGCTTGGGTTATAGATAGAGAGTGGTGGGCTTCGGTAGGACGCTCTTTTTATATTACTCTGTGGGCTTTAACCTTTCAGAATTTTTTGGCGTTTGCTTTGGCTTTATGTGTGGATAGAGCAATACGTACCGGTCAAATTTATCGAGCAATATTTTTTCTTCTTCCTGTTCTTTCGGAGATTATTATCGGACTTCTTGTAAGGAGCCTTCTTCTTCCCTATCCAGGGGTTTTACCCCACTTTCTTGAAAGGTTAGGTTTAGAGAGTTGGATAAGAGATTGGCTGAATGACCCTCGTTATGCTTTAACTACTCTGGCGATTACTCATTGCTGGCGAGGGTTTGGTTGGGGGTTTGTTATACTTCTGGCAGGACTTCAGACTATTCCTCAAACTTTATATGAGGCAGCACGTATTGATGGGGCCAATGGATGGCAGAGATTTATAAGAATAACTATTCCTTTGATGCTTCCTGTAATAGTTTTGGTGGTCATTCTTACAATTTTGGGAACGGTTCAGGTAATCGGTCTTCCTATGGTTTTAACACGAGGAGGCCCGGCAGGAAGAACCACAGTTTCGGTATTAAGGATTTACAATGAGCTTAAAAATTACCACGCTGGATATGCTTCCTCTCAGGGGATTATTTTGGGAATAATTTTAGTTACGCTTTCTTTTACTTTGCTTAAGATATCTAATAAGCTTAAAAAAATATGAGATATAAAATTAAAAAATTCTTTCTTCTTTTTCTTGTGCATACTTTTCTTATTAGTGTGGCAATAAGTTGTATCTTTCCTTTTTTATGGATGATAAACTCCTCGTTTAAATCTAATAGTGAGTTTATCTCTGATTATGGATTTAAATTTCCTCATAAAATTATGTGGAAGAACTATTTTATTGCTTTCTGTCAAGGAAAGATGGGAATTTATTTTTTGAACAGTTTAATCTATACCTTTGTTTCTGTAATTGGAATAGTAGTTATTTCTTCTTTGGCTGGATATAGTCTCTCCCGTCTTCAATTTAGAGGTAAAAATTTTATTTTCTTTCTCTTTTTGGCGGCAATGATGATTCCTACTCCTGCCGGATTTGTTCCTTTATATGTTTTACTTAAAGCAGTGGGACTACTTAATACACGTGTAGGGTATTGTTTAGCAATGGTTAATGTAGGGCTTTCCTTAAGTATTTATCTTTATAAGACCTTTTTTGATAAACTTCCCCGAGACTTAGAGGATGCGGCACGTATTGATGGATGTAACCGGTTAAGAATTTGGTGGCATGTAATTTTGCCCTTGGCAAGACCTGCTACTGCAGTGGTGGTGATATTTAATGCTTTAAATGTGTGGAATGAGTTTGTCTTGGCTTTAGTAATTTTTAGCAATCGAAATCTTATGCCTCTTCAGGTGGGGTTGAAAGAATTTGCCTCCTCCTCGGTAGGTCTTACCAACTACACTGTTCTTATGGCGGGTTTAACTATCGCTTCTCTTCCTATAATTATTATTTATCTGATGATGCAGAAACATATTATTAAAGGAATAACTGCCGGAGCATTGGTGGGATGAGTTACAGATTACAAATTCTTTTGTTTTTTGTTTTGTTTTTTGGGGTCAGTCTTTTAGTATTTGCTCAAGATTCCAGTCAGTATGTAGAGAAGGGGTGGAATTATTTGGGAAAAAGAGATTTTAAAAAAGTTTATAAAATTACTGATGAATGTATAGCCAAGTATGCTCTTGAGGCAGAAAAATTAACAAAGACATTGAATGATTTTCCTCCTAAGGGGAAAGAAGGGACTTATAAAGTTATGAACGATGTAGCTACCTGTTTATTTATAAAAGGTGAAGCATTGATGCGGGAGAAAAAAATAGAAGAAGCAAAAAAAGTTTTTAAAGAGATTATTGACAAATATCCATATAGTGTGGCTTGGGATCCTCGAGGTTGGTTCTGGTCATTGAGGGAGAAGGCAGAGATTACTCTAAAAAAACTGGAGACAGGAAAGATTGAGGAAGAAGAGGAGGAGGTAATTCCTCAAACGCAGGTAGTTCTTTATGATGAAGGGACGCAATTTCCTGTAAATTATGAAGAATTTGGGGAGTTTAAAAATCGGGGAACCTCTCAATATAGATATATTATAAAGGATCCCATTGGATTGTCTAAAGCAGTAGGAGAAGGAATCTATCCTAATACTACTTCGGTAAAATTTGATCCCAATTTTGTAAAAGTGAAGAGAAAACTTCCCAGGCTTAATCACTGGAAGATTCTTAACAGTCGTGATCTTTCTTTAGCCTTTTATAAGTGGTGCTTTTCTCCAGAGCCAGAAGGGGTAAAGCTTTTCTATATCGGAGATATTTTGGAAAGAAGTGGCCTAATAAAGCAGGCAATTAAAGCTTATTATGCGGTTTTGGTGCATTTTCCTTATCAGGTAGCTTTTACCTATTGGGGAACTCCTTGGTATGTAGGAAAGGCAGCTTTATACCGGATTAAATTTTTATTAAAAAAATATCCTCAGCTGGGGATGAAACTTGAAGGAGCGTTTATAAAGATCAAAAATGGAAATAATAATAATCTGAGAGATGATGTGATTATTGTTGATCCAGGAAGATTTAGAAAGTTGACTTTTAAGGGGAAAATACTCTCTTTATGTGGCTATAAAAAAAGAAACTTAGGGAAGATAATAGAGGAGAAAGGAAAGGGAAAAGTTAAGTTAGTAAGATACGAGAGTGGAGATTGGCAACTTCTGGTAGAAGGAAAGCCTTTCATTATAAAGGGAGTAACCTATTCTCCTACTCGTGTGGGAGAGTCTCCTGATGAAGGGACGCTTTCTAACTGGATGTTTCAGGATACAAATAAAAATGGAATAGTTGATGCCCCCTATGAAGCATGGGTGGATAAAAATAGAAATAATATTCAGGAGAAAGACGAGGTTGCTTGTGGTGATTTTTATTTAATGAGGGAGATGGGAGTAAATTGTATAAGAGTGTATCATCAGCCTTTTAAGCTTAACAAAAAACTTTTAAGAGAGCTTTATGAAAATTATGGAATTTATGTAGCTTTAGGAGATTTTTTAGGAAAGTATGCTTTAGGCAGTGGAGCCAGCTGGCAGGAAGGCACTGATTACTCAAATTCTCTTCATCGCAAAAATATGCTGGAAAGTGTTAAAAAAATGGTTTTAGAATTTAGAGACGAGCCTTATGTTTTGTTGTGGATTTTAGGTAATGAAAATGTATATGGGGTAGCCTGCAATGCAGATAAAGATCCGGAAAGTTTTTTTAAGTTTGCTAATGAGGCAGCGAAACTAATTAAAAAACTTGATCCTTTGAAAAGGCCGGTGGCGATAGCTTCTGGAGATGCTCTTTATCTGGATATTTTTGCCAGATTCTGTCCAGATATCGATATTTTTGGGACAAATTCTTATCGAGGAAAGTATGGTTTTCTGGATTTGTGGGAGGAGGTAGAGGAGATTGCAGGAAAAGCCGCGATGATTACCGAATACGGATGCCCTTCTTATGCACAAGGATATACCTTGGAGGAAGCAGAAGATTTTCAAGCAGAGTACCTTAAAAATTGCTGGGAAGATATTTATCAGAATCGTGCTGGTTTTGGGTGCGGGAATGCTTTGGGAGGTTTCCTTTTTGAATGGTTAGATGAGTGGTGGAAGGCATATGAGCCTTCTTATCATGATAGGAAAGGATTGTTTGCTGGTCCATTTTTAGACGGGTATATGCATGAGGAATGGTTGGGGGTATGTAGCCAAGGTGATGGGAAACACTCTCCTTTTCTGCGGCAGTTAAAGAAGGCTTATTTTGTCTATAAAGAACTTTGGCACAGTAGATAAAACAAAAGTTGGGGTTTTTCTCTTGAAAATTGGGAGATTGGAAAGTATAATAAGATTTTGCAAGAAAGGAGGTAAAATGAAAAAACTTTTTATAGGATTTTTAGTATTAAGTGTGGGAATAGGGATAACCGCAGCACAAGAGAAAACTTTCTATATTTACAAAGATAAAAATAACCCTTCTAACCATTTTATCCCCAGTGGCTGGATGGGAGATTATGGGGATTTGAAATTCAATGATCAATGCACCCAAGAGAAAGCTTCTGGCTCAACCTCAATCAAGATAACCTATACAGCAAAAAAATCCCAGGGTCAGGGATGGGCAGGAATATATTGGCAGTCATCAGCAAATAACTGGGGACAAAGACAGAGTGGTTATGATTTGACAGGATTTAATAAGTTAGTATTTAAAGCAAAAGGAGAAAATGGAGGAGAAGTTATTACCAAGATAAAAGTAGGGGGAATCAGGCGTAATGCGCAAGGAGAATTGGTAACTTATCCCGATAGTTTAGAGGTAGATTATGGACCAATAAAGCTTACTGATGAGTGGCAGGAGTTTTATATTAATCTTGCAGGAAAAGACTTATCTTATGTTAATGGGGGTTTCTGTATTGTGTTTAATGCGGATCAGGCTCAAAAAGAGCAAGTTATCTATTTAGATGATGTTTATTTTACCTATGACCCTAATCTTAAAGAAGAGGTAAAAAAGACAAATTTCCCTTTTTATGTTTATGCTGATGCTGATTCTTTAGATAATCACTTCTGCCCCAGTGGATGGATGCCAGCTACCGCCGCTCAGGATTTAAAATTATATACTAACTGGAAGGAGAATCCTTTAAGTGGAAGTTCCTGTATAAGGATAGAATATACTAATAAATCAGGAACAAGATGGGCTGGGATTTACTGGCAGAATCCTCCCAATAACTGGGGAAGTATTCCTAATGCTGGTTTTGATTTACGTGGAGCAACAAAATTAACATTCTGGGCAAAAGGCGAGAGAGGGGGAGAGATAATTAATGAGTTTAAGGTAGGAGGAATTTCATCTGGAGAATATCCTGATTCCGATAGTGCTTCAATTGGTCCAGTTCAGCTTACCAAAGAGTGGAAAAAATATGAGATTGATTTAAGGGGAAAGGATTTATCTTATATAATTGGAGGGTTTTGCTGGGCAACAAATATTGATGTTAATGACCCTCATGGAATAATCTTTTATCTTGATGAGATAAAGTTTGAGAAATGAGAAAGATAAAGAAAGTCTTTAAGGCAGGCTCTTTGGGAGTCTGCCTTATTTTTTTCTCTCTTTTTTCTCAAGCAAAGCAGATGACCATAGAAAGGAATTCTGCAGGAGGATATACCTTCTTTGTAAAGGGAAGGCCGTTTTTAATAAAAGGAATAATTTATAATCCTACCCCTATAGGGAGTGGTTATGATTATGATTTGTTTTCTGATCCGACAAAACCATGGATTTTTGATGGAAAACTAATGAAGGAAGCGGGAATAAATACCGTAAGAATTTATTCTTGTCGGGGAGCTGACCTGAGAAAAGTTAAAAAATTTATAAGAGAATTATACAAAAAATACAAGATTTATACTATTATAGGAGACTGGTTGGGTCTGTGGGATAGGCCTTGTCCTAATTATGCGGATAAAGAATTTCGTCAATATACAAAGAAAAAGGTATTGGAGATAGTTAAAGCTTTGAAAGATGAGGAAGGGATTTTGATGTGGGTTTTAGGAAATGAGAATAATTATACTTTTTCAGGAAAAATTGCCTTCTGGACATCGCCAGAGATTGAGGAAATTCCTGACCTTTACGAAAGAGTAAGAAAGAGGGCCCAGATTTATTATTCTTTTGTTGATGAGATAGCTGGAGAAATAAAAAAAATCGATCCTTATCATCCGGTAGCTTTGGGAAATGGTGAGGTAAGTATGTTGGATGTAGCAGCTAAGGTTTGTAAAAATATTGATGTGATTGCTGTGATTTCTTATCGGGGAAAACGTTTCGGCAATCTTTTTGAAAATATAAGATACCTTTTTGATAAACCGGTTTTGGTTTCGGAGTTTGGCTGCGATTCTTACGATGCTTATAAAGATAAAGAAGATCAAGATGTGCAGGCAGAATATATAAAATTTCAATGGGAGGACATCTTGAAAAATACTACTTTTAAAAATGAGAAAGGAACCTGTATCGGAGGGACACTTTTTGAATGGAACGATGAGTGGTGGAAACATAACGAAGGATATACTTCTGACTGGTCGGTTCACAACAGGCAAGCAGGCTGGTCTAATGGTTCTTATTATTTTGATATAAAAGCAAAGGACAATTTAAATATGAATGAGGAGTGGTTTGGAATAGTTGGTTTATCAAAAGAAAAAAATGAATATGGAATAAATAAAAGAGCCCCTAAAAAATCTTATTATCTTCTTAAAGAAATCTTTTTGAAAAATTAGGTCCTCTTCTTGATTTTCGGATAAAAATATTATATGTATTTAGTGTAGTGAAAGATAATCTCTATTTTATTCTTTTGGTGGGGATAACCATTTTGGCTTTTTCGCAAAATTGTGGATTTGGTGATGATTTTTTACAATTTAGAAAAAATCTCTTGGGAAAGGAAGATAGAGAAGTAGTCATTTTTCTCGGCCTACCCTATAAGGTTTTCCCCTCCTATTATAAAAAGAATTTAAAGATTTGGTATTATAAGTATATCTATGAGATAAATTCCTTAAAAAATATCTATCTTTTTATGGAAAGAGGAAAAGTAAAGGATATAAAAAGAACCTTGCCTTTCTTTTTAGACCCCTGAGCTTTCTCTAAATTTAAAAAAAACCATTGCATAAATAGAAAAATTAAGTAAAATTAAAAAATATGCGTAGAATCTTGATTGCCGGAAATTGGAAGATGTATAAAACAATAAAGGAAGCAGAGGAGCTGGTCTCTCAGATAAGAGCAGAATTAGAAAACTTTGATAAGGCAGAAATCGTAGTTTGTCCTCCTTTTACCGCATTGGCTAAAGTAGCAGAAATAATAAAAGGGACGAATATAAAGCTGGGAGCGCAGAATTGTTTTTGGCAGGAGAGCGGAGCTTTTACAGGAGAAATTTCTTTTTCTCAACTTCTTGATTGCGGGTGTAAGTTTGTAATCATTGGGCATTCGGAGCGAAGAAGGTATTTTAAGGAAGACGATGTTATGATTAACAAAAAACTTAAATCCGTAATCAACACCGAACTTATTCCTATTTTATGTGTAGGAGAAACACTTGAAGAGAGAGAGGCCAATCAGACGATAGAGGTAATTGGGCGGCAGTTAGAGGAAGATTTAAAGGGGTTAAAAGAGGAAGAAATTTCCTCTTTAGTTATTGCTTATGAACCCGTATGGGCGATTGGAACAGGAAAAGTTGCTCGCGCCTTTGAGGCAGAAGAGGTACAAAGATTTATAAGAGATTGGGTCAAAAATAAGTTTTCATCTTCTTTAGCAGAAAATTTAAGAATTCTTTATGGAGGAAGCGTAAAGCCAGAAAATATTAAAGATTTAGTTAAAGAGGAAGATATTGATGGAGCTTTGGTGGGAGGGGCGTCTCTTAAGGCAGATTCATTTATTGGGATAATTAAAAATGCCAGTGAGGTAGGGGATGTATAATCTGCTTATCTTTTTACATATTTTGGTGACAATTCTTCTTTTAGCAGTTATTCTTGTTCAGCGGGGGAGAAGTGGAGGTTTAATTGAGGCATTGGGAGGAGTAGAGTCAATATTTGGCACAAAAACAAGTTCATTTTTAGTAAAGATGACAACAATTTTAGCTATTCTTTTTTTTCTTACTTCTATTACTTTAGCAATTCTTTCCAAACAAAAACAAAAATCATTATTTGAAAAAATACCTCAAAAAACAGAAACCAAATCTAAATAATTTTTTATTTCCATGAAAGCTTTTATAACTATTTTATTCTTCCTCCCTCTTTTTTTATACTCCCAACCGTTTAAGGAGCCATTTGCAGAGTATAAATTAAAATGTGGAAAATATGGAGGAAGACTAATTATTCCTACAACTTCTGATCCGAAATCTTTCAATCCCATACTGGCAAAAGAAACATCAACCACACAGATTACCTCACTTTTGTTTGAAGGCTTAACCCGTATTAATCCTCAAACACAGAAAGTAGAGCCTAATTTAGCTCAGAGTTGGCAGACAGAGGATAATTTGGTTTGGATTTTTCATTTAAGAAAAGGAGTAAGGTGGTCGGATGGTAAAGAGTTCACAAGTGATGATGTGGTTTTTACTTTTAATGATTTAATTTATAATCCTGATATTCCCACAAGTAGCCGGGATATATTTACTATTGAAGGAAAGAAGATTAAAGTAGAAAAAATTGATAAATATACCGTAAAATTTATACTTCCTTCTCCATTTGCCCCTTTCTTAAGAGCTTTAACTCAAGAAATTCTTCCCAAACATAAATATTATTCTAAAGTTATAAATAAAGAGTTTTCTTTCAGTATGGGATTGGATAGTAATCCCCAAGACATTGTTGGATGCGGACCGTATCGGTTGAAAAAATACATTCCTGGAGAGAGAGTAATCCTTGAGAGAAACTCCTTTTACTGGAAGAAGGATACATGCGGAAGAAGACTTCCTTATTTAGAGGAGATTGTTTTTGCGATTTTGCCCAACCAGGATACGATACTTTTAAAATTTTTAGATAGAGAATTAGATTATATGCCTTTAAGAGTTGAGGATTTAGCAATTTTAGGGAAAAGGGAAAAAGATGATTTTACTATTTATAATGCCGGGGTAAGCTGGGGTTCTACTTTTATTGTATTAAATCAGAATAATCAGGTTAATCCCTATACAAAAAAATATTTTGTTCCTTTATATAAACAGAAGTGGTTCGGCAATAAAAAATTTAGGCAAGCAATTTCTTTTGCTATTGATAGAAAAAAAATTATTGATATTGTATTTTCTAAGTTGGGAAAGCCACAGTATTCTCCCCTCTCCTCAGCTAATAAATTATATTACAATTCTCAGGTAAAAGAGTATCCTTATAATCCAAAAAAAGCAAAAAAAATCTTAGAAAGTTTAGGCTTTAAAGATAGAGATAATGATGGAATTTTGGAGGATTCAGGAGGGCACAAATTAGAGATTAATTTTTTTACTAATGCCGATAACAAAGAAAGAGTTAGCATCGCTGTATTAATAAAGAAAGACTTGGAAAAAATTGGTATAAAAATAAACTTTTTACCTTTAGATTTTAATAATCTTGTAACTAAGCTTACCTCTACATTTGAATGGGAGATGATTTTGATTGGCTTAACCGGAGGTATTGAGCCCTATTTTGGCAAAAATGTATGGTCTTATAAAGGCACACTTCATATGTGGAATCCTACGGGAAAACCACAACATACCTGGGAAGAAGAGATTGAGGATATTTTTAATCAGGCAGCAAAGATATTAGATGAGAAAAAAAGAAAAGAGCTATTTTTTCGCTGGCAGGAGATTGTAAGTGAAAATTTACCCATGATTTATTTAGTTAGCCCTTACACTCTTTATGCGGTAAGAGACAAATTTGGAAATTTGTATCCTACACCCTTGGGAGGTCCTTTTTCCGAGATAGAATATATTTATATTAAAAAATGAGAAAAATTATTTTAAAAAGATTAATTGTATCCTTTCCTCTTCTTTTAGGAATGACATTTATAACTTTTCTTTTTATCCAGATTGCTCCTGGTGATTTTTTAGATACCTTAAAACTTAATCCGCAAGTGTCCCCTCAAGTGATTAATTTCTATAAAGAAAAATTTCATCTTGATAAACCAGTTGTTATTCAATATTTTTCCTGGCTTAAGAGTATATTAAAATTAGACTGGGGATATTCTTTCACTTATAAGGCTCCTGTAATAAAAGTTATTACCTTGCACGCATTTAATACCCTTATATTATCACTTTCTACAATTGTCTTTAGCTGGCTTTTTGTATTCCCCTTAGGTATAATCTGCGTAAGATATAAAGAAAGATTTATTGATAAAACAATCACTTTTTTTTCCTACATTTTTATATCTTTTCCTACCTTTCTTTTAGCAATATTTCTTCTCTATTTAGCTACATTTATAGATTTTCTGCCTTTAGGAGGAATGCGTTCATTAAATTTTGACGAATTGAGTAAAATAGGAAAAATTTTTGATATTTTAAAACATTTAATTATTCCCACTTTAGTTTTATCCTTAGGTTCAATTGCATATCTGGTAAGAATATTGAGGGCAAATCTTTTTGAGGTTTTATCCTCCCCTTTTATGAATGCTTTAAAAGCACGCGGTCTGCCAAAAAGAAAAATTTTATTCCATGCCTTAAAAAATTCTTTGAATCCAATGATTACAATTTTTGGTTATCAACTTTCTGGACTTTTAAGTGGAGCAGCTCTGACGGAAATTATCTGTAGCTGGCCTGGTTTGGGACAGGTAATGTTGGGAGCAGTAAGATCCCAGGATTTATACTTAGTTATGGCTTCTGTATTCATTGGAGGATTACTTTTGATTTTGGGAAATTTGGTTGCCGATATTTTACTTGCCTGGGTAGACCCACGGATAAGATATGAACGTTTTTAAAGAAATAGTTAGGGACAAAGTTTCACTGGTTAGTTTAGGGATATTGCTTCTTCTTTATATAGGAGCAATATTTGCTCCCTTTTTCTCTCCTTATCCTTATGATGAGGAAGATGTAGAATATCTGTGGGCGCCTCCCGTAAGAATTCACTTTTTTGATTTTAAAAGAAAAATTTTTTTCCGTCCCTTTGTATATGCCTACAAATATAAAATTGATGAATATTATCAGCGTCATTATTACGAAGATAAATCAAAGATATGGCCTCTCAAATTCTTTGTTCGGGGATTTAAATATAAAATACTGGGGATACCTTGTGATATTCATCTTTTTGGAGCAGATACTAAAGTTTTTATTTTTGGTGCTGATGATAAAGGAAGAGATTTATTTAGTCGTGTTCTTTATGGGGCAAGAGTATCTTTATCTATTGGAATAATTGCCAGTTTAATTTCTTTCTCTTTAGGGCTGATTATCGGTGGAATTTCCGGCTATTTTGGAGCAAGAATAGACAATATTATTATGAGAATTGTAGAGATGTTTATGATGATTCCCTCATTTTATCTTTTATTAGCTTTAAGGGCTTCATTTCCTCCCAATTTAACCTCAACCCAGATCTATTTTTTAATTGTAATAATTCTTTCTTTTCTTGGCTGGGCACCGGTGGCGCGCATAATTAGGGGGATGGCGATATCTTTGCGTGAGCAGGATTATGTGTATGCGGCTAAAGCCTTAGGGATAAATGATTTTAAAATAATAATTTCTCATATTCTTCCTCACACGTTTTCCTATGCTCTTGTCGCCATTGTTTTAAGTATTCCGGGATATATTCTGGCTGAGGCAGGATTAAGTCTTTTAGGATTAGGAATACAGGAACCAGAAGCCAGTTGGGGGAATCTTTTATCTTCTGCTTTAAGTATTGTAAAGATAAGAATTTATCCCTGGATAATGATACCCGGCTGTTTTATCCTTTTAGCAACAATTTCTTTCAATATTTTGGGAGAGAGTTTAAGAAAGATTTTAAATCCCCGGGAATGAGAGAAATTTTAAGAATAGAAAATTTAGAGGTTGAATACGAAAATAAAGTTAAAGCTTTAGAAAACATTAGTTTCGATGTATACAAGGGTGAGATTTTAGGAGTTGTAGGAGAATCAGGTAGTGGAAAAACTACATTAGCTTTATCTATAGTAAATCTCCTGCCCGAGGTAGCGATTAAGAAAGGAAATATTTTCTTTGAGAATATAAATATATTTTCTTTAAAAGAAAATGAGCTTAATAAATTGCGTGGGAAAAAGATAAATTTTATTTTTCAATCACCTTATGATTCTTTTGACCCCCTTCAGACTATGGCGAATCAGTTTAGAGAATACTTGAAAGAAAAGTTAGAAGATAAATCTATAATAGAGAAGGTTATTTATGATTCTTTAAAGAAAGCAAGGATTGATAATATAGAGGAGATTTTGGGAAGTTATCCTCACCAGTTGAGTGGAGGTCAGCTTCAGCGAGTTAGTATTGCTTTTGCTATCTCCACTTCTCCTTCTCTTTTGATTGCTGATGAACCGACAAGTAATTTGGATGTAACTGTAGAAAGCCAGATCGCTCATCTTTTTTTAAAATTAAAAAAATCTTTTGGTTTAACGATTATTTTTATTACCCATAATTTAGAACTGGCAAAATTTTTATGCGACCGCATCGCCGTAATTTATCAGGGAAGATTGGTCGAGATTGCACAGGTTGAAGAAATATTTAATAATCCAAAAAATTCCTATACTGAGTTTTTGGTAGATTCTTTTAAAAGGGTGGAATGATACTTAAAACAGAGAATTTAAAAAAATATTTTTTTAAAAAAGAGACAATAAAAGCAGTTGATGGAGTAAATTTACTTATAAAGAAAAATAGAGTTACGGCATTGGTGGGAGAATCCGGCTGTGGTAAGACTACCCTGGCAAAGTTAATTTTGGGGTTTTATAAACCTTGTGAAGGGAGAATTTTTTTTAAAAATATAGAAATTACCAATCCCAAGAATGAAAAAGTGATTCGCGATAACATTCAAATTGTTTTCCAAAATCCATATAATAGCTTGGACCCTTACAAAACTATATTTTTTAGTCTCTGGGAGGCACGTGCAAAGGTAGAGAAATTAAAAAAAAGAGAAGCAGAAGATTTTTTTAAGGAATATTTAAAAAAGGTAGGAATAGAAGAGAATATTCTTTTTCGTTTCCCTCACCAGTTGAGTGGAGGGCAAGTCCAGCGGGTCTCTATAGCTCGTGCAATTATAAGAAATCCTCAAATTTTGATTCTTGATGAGCCCACATCTTTTTTAGATATAACCACTGCTTTAAAAATTTTAGATTTGCTTAAAGAGTTAAAAGAAAATTTTTCTTTAAGTTATCTTTTTATCTCCCATAACTTAAAATTAGTTAAAAAAATTGCTGATTATGTATTTATAATGTTTGGGGGAAAAATTATTGAAGCAGGCCCTATTCACCAGATTTTTAATAAGGCATTTCATCCCTATACAAAATTACTTCTTGAAGCCGCTGATTATAAGTTAGAAGAAATCACCTCTTTCAAAAGAGAGGGAGGATGCGTATTTAGAAAATACTGTCCTTACCAAGAAGAAAAATGTAAATATCCACCCCCTCTTAAAAAAGTAGATGATAAACATTTCTATTATTGTATAAGGTGATGAATACGGCATTTTAATTTCTCTGTTGTGCTTATTTTCTCCCCTGGCTTATTTTAATCAGAATAACGGTTGCTAAAAAATTTTTATTTTTCAGAATAAGAAATGAAGAAATATTCTTATTTTAAAGAACTTCAACCAATTTCTAAACCCAAAATTTGCACTAAAGTTCTAAAAAGCTTCCTGACTATTCAAAATGTTACAGTTATAGAGTATACTCCCCGCCCTTTCCTCGAAAGAACAGGGTGGCTTTCTGCGTGGTACGGGGTAAACGGGCAGGCCTGCCTGCCGTCAGGCAGGTAATGAAAAATTTGGGTTAAAAAGATATCGGAAAAAATTCAGTCGGCAGCAGATTGAGAAAGGTATTGATGTTGGAGGAGCGGTAGGAGGGTATCTTTATCTGGTATCCCAGTTAGCAATTGATTTAGCAGAAGCAGTAGTTGCTTTTAAAGATTTAAGGAAACCCACTCCTTAAGCAAGAGTTTTTATATCTTAAACGAAGAAAGAATAATCTCTGATAGTTTAGCAGAAAAAATGGCCAAAATGGCTGGATTTCGAAATATTATTCTCATTATTATACTAAGTAAATTATGACATTGTTTATGGTGCTTCAGGATAAATTGAAAAATTTTGAAACTTTAATAAAAGAGACCCAACAAAGATTAAAGATTTAGACCTATTCCCGCTTGGGGTGGGCACCAATTCCTTCAAAAGTTTTAGCAGGGTTAATTCTTTTCTTTATTTAATTTCAGCTGGATTAATCATATTATCAAAGTGCTATTTATTTACAGTAGCCACAATAGCTAATTTGCCTATTAGACCGAATCTAGTGGAATCTATCAAGCCAAAAGATTGTCTACTAAAACTAAAAATAAGTATTTTCCGGCATAATACCTTGATAATAATTCTCATATAAAGAAAGCATCTTTCCCCTTTGTTCACTTAAATTATAGGGCTTATTTTCAGATAATAATACCCATATAATGCTTTTATTTTGTCTCCACTGTTAATTAAGGGCAAAGGGAGTTCCTTTTACTTTTTTCCTCTTCAGCTTTAATAAGGCATTTATTCTGGAAGAACAGAATTAAAGGAAAAAATAAAGATAAAATTTAATAATACTTGCAACATTTAATGCTTCCACAGGTCTTTCCACTACTTACATTACGATTTTCAATAAAAAGTTGATTTACTCCAGTTAGACAGCATTCACCACTATCACTCTTCTCCATTGCACAAGAATGGTCTACCAAAACATATCCGGAATCACAGCTCAAAGTCTTAGAGCCCGATAGGTAAACGCAATCAGATTTAACCTGGCACTCATCCCAATGTATTTTTTTACCTCCCACCTGCGCATCCACATATGCTTTAGTAGCCACATCATCATCATCCACAGGGTCAAGTGCTTTTATCCTTCCATT
>CAZJOV010000001.1:0-94798 GCA_964547735.1 uncultured Planctomycetia bacterium | reverse complement strand
TAGCCGATGATATAATTTTTTTAAAAGATTTAGAAGTGGATATGGCAGGTATAGGGCCATTTATTCCTCAGAAAAACACTCCTTTAAAAAATTATCCTTCAGGGGATTTAAATTTAACTTTAAAAGTGTTAGCTTTGGTAAGAATTAACTTGCCTTGGGCATTCCTTCCTGCAACCACTGCTTTAGCAACTTTAAATCCTGAGAGGGGTCAGCTGGAAGCTTTCCAGATAGGCTGTAATGTAATTATGCCCAATTTTACTCCTAAAAGATATAGAGAAAAATATTTGATTTATAATAATAAAGCTTGTGTAGATTTAGAAAAAGCTAAGAGGATAGTGAATAAAATAAAAAGGGAAATATCTTTTACGAGAGGAGATTCTCTTCTTTATCAAGAAGCAGAATATATAAAGCTTGACAGGAAGGGCTATTTTGGTATATTCCTGAAAACAGGAGCAAATGGAGAAAGATAAAGTTTGTACTGAAAAAAGCTGTTTTTCTCTTGATACAATTAAAAGATTAAGTTTGTATTTGAGAAATTTAAAAAGACTTAGAGAAAAAGGAATAAAAATTATTTCCTCTAAAGAGATAACCCCTCTTTTAAATGTTAGTTCCGCACAATTTAGAAAGGATTTATCTTATTTTGGAGAATTTGGAAAAAGAGGAGTAGGATATAAGGTTGAGAGATTAATAGAAGAGTTAGAAAAAATCTTAGGAATAAATAAAGAATGGAGAATAGCTTTAGTAGGAGTGGGTAGATTAGGTCAAGCTTTATTGGGATTTGAGGGGTTTTCTAAATTCAATATAAAGATTGTCTGTGCTTTTGATATTGAGGAAAGAAAAATTGGAAAGGTAATTGAAGGAGTAAAAGTTGAAGATATGAAAAATTTAAAGAATGTTATAAAAAGAAAAAAGGTTAAAATTGCCATTCTGTGCACTCCTCCTGATTCAGCACAAAAAGCAGCCGAAAGCTTAATTTCTGCAGGAGTTAAAGGGATCCTTAATTTTTCTCCCCTTATGTTAAAAGTTTCTCCTTCTGTTTTTGTCTTTAATGTAGATATGGCTTGTGAATTAGAAAGTTTAATATTTTTTTTAAAGAGAAGTAAAGGAGGCGGAAGATGCAAAAAGAAATCTTAATAATTGGGGCAGGACCGGCAGGAATAGTATGTGCTTCTACGGCCAAGAAATACTATCCTGATAAAAAAGTAGCCATTATAAAGGAAAAAGAAAAAGGAGTTGTTCCCTGCGGGATTCCTTATATGATTTTTAGCTTAAAAAGCCCTCAAGAGAATATTCTTTCTACCAAGAAATTGGAAGATATGGGGATTGAAGTAATTGTGGATAAGGTGGTAAAGATAGAACGTAGAGAGAAAAAAATTTTTACCCAGAATGGAAATATGTATAGTTATGAAAAGTTAGTTTTATCCTTAGGTTCAAAACCAATGATACCTCCTATTTCAGGAGTTGAGAAAGAAAATATTTTTTCTATTTATAAAGATTTAGATTATTTAAAAAAAATGGTGGAAAAAATAAAGAAAGCAAAAAATATAGTGGTTTTAGGAGGAGGATTTATTGGAATAGAATTTGCTGATGAGATTTCTAAGTGGGAGGGGAAAAATGTCTATCTTGTAGAGCTTCTTCCGCGGCTTCTTTCAAATTCTTTTGATGAAGAATTCTCTCATTTTGCTGAAGAAAAGTTAAGGGAAAAAGGGGTAAATATTTTAACTAATAGAAAAGTTGTAGAATTTATAGGAGAGGGGAAAGTAGAAAAGGTGAAATTTTCCAATGGAGAAACTCTTGATGCAGATTGTGTAATTTTAGGAATTGGGGCCTTCCCTAACACTGATTTGGCAAGAGAATGCGGGCTTTCCTTAGGGAAAGGGAAAGGTATTTGGGTAGATGAATATATGCGAACTGAAGATAAAGATATTTTTGCTGTAGGAGATTGTGCAGGGAAGCGTGATTTCTTTACAAGAAAAGATGCTCCTGTTTTGCTTGCTTCAATTGCTACATCAGAGGCAAGAATTGCCGGGGCAAATTTATATCAGGTTAAGATAGTAAGAGAAAATAAAGGAACTGTAGGAATTTATTCTACTTATATCGATGGTTTGGTTTTAGGCTCCGCAGGACTGACAGAAAAAACAGCAAAAGATGAAGGATTTGAGGTAGTGATTGGTAACTTTGAAGGGGTAGATAAACATCCTTCTACTATTCCTGGAGCAAAGAAAATCAAAGTAAAATTAATATTTTCAAAACACTCAGGAATTATTATGGGAGGACAAGTTGCCGGTGGCGTTTCCTGTGGGGAGTTAATTAATACTATTGGAGTAGCAATTCAGAAAAGAGTCTCTTTTTCAGAACTTGAAACTCTACAAATAGCGACTCATCCCTGCTTGACTTCTGCTCCTACAATATATCCTCTGGTATTAGCCTCTCAGGAGGTAGCAAAAAAATTTGGATGAAAATAGCATTTTTTGAGATAAAAAATTGGGAGAAAAAATTCTTAAAAAGAAAATTGAGAAATATCTCTGTTGAGTTTTACCCTTTTGCTTTGGATGAAAGCAATGTAAATATAGCTAAAAATTTTAATATTATCTCAGTATTTATTTATTCCAGGATGGATAAAAAAGTAATTTCTTCTCTTCCTTCTTTAAAATTAATTACTACCCGTTCTACCGGCTTTGACCATATTGATTTAAAAGAAGCGAAGAAAAGAAAAATTTTAGTCTGTAATGTTCCTTTTTATGGAGAAAATACAGTGGCTGAGCATACATTTGCTTTAATTCTATCTTTATCCCGAAATGTCCATAAGTCATATTTAAGAACACTGAGAGGCGATTTTTCTATTGAGGGATTAAAAGGTTTTGATTTGAAAGATAAAACTCTAGGAGTTATTGGAGCAGGACATATTGGTTTACATGTAATAAGAATTGCCAAGGGATTTGGGATGCGGGTTTTAGCCTTTGATGTTCATCAGAATAAGTTTTTAGCAGAGGTTTTAGGATTTAGATATGTAAGTTTAGAGCATCTTTTAAAAAATTCTCATATAATTACTTTACATATCCCCTATAACAAATCTACACATCATTTGATAAGTAAAGAAAACATAAATCTGATTAAAAAAGGAGCAATTCTTATAAATACCTCAAGAGGAGCAATTATAGACACAGAGGCTTTAATTGAAGCGTTAGATAAAAAAATTTTATCCGGTGTAGGCTTGGATGTTTTAGAGGGAGAGGAATTAATTAAAGAAGAAAAACAACTCCTTTATGATGAGAGGAAATTAGAAGTATTGGCTAATCTTATAAAGGGGCATATTCTTTTAAGTAGAGATAATGTTGTTTTTACTCCCCATATAGGTTTTTATAGTCAGGAGGCACTGGAGAGAATTTTGGAGACTACAGTAAGTAATATTTTCAGGTTCTTAGAGGGTAGGCATCAAAATGTGGTCAGCGGATAAATACGGGAATAAATAGCCTTTTTGAGGCTTTGCCTTTGTTTGTTCTAATAAAATAATTGAGGCAAGAGGAAAATGGTATAATTTCAATCCCCGGTGTATTTACCTCAAACCACAGAAAACCACCCCGCCCTTTCAAGGAAAGGACGGGGTAAAGGCGTAGTTCGGGGTTTACTCTTTTCAGAGATGAAAAATAAAGAGGATAAATTAGAAAAATTAAAATTAGAGATGGAAATTAATCCAGAGGAGCTATCGTTATCTCTCAAAGATTTTATCCATAAGTATACCGAGAAATTGGAAAGAGAAGGGGTGATATTGGGATTAAGTGGAGGGATTGATTCTGCAGTAGTTGCTGCTTTATGTAAAAAAGCTGTGGGAGAAAAAAATACTTTAGCTTTGATTATGCCTGAGAAAGATTCAAAAAAAGAACACATAAAAGACGCTTTAAATTTTGCTAAACAGTTGGGGATTAAAACAAAACTAATTGATATAACTCCTTATCTTGAAAAAATTGGAGTATATAAATTGTTTCCTTTAAGCAATTTGTTTTTTAAAAGTTTAAAAGAGAAATTAGTCAGGAAAGCTTATAGTTATTATCAGAAAAAAACAAAGATAACTCCTTTTGTATCAAGTATGGTAGGTTTAAAAAATAAAGAATTTAGTTCTTTCCTTAAGAAGGGTAATGCCTATTATCGGATAAAACATAGAATGAGGATGTTATTGTTATATTTTTATGGAGAACTTGAGAATAGGTTAGTTATTGGTGCAGCAAATAAAACTGAATACAAAATTGGATTTTTTGTAAAACATGGCTGTGACGCAGCAGTTGATGCTATGCCCCTTTTAAATTTATATAAAACTCAGATAAGAAAACTTGCTCGTTATTTAAATGTTCCCTCAAAAATTATAGAGAAGCAGCCTTCTCCTGATATTATTCCTGGGATTGATGATGAGCAGGTTTTAACCATTCCTTATGAAAAATTAGATTTAATTTTATTGGCCTTGGATGAAGGGTGGGATACTTGTGAAATAGCATATGTTTTAAAAATAGATGAGAAAAAAGTTATAGAAGTGAAAAATTTAATTGAGGCCTCAGAGTATATGAGAAAAGTTTTTCATCCCTGATATTTTCGAGCACTTGTGAGCGGGGACATTATTTTGCTTTTACCTTATTGTTTTTCTGCTTAAAAGTAATAAATTTTTAGTGGATGATGAGAAAAGAGCTTGTGTATCTTTTAGATGTTGATTATAAGAATATAAGAGGAAAAACAAAAATTGTTCTTTATGGAAGGAGTAAAAAAAGGGAAAGAATTGCTATAATTGACTCTTATTATCAGCCTTATTTTTATGTTTTACCTTCCTGTTTAGAGAAAGCGAAAAAAGATATAGAAGAAATTTTAAAAGAGAATAATTTTAAGATAGAGAAAATAGAAGAGGTTAGAAAAATCTGGCAGGAAGAAAAGACTTTCTTTAAGATAACCTGTTCTCTTTCTCAAGATATATATAAAATACGTAACCTTATAAAAAAACTGGAGAAAAAAAGAGGAGGGAATGGTTCAGTTATAGATGAGTTTGAGTATCAGTTGAGTTTTTCCCGGGGATATTTGGCAGAGAAAAATATTTCTGGTGTTGATTGTGTTGAGGTTGAGGCTGAAGAAATAAAAGAGAATATTTTTGATGTGGATGTAGTTTTGCAGGCACAGAAATTAGAGAAAAAAGAAGGTTTTTTCCCTTATAAAATTTTATCATTTGATATAGAGGTGGTGGAGGAGAATGGGGAGAGAAAAATAGTGATGATTTCTTTTTATGGCGATGACCTTAGGAAAGTAATTACTTATAAAAAAGCTTCTTATCCTTCATTTGTAGAGGTAGTTACCAGTGAGAGGGAAGTCTTAAATAAATTTGTAGAGGTAATAAAAGAGTATGACCCCGATATTATTGTAGGTTATAATTCTGATGGTTATGATTTTCAAGTTATAAGGGAGAGAGCAGATAAATTAAAAGTAAGGCTAAATTCTCTTTCTTGGGATAAATCAGGAGTTACTTTCTCAAAGAGAGCAAGGGCAAGCACAGCAAAAATAAAAGGATATGTACATATAGATATTTTTAATTTTGTCAATAGTATTCTTTCTCCAATTCTGCAGACAGAAGTATTAAGTTTAGATGCGGTGGCAGGTGAAATTTTAGGAGATAAGAAGATTGGAATGGAGTATCAGGATATACTCAAGGCTTGGCAGAAAAATAAAGATTTAGAGAAGCTTGCTTCCTATTGTCTTAAAGATTCCCAGTTAACTTTTAGATTAGCAAAAATTCTTTTACCTCAAATTTTAGAGTTAACCCGTATCGTGAGCCAAAGCATTTTTGATACTTCACGAATGATGTATAGCCAGCTGGTGGAGTGGTTCTATACTAAATGGGCTAAGAAAACAAATAGAATAGTTCCTAATCAACCTAAATTTGAGGAAATTATCAGGCGCCAGAAAGAGACTTATTTGGGTGGATATGTAAAGGAGCCTGAGGCAGGAATTCATGAAAATATTGCTGTTGTTGATTTTGCTTCTCTGTATCCTTCAATAATTTCTACTTATAATGTTTCTTTAGAAACTCTTTGCTGCAGCTGTTGTAAAAATAATGGCTTTAGGATTGAGGAGTTAAATACTTGGTTTTGTAAAAAAAGAAGAGGTTTTGAGTCAGAGATAATTGAGAATTTACTTAAAGAAAGAGAAAAATTGAAGAAGAGGATGAGAGAGCTTAATCAGGAAAGTTTAGAATATAATCTTTTAGATAATCGTCAAAAAGCTTTAAAGATAATCGCCAATGCCAGTTATGGTTATTATGCTTTTAGTGCCAGTAAATGGTATAGTAAGGAATGCGCTCAGGCAGTAACTTGGTGGGGGAGGTTCTGGATAAAAAAGGTTATGGAGAGGGCAAAAAGAGAAGGTTTTTCAGTTATTTATGGAGATACGGATTCTGCTTTTTTAGGATTAAATAAAAAAAGCAAAGAAGAACTTTTAGATTTTTTAAAAAAAACAAATAAAATTTTGCCAGGAATACTGAAAATAGAGCTGGAGGATTTTTATTTGCGGGGGATTTTTATTCCCAAAGAAACTAAAGGGATAGCTAAAAAAAGGTATGCTTTAATTGATGAAAAAAAGAGGCTGAAAATAAGAGGGCTTGAAAAAGTAAGAAGAGACTGGTCAAATTTAGCAAAGAATCTTCAGGAGAAAATTTTATATCTTATTTTGGAGAAAAAAGCAGTTAGTGAAGCAGCTAAATTAGTAAAAAAGAAAATTGAAGATTTAAAAGAGTTAAAAGTTAAGCTTCAAGACTTAGTTGTTTATGAACAGATTACAAAACCTCTCTCTAAATATAAACTTATTTCTCCTCATGTTGCGGCAGCAAAGAAACTGGAAGAAAAAGGCATTCCTGTGAGAGAGGGGAGCGTGGTGGGATTTGTGATTAAAAAAGGTGCTGGTTCTATTAGCGAGAAAGCGTATCCTGTAGAATTTATAAAATTAGAAGATGTAGATAAAGAATATTACATTCATCACCAGCTTTTGCCGGCATCTTTAAGAATTTTGAAGGTTTTGGGGGTAAAAGAAAAGGATGTTTTGAGTTAAAAAGGAGGTAGAATGAGGAAGGGATTAATTTTGTTTCTCTTTTTTCTTTTAGCATTTAACATTTTTTCTCAAACAAAAAGTGTAGTTATGATTATCGCTCCTTCTAATTTTCGTGACGAAGAGCTTCTTGTAACAAGGAAAGTTTTAGAGGATAAAGGTGTAGAGGTAAAAGTTGCCTCGGTAGATATTTCTTCTATCCAAGGGATGCTGGGAGCTCGTGTTATTCCTGATTTAAGAATTGAGGATATAAACCTTGATAATTTTGATGGAGTAGTATTTGTGGGAGGAGTAGGAGCTCAATTTTACTGGAATTATCAACCTGCTTTGAGGATTGCACAAAAAGTATTTAAGAAAGGAAAAATTGTAGCCGCAATCTGTATTGCTCCCGTGATTTTGGCTAATGCGGGAATACTTGAGGATAAAAAAGCTACCGTTTGGTCTTCAGAGGCAGAAAGAATTGAGGAAAAAGGCGCTATTTATGTTAAAGATTTGGTTGTAAAAGATGGAAATATTATTACTGCTTCAGGGCCTCAGGCAGCAGAAAAGTTTGGCGAGACGATTGCTCAGGCTCTTTTTGAAAAATAGTTATTTAAATAAGAAAATATAACGCAAAAGAAAAAGTAGAGAGAAGATAGAGACTAAAGAGGAAACGTTTTTAATTTCCCCTTTAATTAATTTAAGAAAAGTATAAGTAATAAAACCAAAAGATATCCCTTCAGTAATAGAGAAAGTTAAAGGGATAGTTATGAGAGTGACAAAGGCAGGGAAACTTTCAGAAAAATCGTCCCAATTTATTTTTCGTATATTAGAAATCATAAACCATCCCACAACAATTAATGCAGGAGCAATTATAGGGTAAGTATTGAATCCTTCCAGTTTTACAGGCGCAGAGACCATTTTTATCAAAGGATAAAATATTAAAGATAAAAGAAACATAAAGGCAGTAACTAAATTGGCAATCCCGGTTCGCGCTCCTTCAGCAATTCCTGTTGAACTTTCAATGTAAGTTGTTATAGTGGAGGTTCCCAGTAGGGTTCCTGTGACTGTTCCTACGGCATCGGAAAATAAAGCACAACGGGCACGAGGAAGTTTTCCCTCTTTTAAAAAGTTTGCCTGCTCGGCCAATCCAATTAAAGTTCCTACGGTATCAAATAAATCTAAAAAGAGAAAAACAAAGATTATACTCCACATATTTATTTTTAATGCCTCAAGTATATTTAATTTTAAAAATGTAGAAGATAGAGAGGGAATTTTGCCAATTATCCCTTCAAATTTTACCATCCCTGAAAAAATTGCAATTGCTAAATTAGAAAGAATACCAATTAAGATTGCTCCTTTTGCTCTTTTTGTGATTAAAAAAGCAATGAGTAAAAGACCAAAAATGGAAATTAAAGCGGGTTTACTTTTAATATCTCCCAGAGTAACAAATGTATTAGGATTTGCTTTAATAATTCCTGACCATTCCAGTCCTATAAGAGTAATAAGAAGACCAATCCCTACACATATTGCATTTTTTAAAGAATAAGGCACAGCATTAATTACCTTTTCTCTCAATCCCCAAAAAGAAAGAAGTATGAAGATTACCCCGGCAATAAAATTTGCTCCTAAAGCTATTTGCCAGCTTACTCCTAAGGCAAGACATACTCCGTATACAAAGTAGAAATTATGTCCCATCGCAGGAGCTAAAGCAAAAGGATAATTAGCCAAAACAGCCATAAAAATCATTGCAATAGCAGAAGAAATACAGGTTGCTACCATCACTGCTCCTTTATCCATCCCTACCTGATGAAGAATTAGAGGTTGGATGAAGATAATATAAGACATGGTAAAAAATGTGGTAAGTCCTCCTAGAATTTCTTTTTTAAGAGTGGAATTCTTAAGAACAGTTCCTAATTTAGACACATTTCTATTTTAATTATTTTTTGGGGAAAATTCAATCATTAATGTCGACCTTTTCTTCTTTTTCTCGTCTAAAAAGATGGAGAAAGGAGGTGGACGATGAAGAAATTGTTATTTATATCGATAATCATAATAGGGATAGTGTTGTGGGCAAAGGATAATTATATCTTTGCTCAAAAGACCCCTAAACCAGAGAATAAAATAGAGAGGAGAATAAGTAAGGAGGCAATATTTGAGACTTTACCTCAAAAAGAGAAAGAGAAAATTATATCATTGAGAAAAAAATACCAAGAAAAGTTTATGAAGATTCTGGAAAAAAGACTGGAAAGGCAAAAGGGGTATTTGGAGAAATTAAAAAAGGAAAATCCTCAGAAGTTCAAAAAGATTATAGAAGAGGCCCACCAGAGAATAAGAGAAAGATTGAGGAGATTGAAGAATAAGCATCCTGAAAAATTTAGAGAATTAATGAAAAAAAGACGTAGATTAAGAAGAAAAAAATTAAAGGAATTTTGTCGCAAGAATCCTTACCAGTGCCAAAGAGTTTTAAAAAGACGAAGAGAAAAAATAAGAAAATATTTAAAGGCGTTAAAAGAAAAAGATCCTTTAAGGTATCAAAGGATAATGGAAAAGTTAGGACGAATTCAAAGGCAACAAAAGGAATAAGATAGAATTTTTTCAGGAAAGTGATGATTTAAAGATGATATGCAGGTATAATAAAATGTGATGCAACCGGCTAAAGAAAAAATCTTGGAGGAATTAATAGATGAATTTTTGAAAAAGAATGAGGAAGAAATCCTTGCTCAAATTCTAAATCTAATTTATGGCGAAGTGGTTTCTCTGGCTTATAGTTTTACACATAATCAAGAAGATGCAAAAGATATCTTTCAGGAAGTTTCATTTAAGATCTATAAAGGATTGAGGTTCTTTAGAAAAAAAGCAAAAGCTTCCACCTGGATTTATAGAATAACTGTGAATACAGCGATTGATTATCTAAGAAGAAGAAAAAATTCGCAGGAGTTAAAAGAAAACTGTCTCAGGAGTGAAGATATGAGGGATAAAATTGAGAAGGAAGAAAAAGAGAAAATTTTAAGAAAAGCCATCGATAAGCTTTCCCCTAAGCAGAAAAAAGTATTTATCCTAAGACATTATCATTACCTTAAAATTCATCAGATAAGTCAAATTTTAAACTGTTCTCCCAGTAGTGTGAAGACACATCTTTTCAGGGCAATAGAAAATTTAAGGAGGTGGGTAAGATGTGTTTAAATAAAAAAGATTTCATATTGTTTTTCTATAAAGAATTAGACGAGCATACTTTGAATATTTACAGAGAACATCTCAAAAATTGCCCGAGGTGTTTAGAAGAATATGAAAAATTAGAAAGCCTGCTTAATTCTATACGTAGAGAGGAGATTGTAATTCCTGCCCAGGAAAAAGAGAAAGCAATCAGTCAAGTTTTGTTTGAACTTAAGAAATACTCTTATCCGAGGAGTTTTTTTAAGGATTTAAAAGAAAGAATTATTCAGCATATCCTCTGGAGGCCAGTATTAATTAGTTTAGCTATTTTACTTCTTCTGGTTGTTCCTTGGGGGATAAAAAAACTTTCTTTAAAGAAGGATTTTTCCATATTGGAGACAGAGCTGTTGCTTTCTCTCAATGAGATGGAAGCTCTTACCATTTTCGATAAAGAAGATATAGAAGAAGAGGTTTCCTTTCTTTTTTATTCAGAAGGGGCGACTTTCTTTTAGAGAGAGGAATATAATGAATTTTTCCAAAATTAATTTTTATATTTCTTCTTGATTAAATCTTCCCAAAAAAGAGAGTTATTCTTCTATTTTCCATTCTTCAAAAAGATTTTTCTCTAACTCATAGAAAAACATTGAGGGGCGTGAGATAATTATTCCATTTCGAAAGGTAAATCGACGTTGAGGATAAGTAATAAAAAGATACCTTTTCGTTCGGGTTACTGCCACATAAAAAAGCCTTCTTTCTTCTTCCAGTTGTTCTTTCTCATTCATAGCTTTGGGATGAGGAAATTCTCCTTCCGAGAATCCAATTAAAAATACCACCTCCCACTCTAGACCTTTTGCCTGATGAATAGTGGAGAGGATAACTGTATCTTCTTTCTCCTGGTAGGATAAAATACTTTCTCCTTTGAATTCTTCATAGGAACTGATTTCGGCAAGAAATCTTTTTATGGTGCGATACCTTGATGCCATTTTTGCCAGCTCCTCTAAATCCAGAATTCTTTCCTCAGGGTTATCAAAAGAAAGATAACAGTAGTCTTTATAAAAAATCAAAATTCTTCTTATTGCCTGCTGGGGATTTAATTTCTTTATCTCTTCAATTATTTGTATAAATTCAGAGAAGCCTTCTTTTTGTCTTTTGGGAAGTGTTTTTTCAATCTCCTTCCACTCTCTTTTTTTATTTAACCTCTCCCATATCTTTAAAGCAAACCCTCTTCCTATACCTTTGTGCAGGCAGATAGCCCGTTTAAAAGAGAGTTCATCCTTGGGATTTATGAGATATTTTAAGTAAGCAAGCGCATCTTTTATATGTGCTTGTTCAAAAAAACGCAGGCCTCCTCTTACAATATAGGGAATATTACGTTTGATGAGTTCTACTTCTAATTCCAATGCCTGGAATCGGGAACGGAAAAGTACAGCAATTTCCTCTAAAGGGATTCCTTCTTCATTTAATTTTAAAATTTTTTCCCCTATAAATTTTGCCTGAGCATATATATCAGAAGTTTCTACAATTTTAGGAAGTTCATCATCTTTTTTAACAGCGGTGAGCTTTTTAGGAAACTGATTAACATTATTTTTTATAATTTGGTTGGCTAAATTAAGAATTTGGGGGCTGGAACGATAGTTTGTCTCTAACTTAAATATTTTGGCACTCTCAAATTCCTTGGGAAAATCCAGAAGATTATAAATGGTGGCTGCACGAAAAGAATATATCGATTGAGCATCATCTCCTACCACCAAGATATTCTTGTGAAAGCTATATATTTTTTTGAGAATTTCAAATTGTAAACGATTTGTATCTTGGTATTCATCTACCAGAATATATCTAAATTGTTGAGCATATTTTTTCTTAATTTCTTCAATTTCCATTAACTTTAGCCAATTAAGAAGTAGGTCGTCAAAATCCATAATATTGGCTTCTCTCTTCTTCTTTTGATAAAGATTAAGCACTCTTTTAATTAGAGGGATAAATTCTTCAAGGTGTGAGTAGAAAGGGATGACTACTTCTTCTATTTCTTTTAAAGAATTTACAGCTAAGGACCAGATAGAGGAGATAATATCTTTTTTGGGGAAAAGATTTTCCTGGGATAACTTCAGCTCCTCGATACAATCTTGAATTAGGTCTTTAGCGTCCTCTTTATCAATAATGGTAAAATTAGAAGTATAATCCAAAACTTCCGCTTCTCTACGCAGAATGATATTTCCAATGTGATGAAAAGTTCCTGTCCAAAGAGAGGATAAACTTATCCTTACCAGAGCCTCGGCACGATGGATCATTTCCTGAGATGCTTTATTAGTGAAAGTTACAAGAAGAATATTTTGTGGATTTATGTCTTTTTCTAAAAGATAAGCTAATCGATAGATTAAAACACGAGTTTTTCCACTGCCTGCGCCCGCCAGAACTAAACAGGAGCCATCCGCTTCCTTTACTACTTTAAGTTGTTGAGGATTTAATTCTTTTTCGTAATTTATTTTTCCTCTTAAGGAATCTTTTAATTTATAGGCTCTCATCTTCTAACAATCTTTTAAACTCTTGTGCATTTTTAACTGCAAATCCATAAGCATCATTATTAAAAAAAGCAAATAGTAGATTTACATCTTTAAGCCATTTTTTTGTTTTTTTCGCCCATACTTTTAGTTCTTCTGAAGAATAATTTGAGCCATAAAGAATCTTTCCTCCATGGAATCTTAAATAAATAAAGTTGGTAGTGATGACTTCTTGTGAAGGAAAGCGTGGGGAATCAGCAATACATAGATTTATCTTATTTTTTTTCAGCAAATTATAAATTGTTTCATTAAACCAGCTTTGATGACGAAACTCAAAACTGTGAAAATAAGGGTATTTTTTCAATAATTTTATAAAATTTCTGAGACGAGCAAAATCAATTTTCAGGGAAGGAGGAAGTTGCCATAAAATGCAAAGTAATTTTTCCTTTAAAAGAGAGGCGCGCTGAAAGAAGATATTCAAAGATTCCTTACAGTTCTTTAATCTTTTTATATGGGTAATAAAACGAGAGCCTTTGATAACAAAACGGAAATAAGCAGGCGTGTTTTTATACCAGTTATGGAAGGTTTTCTCTGAGGGTAGTCGATAAAAAGTTACGTTAAGTTCCACACAATTAAAATGTTGGGTATAAAATATGAGCCATTTATCCTTGGCTAATTCAGGAGGATAAAAAATTCCTCTCCAGTGCTCGTAATTATAACCACTTGTTCCTGTAAATACCCTTTTTTTCATTAATTTATTTTATCATAAAGAGAAAAATATCTAAAACTTTCAAAAATTAATTTTTTCCTCATCCAGTTGTATGTTATAATAATTGCATTATAATAATTTAAAAAAATGAGATACTCTTCTTATCTTCAGGATGAGTTATGGCTGATAAAGGAGACGGAGTGGGTTGCTTCTCTTCAGAAGATTCGTGAGTCCCAGTTTGCTTTAGGCAATGGATACTTTTCTTCTCGTGCTGTTTTAGAAGAGATTCCTTATGATGCTATGCCCGGTTTATATTTAGCAGGAATTTACGATAAGATGGGTTCCCAGGTGAAGGAGTTAGTAAATTTCCCCAATCCTTTCAATTTTAGATTTACAGTGGAAGGAGAAAAGATAGGGTTGATGGCAATGAAAAACATTTCTCACAAAAGAGTACTTAATCTCAAAAAAGCTTTGCTTATTCGACATACTGTTTTTGAAAATGTGAAAAAAGAAAGGTTTGATTATCAATCAATCAGATTTATCTCTTATTCCCATAAGAACTTAGCGGTAATGCAGATTGTTTTCACTCCTTTGGATAATGATTGTGTGGTTGATCTTTATACCGGGATAGATACTACTGTATTTAACGCCGGAGCGGTTACTGAGGGGAGAAAAAAGCATTTTAAGATAAAAGAAGCAGGTCAATTTAAAAATGCAGGGTTTTTAATACTTTCTACTCTGGAGAAAAGATATATTATAATTTATTGGTCTGGTTTTTATTATGAGATAGGAAAGAGGAAGAAGATTGCTTCTGATAATGTCTTTCAACTCAAAATAAAAAAAGGAGAAAGAGTAAAGTTTACAAAGATAATTTTTATAAAGCATTTTCCTTATCGAGAAAATATTTCTCGTTACAAGAATCTTACCTTCAAAAAATTTTTTTATCTTTTTCATACCCCTTTTGAGAACCTAATAAACTCTCACATAAAAAGATGGGAAAAGTTATGGAAAAAGGTAGATATAAAGATTGAAGGCACTGCCAATCTACAGCAGAATTTAAGATTTAATCTTTATCATCTTCTTATTTGTGCTCCTCAAGATGAGGGATTTTCCAGTGTAGGGGCACGCACACTAAGTGGAGAGGGCTACCATGGTCATATCTTTTGGGATGCCGAAATTTTTGTTCTGCCATTTTATCTTTATAATTTTCCTGAAATTGCAAAAAATCTTCTTCTTTATCGAGCAAAAAGAATTGATGAGGCAAGAAGGTTAGCTAAAAAGGAGGGATTTGAGGGGGCAAAATTTCCCTGGGAATCAGCTGATACAGGAGAGGAAGAGACTCCTTCTTGGGCACCTGATTTTGATGGTTCAATAATAAAAATTTATACTCACAAACAGGAGCATCATATAAATGCTGATATTGCTTACGCTTTTTATAATTATTATTTTGTTACTCAAGATGAGGATTTCATGCGAAAATATGGTTATGAAGTCATTTTTGAGCTGGCACGTTTTTGGAGCAGACGTGTTCAATTCAACAGGAAAAAGAGACGGTATGAAATAAATAATGTAATTGGACCGGATGAATTTCATATTAATGTTAATAATAATGCCTATACAAATGGTTTAGTTAGATGGAATTTGGATATCGCTTATCAGTTGTATTTCGAGCTAAAAAAGGAAAAAAAAGAATTATTTAACAGATTGAAACATAATTTGGGTCTTACAGATAAGGAAGTAAGAGAATGGAAAAGGATTTCTTCTTTGATTTATTTCCCCTTTGATAAGAAGACCAAACTTATTGAGCAATTTGAGGGATATTTTAAATTGAAAGATATAAAAATTGTACGCACCGATGAGAATGGAATGCCCCTCCTTCTTCCAGCGATTAAGCCCAAGGATTTAAAATACACCAAACTCGTAAAACAGGCAGATGTACTTATGCTTCTTTATCTTTTAGAAGATAAATTTCCTCTGTCGGTAATAAAGAGCAATTATGAATTTTATATTTCACGCACTTTACATAAATCCTCCTTGAGCGCTCCTATCCACTCCTTGATTGCGGCAAAGTGCGCAGATTTACACCGTGCCTATGTGCTTTTTAATGTCTCTTTGCGAACAGATATCAGTAATCTTTATGGAAATACCGCTGCAGGAGTGCATGCCGCAAGCTTGGGAGGAACCTGGCAGGCTTTGATTTTTGGATTTTGTGGGATAAGATTTAGAGATAATACTATATTTGTAAATCCTAATTTACCTTATAGCTGGCGAAGGGTAAACTTTTCTCTTACTTATCGAAAGAGCCTGATTAATTTTGAGTTGACAAATGATTGTGTAAAGATAAAAATCTCTTATAGGGGTAAGAAGAAATTTAAAGTGATTGTTTTTGGAGAGAAGAAAGAAGAGATAAAAAGTGGCTATTTCTACAAATTCTTTAAAGAATACAAAGAAAAAAAGGAGGATTACTATTAAGAAGTCATTAAATATTGCCCATCTTCATTGGGGATTTCCTCCTATAATTGGAGGAGTAGAGACTCATCTTACAATAATTCTGCCTCAGATGGTAAAGTGGGGACATAAAGTTTCTCTTCTTACCTGTAGCGTAGAGGGCGTTCCTCCTTATGAAGAATATCAAGGAATAAGCTTATGGCGCACCCCTCTTATGGATTTAAACTGGCTATCTCGCAGAGGCTTGGAGGGACTGGAGGAAGATATCGAGAATGTCTTTTCTTCTTTTATAGAAAAAGCCAAACCGGATATCTTGCATGCTCATAATATGCATTATTTTAGCGAGGTGCATGCAAGGATTTTAAAAGATTTATCTGAAAAGAAAGGTATACCTTTGATTCTTACTGCACACAATGTCTGGGATGATATTCTTTTTTTGGAACTTACTCATAAAGTAAATTGGACACATATAATTGCTGTAAGTTACTACATTAAAAAAGAGATAATTGGAATAGGAGTGGATGATAGAAAGATTACTGTGATTCATCATGGTGTAGATCAAGAAAAGTTTCATCCTCATATAAAACCAACAAAAATTTTAAAAAAATACCCTCAGCTTAAAAATAGAAAGGTTATTTTTCATCCTGCCAGAATTGGTTTGGCTAAGGGTTGTGATATAAGTATTAAGGCAATTAACTTAGTAAGAGAAAAATATCCCGAAATAATCTTGGTTCTTGCCGGCTCGAAAAATATCATTGATTGGGATCAAATGCAGCAGAAGGATATTGCTTATATGGTAAATCTTATTAAACATTTTAGGTTGGAAGAGAATATACTTATCGATTTTTATTCTTTAGAAGAGATGAAGGAGCTTTATATATTGTCTTGTGTATGTGTGTATCCTTCAACGGTTCCCGAACCCTTTGGTCTTACCATGCTTGAAGCTCAGGCCTGTTCTCGGCCGATGGTTGTTACTTATTCGGGGGGTATGCCGGAGGTTATCAAGGATGGTGTGAATGGGTTTGTTGTAAATATAAGAGATTTTGAGGATTTGGCAGCAAAGATTATTCAGCTTTTGGAGGATAATAAATTGCGCTGTCGGTTGGGTTATACTGGAAGACAAATAATTGAGTCACATTATACCAAGGAGAGGGTAACCCAAGATACCCTTAATCTTTATAAAAAGTTCACCTGATGTGGCGAGGTTGGAGTAAAAAAACGGTTATTGATCTGGTAAAAAATAAATTGAGAGACTCTCTTTTCATTGTTGCTTCTAACCGCCAGCCTTATATCCATAAATTTGTTAAAGGAAAAATTGAGTGTTTAAGAGGCCCGGGGGGAGTGGTTACTGCTTTAGATCCTGTAATGCAGGAACTTAAAGGATTGTGGGTATGTTGTGGGAGTGGGGATGCCGATAGATTCATTGCTCAAAACAATAAAGTGAAAGTCCCTCCTTATAATCCTTCTTATGAGATAAAGTATATATGGTTAAGCAAAGAGGAGAATTTGGGATATTATTATGGTTTTTCCAATCAAGCTTTATGGCCACTTTCTCATCTTGTTTTCATTAAGCCTATATTTAGGGAGGAGGATTGGAAGGTTTATCAAAAAGTAAATGAAAAATTTGCTTCCAGTATCTATGAGGAATGTAAGGGGAAGAAGGCGGTGGTCTTTGTGCAGGATTATCATTTAGCTTTGGTAAGTAAATATCTAAAAAAATTCGATCCCTCTATTAAAACTATTCTTTTCTGGCATATTCCTTGGCCTACTTATGATGTCTTTAGAATTCTTCCTCAGAAACAGGAGTTTTTAGAAGGCTTACTTAGTTATGACCTTTTAGGATTTCATATCCGTTATTTTTGTAATAATTTTTTTGATGCTGTAACCGGAGAATTAGAGAGCAAAATTAATAAAGAAAGTTCTACGATAGTCTATCAGGGGCATACTACTTTGGTAAAAAGCTATCCTATAAGTGTAGATTTTGAGGGGTTAGATAAAAAAGCCAGAGAAAAGGAGGTTGAGGAAGCAACTTTTTCCTTGAAGGAAGAATTTGGTCTGAAAGACTTTAAAGTTATTATTGGGGTAGACAGAATAGATTATACCAAAGGAATTTTGGAAAGAATTAAGGCGATAGATAAATTCTTTGAGGTGTATCCCCAATTTAAAGAAAAAGTAGTCTTTATCCAAATGGGGGAGATATCTCGTATTCATCTCTCTCAATATAAACAATTAAATGATCAGATAAACAATCTGGTAGAAGAGGTAAATTTTAGGCATTCCACCGAGTTTTGGAGGCCTATAATCTTTGTGCGAAGACATCTTTCTTTCTGTGAACTTTTGGCTTTCTATCGATTAGCGGATGTTTGTATTGTAAGCTCCTTACATGATGGGATGAACCTGGTAGCCAAGGAGTTTGTTTCTTCCCGTTTCGATGAGAGAGGAGTATTGGTTTTAAGTAAGTTTACAGGAGTAGCCAGGGAGTTTAAAGAAGCAATCTTGATTAATCCTTATTATTCTGAAGAAGTAGCCAAAGCTTTGGTTTATGCTCTTACAATGAAGGATGAGGAGGAAAGAGAAAAGATGAGGAAATTGAGAGGTTATCTTCAGCGTAATAACATTTGGCGTTGGATAGGAAAAATAATCTCTGATATACCTCTTTCTTTATGATTTTACTTGTCCTTTTATCTTAATCGTTTATAATTCTTATTGATGAAGAGATTACCTTCAGCAGTTATATTCGATTTAGATGGAGTTATTACGCAAACCGCACATCTTCATTTTTTAGCCTGGAAAAAAACTTTTGATGAGTACTTGAGGAGAAAAAGGGAATTCAGGGAATTCACTTATGATGATTATCTTCTTTATGTAGACGGAAAGCCCAGATATGAAGGGGTAAGAAGTTTTCTTTCTTCACGAGGAATAAAGCTAAGCTGGGGAAATTCCTCTGACTCACCACGCAAAGAGACTATCTGTGGTTTAGGAAATAAAAAAAATATAATATTTAAGAAAATCCTTAAGAAAGAAAAACCCAAGGTTTATTCCTCAACAATTAAGTTAATAAAAGAATTAAGGAGAAAAAGAATTAAGGTAGCGGTAGCTTCTTCTTCTAAGAACTGTTCTTTAATCTTAAATTCTTTGGGGATAAGACATCTTTTTTCTGCTCAAGTTGATGGAGTGGTTTCCTCTCGATTGAGTCTTAAAGGGAAGCCCTATCCTGATATATTTCTTGAGACAGCAAAAAGACTAAAGGTTGCCCCTTCTTCCTCAGTAGTAATTGAAGATGCTTCCTCAGGTGTTGAGGCAGCACGTTGGGGAGGGTTTGGGTTAGTGGTGGGGGTAGCCAGAAAAAATAATGTAGAATATCTTTTAGAGAGTGGAGCGGATATAGCAGTTAGAGATTTAGCTTATTTGGATATAGATTGGATAAAAAGTTGGTTTAAAAGAAAACCTTTTTACCTTTTTCAGGGACTTAATCTTAGAAGGGAGCTGAAAATATTTAAGAGAAGAGGAATTTTTCTTAATCCTAATTATTTTTTAAAGCCTTCGCCTGCGCATCTTAAGAAAAGAAAAAGTATTTTCTTTTTCGATTATGACGGAACACTTACTCCTATTGTTTCCTCACCGGATAAAGCTTTTCTTCCTCAAGGAAGAAAAAAGCTCTTAGAGAAAATTTCAAAAAAATTTCCTACGGTTATTATTAGTGGACGTTCTATCCACCAGATAAAAGAATTAGTGGATATAGAGAATATTATTTATGCCGGGGTTCATGGGTTAGAGATTGAAGGAGGAGGTATGCGTTTTGTTTTTCCTTCAGCAAAAAGATTAAGACCCCTCATTTTTAAGATAAAAAATGAACTTACTTGTTCCTTGAGAGAAATAGCTGGGATATTGATTGAGGATAAAAAATTTAGTATCGCTGTTCATTATCGTCAAGTAGAGGATAAATTCTTTCCTTTTATTAGAAGAGAAGTAAAGAGAGTATTGAAGGGTAAAAAAGGCTTGAGGTTAATTCAGGGGAAAAAGGTTTTAGAGATTATTATCAACTCAGGCTGGAATAAAGCTTGGGCGATAAGATGGATTATGGATAGATTAGGGGTTTCTTTAAGAAGAGAAAGAGTAATCTATTTTGGTGATGATACTACTGATGAGGATGCTTTTTTTGCTTTGCGTGTGTGGGGGGCAGGAGTGTTGATTAACAAAAAGCCTAAATTTTCCGGTGCACACTTTTTTCTTTCTGCACCTCAAGAATTAGAAAAATTTTTAAATAGACTGATAAAATAATGGAACCGTTTCATTTTCATACCCGTCTGACACAAGTAGAACTTCTGGGTAAGACAGCCAAAAATATAAAAGAGTTATATGAGGGGATAAAAAAAGTGCCATCTTCAAGCATCTACTATCATACTCATCATTACTTAGAACAGCATCGTTATTTTTCTCCCGAACATCCT
Organism: uncultured Planctomycetia bacterium; assembly: GCA_964547735.1. Lineage (GTDB taxonomy): Bacteria > Omnitrophota > Gorgyraeia > Duberdicusellales > 4484-171 > CAZBLX01. The sequence goes on along the minus strand of CAZJOV010000001.1, from coordinate 74,486 downwards.
AATGATTTTTCTTACTGGATTACTACTTCTTTGGGGTTAAAGAAGTTGGGCGAGGAAATTGCCAGTGTAGATATTTTTCGCTTCTCAGATATAGACCAACTACGTCAGGAGTTTTTAAATGTTTTAGGGGGATATCTTAAGAATACCGGTTTAGGAGAGAGAAGTTGTCTTCCTCAAGAAGAGTTTCGTTTTCTTTCTTCAAGAATATTTATTCTGCCTACACCTTATAAAGCAACTAATTTAATAGAGTTTCTAAATTGTTTGGAGAAAGTTACTATTCATTCTCTTTACTTTCATATATTTGAAGCAAGGCTGCGTCTGAAAAAGCATGATAATGATTTTTCCTGTTGGCTTAGAGATTTAGGGCATAAAGAGTTGGCGGATAGAATTTCTAAACTTGATCCTTACACCTATACATTGGAAGGATTAAGAAAAAAGATTATTAATTTAGTTAAAAATTATCTATGATGCCCAGAATTGATGATTATCGTGCTATTGTAGGAGATGAAATAATTGATGAGTTGTATCTTTTAGCGGAGAAGCTAAAAGGGGTAAGTATCCAGAATATAAACTCTACTCCTTTTGGAGGCGGGGTAGCAGAGATTTTGTCCCGAATGGTTCCTTTAATGCAACAGTTGGGAGTAAATGTTTGGTGGGATGTAATTGAGGCGGAAGATAATTTTTTCTTTATCACTAAAAAGATTCATAATCGTCTTCATGGGGTAGATGTTCCTTTATCAGGAAAGGAGTTGGATTATTTCTTAGAGATTAATCATCAGAATGCTTTGAAGATAAAAAAGTGGGCAGATGTTATATTTGTTCACGACCCTCAACCTATCGCTTTGGTAAAGATGAAAAAAAAATTGAGGAACAGATGGATATGGCGTTGTCATATAGATTTTTCCTCTCCCTGTCGAGACATATGGATATTTTTAAAAAAAATCATTGAAAAATATGATGTCAGTGTATTTAGTGCTCCTATATTTTCTCGCAATCTGTCTGTCCGCCAGGTGTTAATTTTTCCCTCCATAGACCCTTTAAGTGATAAGAATAAAGAATTAGAAGAAGACTTTATCGAAAAAGTTTTGAATCATTTTGGTATCGATAAAGAAAAACCCATTATTACCCAAATTTCTCGATTTGATTATCTAAAAGACCCTATCGGAGTAATTAGAGCCTATCGAATGGTTAAAAAGTATATCGATTGTCAGTTAGTCCTTGCCGGAGGAGGAGCCCTTGATGATCCGGAAGGGACAAAGGTGTTGGAAGAAGTAAAAAACGAAGCTGCTTCCTCAAAAGATATTTTCGTATTGCATCTTCCTCCCAATAGTCACTTAGAGATAAACGCTCTTCAGCGTGCATCCACAATAATTTTGCAGAAATCTTTAAGAGAAGGATTTGGGCTGACAGTGGCGGAGGCTTTGTGGAAAGAAAAACCGGTAATTGCTTCTTGTGTAGGAGGTATTCCTTTGCAGATTGCCCATAAATATTCCGGGATTCTTACCTATACTATAGAGGGGACAGCTCATTGGATAAGAAGACTTCTTCATGAACCGGAATATGCAAGAAGATTAGCACGTAATGGAAGGGAGCATGTAAAGAATAATTTTCTCATAACCCGCCATCTCCAGAATTATCTTCTCCTTTTTCTTTCTTTATATAACTTTGAGGATTTGATATATCTGGATTAAGAAGGATTATTTGACAAAATAATTTAGATTTGTTATAGTTATTAAAATTTATATGAGAAGATTAGCTTTTCTCTTTTTATTATATTTTTTTATTTCCTCCAATTCCTATGCTTTTTGGATATGGTCCCCTAAGACACAGAAATGGAAAAATCCTCAATTGGCTTCTTTAGCTGCTCCTCAACTTCAGTTAAGGAAGGCACTCAAATTTTTCAAGAAGAAAGAGTATAAAAGAGCCTTAAAAGAATTCCGGAAGCTGATTAATCAATTTCCTGATTCCTTTGAAGCCTCTGAAGCTCAGTATTATATAGGAAGATGTTGGGAGGAGCTGAAAAGACACTATAAAGCCTTCTCAGCTTACCATAAATTAGTTACCACTTACCCTAACAGTAAGAGGATTCAGGAAGTTTTGGAAAGAGAATATAAAATAGGAGAATACTTTTTTAATCAGCCCTCAAAGAATTTTTTAGGTATTTCTTTATATGAATTTGTAGAACATCCCTCTTTAGAAATTTTTAGAAAGATTGCTGAAGATTTCCCCTATTCTAAATACGCTCCTGCCAGTTTATATAAGGTGGGGATAATTTTGATGGAGTTGAAAAGATGGGAGGAAGCTGAAGAGTTCTTTCGCAAGGTTGTAGATAATTACCCGGAAAGTGAATGGTATGATTTAGCAAAGTTTCAATTGAGTCGGGTATATACAAAATTATCTTATGGAAGCGACTATGATGATGTCTATTATCAAGAAGCTGAGAAAGGCTTCGAGGAATTTCTTAAAAGAAACCCCCAGGCAGATATGTCTCAAAAGGCAAAAAAAATTTTAAAACAGGTTAGAGAGAAACAGGCAAAGAAATATTTTGAGGTCGCTCAGTTTTATAAAAAACAGAAAAAAAAGGAGAGCGCGGTTATTTATTATAAATTAGTGATAGAAAAGTTCCCTCACACCGGTTATGCTGAGAGAGCAAAAAAAGAGCTGCAAAAGTTAAAATGAGAAGATTTTTTCTTCTTATACTTCTTTTAGGATGTGGATATTCTACCCATCTGGTGAATATAAAAGATATTTGCGTGAAACCAGTAACTACTTCTGTGAGTTTAACGAGCCAGGAGAGAGCCTATTCAGAATACAACTCTTATCCTTTATTGTTAGACAAGTTGCTTACCAACAAAATCATTGAAGAAATTAATTTAAGAGGAGCCTCCCTAAATAATAGTGTATCTGCCTATAGATTGGAAACAAATATCTACCGTTATAAGAAGGAAAGTTTACGCTATAAGGATAATGATGAGGTAAGTGAGCAAAGATTAAAACTTTTTGTGGAAGCGAAGTTGTTTTCTCCCCAAGGTGAGCTTGTAAAAGAAAAAAAGATAATAGGTCAGACCACCTTCTTTTTGTCCGGCCCTTATAAGATTTCTGAAGAAGAAGCAATTCAAGATTTGATTGAGGATACCGCGCAAAGGATTGTGGAGACAATCGTTTCTGATTGGTAATGAGAGAGAATAAAGTAAGATTTTTCTGTGTAATTGGTAAGGATTATTTGCATCGTCACCGGGCGGTTGAGATGGTTAAAAGAGTTCTTTTAAAGAAAAACTTTTCTTTAGGCTTGGCCACTGTTTATCCCGAAAAAATAGATGAGAGAAAAATTATCGAAATTTTAAAGAGTGCCTCTTTTACACAAAAAATCATTATTTTTAAAAATCCTCAACTACTTCCTCCTTCTCTTAGAGAATTTATTTATAAGGAATTAAGAAAAATGAAAGAGCCTCCTTATATAATTTTTGAGATTGAGGAGGAGTATAACCGTTTTATAAAAAAAATTAAGGAAGACAGATTTTTCCATTATATTTTAAGAAGGAGTGTTGTTCGCAAAACTTTCTCTTCTTCTTATTTTTCTCCTCTCAACAAATTTATAGAGGCCTGGATAGGAAGGGATTATAATTCCGCTTTAAAGTATTTAGAAGAAGCTTTCCGGCAGGATAATTCAATAGGCACAAATATTTTAGGAAGGCTGATAAGAAATTCTCATTTTTTTGGAGAAGAAGTATTATCTTTACTTTGGGAAACAGACAGATTAATAAAAGAAAAGGGAATATCCCCACTTCTGGCACTGGAGAGATTAGTAATTAAGTTATCCTTAAAAAGTTAAGAAATAGATTTAAGAAGAGAAGTCAGCCTGCTTTTTTTTCTTCCCGCTTTATTGGGATGGATAGTTCCTCGAGAAGCTGCTTTATCTAAAGTTTTGTATACCAGGCTTAAAGCTTTTTTTGCCTCTTCCAAATTTTTTGCTATAATTGCTTTACGGTAGAGTTTTACAGCTTCTTTGATTTTCTTTTTACGGGTTAAGTTAAGAGCGTGTCTTTTAAGGCTCTTTTTTAGCTCTTTTTTTGCTGACTTTCTTTGAGGCATAGAAGAAGCTTATACCAAAATCAATAGATGATGTCAAGAGATTTTTAAGATGTTCAGGAAGATAATTAGAAACACTACTCTTTTAAGTAGTGGAATACTTTCTTCACGAATTCTGGGGATAATAAGAGATGTTATTATTGCTAAATACTTTGGGACTTCAAAGATATTGGAGTCTTTTGTTGTTGCTTTTCGTATTCCCAATCTTTTAAGGAGTCTTCTGGGAGAGGGTTTTTCTGATTCGGTAGCTGTTCCTGTATTTTCTGAGTATCAAAAGGATAAAAAAAGATTGAATGAATTAGGGAGAAAAGTTACTTCTTTATTGGTTTTCTTTTTGATTTCTATTGTCGTTGTAGGAATATTCTTTTCTAAATTTCTGGTTATGTTGATTGCTCCCGGATTCCTTAAGGATATAGCTAAATTCAATTTGACGGTTAAATTCACTCAGTTCTTATTTCTTTATCTTTTTTTTATTGGAATGGTAGCTCTATTTAACGCTTTTTTTTACGCAGAAAAGAGATTTTTTCTTCCTGCTTTTTCCCCTTGCATTTTTAATTTTTTTCTTATTGTAGGGATACTCCTCTTTAAAAAATATTTTGAAGGTTACATCCTCATCTTAAGTGTTTTAGTGGCTGGATTTTTGCAATTTTTGCTTTCTTTTCTTTTTTTAGGATGGAGAAAAAAGATAGGAGTAAAATTGACAGAAATAAGAGGAATTTTCAAAGATAAAGATGTTATAAGAATGATGAAGTTATTCTTTCCTCGGATATGGTCAACACTTGTTTATCAACTTTCTGTTTTTGTGGATACAATTTTTTCTTCTTTAAGCTGGATTGTGGGGGAAGGGGCCCTGGCTGCTGTCTATTATGCCAATCGTATTATACAGTTTCCTCTTGCTTTGGTGGCCATCTCTATTTCCCGTGTAGCTATTGTTGATTTCTCTTATTTTTATAAAAATGAAAATTATGTTGATTTTAAAAAGCTTTTTCTTTTTTCTTTTCAAAATATATTGTTCTTTATAATTCCTTTCAGTTTAGTTCTTATTATCTCCGGCAGAGATATCCTTGAGGTATTATTTATGCGTGGTGCATTTTCTCTCTATTCTTTGAATTTAACCTCATCTGTTTTGTTCTTTTATTCATTTGGTCTTTTCTTTTTTTGTGGAATAAAACTTCTGGTTAATTCGTTTTATGCCTTAAAGGATACTCTTACCCCGGCAAAAAATGCTACCATTGCTTTGGTAATAAATGTTATCTTAAGTGCGATTTTGATTTTCCCTTTAAAGATAGCAGGGGTGGCTTTAGCAAGTAGTTTGGCGGCAGCGTTTAATTTTTTCTCTCTTTTTTCCAAACTAAATCAGCGTATAAAAGATTTAATCTCTTGGGAGGATTTAAAAGGATATATACTAAAGTTACTACTTTTAGGATTCCTTTCTTCCCTTTTTTTTAAGTTAATATTTTCCTTAGGGGAGTATAATAAATATGTAAAAGCCTTTTTGGCAGTAATGGGAGGAGGAGCTCTTTTTCTTTTTTTAGGAAATTTACTTAAGATAGAGCAGATAAATTACTTGAGAGGATGGATTCGCAGAAGATAAAAGAATTACCGGATTTGTGTGGTGTGTATATCTTTAGGGGGAAAAGCAGCAAAGCTCTTTATATAGGGAAAACCACTTCCCTTAGAAAAAGAATCCTTTCTCATTTTAGGGAAGCAAAAGGTTTCATTAAAAAAGTTGAAGATATAGATTATATTCTATGCGCTACCGAAGAACAGGCCTTATTGCTTGAGGCTTCTCTCATAAAGGAGGAAAAGCCCAAGTATAATGTTGTTCTCAAGGACGATAAAAGCTATCCTTATGTAGTAATCACTCAAGAAAAATATCCGGCAATTTATGTGGCTCGACCTAAAAAAACAAAAAACTTAATCCTTTTCGGTCCTTATCCTAATGTCAAGCTTTTAAAGTCTGCTCTTAACTTGATAAGGAAAATTTTCCCTTTTCGTTCTTGCAAGAATCTACCTAAGAAAGTATGTTTATATTATCATCTTCGTTTATGCCCAGGAGTATGTGAGGAGAAGATAAAAGAAGAGGATTATCAAGACATTGTGGATAATATTATTAGAATTCTTAAAGGAGAAAGGAAAATATTACTTAAAAAATTACAGAGAAAAATGGAGAAGTTAGCTAAAGAAAAAAAATTTGAAGAGGCCGGTCTTTATCGAGATAGGCTGGAAGCTCTTTCTAAGCTTTATACAGGAAGGTCAGAGGGGAATGAGGCAATTATTTTAAAAGAAATTTTGCATTTAAAAAGAATTCCTTTTATAATTGAAGGGATAGATATCTCCTGCATACAAGGCAAAGAAGCTTGTGGGTCGGTGGTTGTGTTTAAAGATGGATATCCGGACAAAAGTAGTTATCGACGTTATCGGATAAAGGAAGTGGAAGGGGTTGATGATTATAGGATGATTGCTGAGATTGTGGAAAGGAGATATCGACATCTTAAGGAAGAGAGAAAAAAACTTCCTGATTTGGTTGTAATTGATGGAGGAAAAGGACATCTATCTGTGGCAAAAAAAACTTTGGATAGCTTAGGGGTGCAGATTCCTGTAATTTCTCTTGCCAAGAGGAAGGAAGAAATCTGGATTCCTTCTAAGAAAGAACCATTAAGACTTCCTTCAGATAATTTAGGCCTTCAGCTTCTTCAGAGGGTAAGAGATGAAGCCCATCGCTTTGCTTATCGGTATCATCAGATTTTAAGAAAGAGGAAGATATTTGAAGATGACAGAATTTGAAAAAAAAGTATTAAGAGAGGTAATAAAGATTCCTTTAGGTGAAACACGTACCTATAAGGAGATCGCCCAAAGTATCGGAAAGCCTTCTTCTTTTAGGGCCGTAGCAAAAGTTTTAAAGAACAATCCTTATCCTTTTTTTATTCCCTGTCATCGTGTTATCTATTCCCATAAAAAAGGTTTTGGGGGGTATTCTTTAGGTAGAGAATTAAAAAAAAAGTTGTTAGAATTAGAGGAGAAGATTAGAGAAGAATTGGAAAGATAGGAGGGAGTATGGATTTTTCTTATATTGCTGAGAGAATGATTGAGGAGAATGCTTCTGATGCTTTTGTAAGAGCTGGCAGTGTACTTAAGGGGAGGGTTTTAGGTGAGGTAAGACCAATTGATGATTATGAATTTTTATCTCAAGATTTAGACAAAATAATTGCTGAAATTTTGCCTCAAGAGTTGAAAGATAATTTTCTAAAAAGAAAAAGCTGTGAGTTTGCGATATGGTTTAAAGAGCATTGGCGTTTTCGTATGAGTATATTTTATCAGAGAAATACTGTAGCTTTGGTGATAAGAAAGATCGATTTGAGAGTTCCCACTTTCACCGAATTGAATCTTCCCTCAACAGTTTTAGAAAGATTCTGTCAGGAGAAGAGAGGATTAATTCTTCTTACAGGAATTACCGGAAGTGGTAAATCTACAACTATTGCCAGTATGATAGAATACATTAATTGTAACTTCGGAAGGCACATCCTTACGGTTGAAGAACCGATTGAGTTTACTTTTTTCGATAAAAAGTCAATAATCAATCAACGAGAGATCGGGAAAGATGTTTCTTCTTATCAGGAAGCATTAAGACAGTTTGCTTTGCATTCTCCTGACGTTCTTTTTATTGGTAACATTCGTGACCAAGATACCTGTTATGCCGCCTTAACTGCTGCGGAGACAGGAATTTTGGTTTTCTCCACCCTCCACACCGTAAATGCTTCTACCACAATCGAGAGGATAATAAACTTTTTCCCCCCCTATCAGCATTCTTTTATCTTAATGCAATTATCCGTTCTTCTTAAAGGAGTAATTTGCCTGAGACTTCTTCCTCGGGTAGACAAGAAAGGATTAATTCCTGCTTATGAGATAATGACTTTATCTCCTACCATTTCTCGTCTTTTAAGAGAAAATAAATTATGGGAGATACCCAAATATATTGCCTCAGGAGAAATTTATGGAATGAAAAGCTTTGATCAGTCTTTGCTGGAGCTGGTAGAGAGAAGGATCATCTCTCCTCAGTTGGCTTTAGGATATGCAGATAAAAAAGAAGAGTTTCATCTTAATTTGAAAAGAAGGGATCTAATTTGATTTTGGAAATTTTAAACACAATTGATAAATTGAGGAAGAAGTGGAGCTCTCTCTACAAAAATTTAAAAATAGAGGAGAAGAAAAAGAAGATAAAAGAATTAGAACAGAAAATGTCTTCAGCTTCCTTTTGGAAAGATATAAAATCAACAAGTAAGATAACGGAGGAATTCAAGAGTTTAAAAAAAGATGTAGAAGATATGGAAAAAATAGGAGAGAAATTGAAGGGATTAGAGGAGCTGGCAAGCTTAAATGATTCTTCCTTAGAGAAAGAGTTAGAAGAGGAGCTTAAAAGAATAGAAAGAAGGTTAAATGAGATTGAGCTTTCTTTTCTTTTCTTTGAGGAGTTTGATAACAGTAATGCAATTGTGGAGATAAATGCCGGAGCCGGAGGGACAGAGGCTTGTGACTGGGTGAGTATGCTTTTTAGGATGTACTTTCGATGGGCAGAGGATAAAAAATTTAGGATAAAAGTTCTTGATGAATTGAAAGGAGAGGAGGCAGGGATAAAAAATATAACTTTTCTTGTAGAAGGAAAATTTGCCTACGGCCTTCTTAAGTCAGAAAAAGGCGTACATCGGTTGGTGAGAATCTCTCCCTTTGATGCTAATCGCCGAAGGCATACTTCTTTTGCGTCGGTAAGTATAATTCCTGAGATTGGTGAGGAAGAGGTCAAAATTAATCCTGCGGATTTAAAGATTGAGACATTTCGTGCTTCTGGGCACGGAGGCCAACATGTTAATCGTACTGATTCAGCAGTAAGAATTACTCATCTTCCCACCAGAGTTGTAGTTTCCTGTCAAAATGAACGCTCTCAATACCAGAACCGGCAGACGGCTTTAAGGATTTTAAAGGCAAAACTATATGCCTTAGAGAAGGAGAAAAAAAGAGAAAGGATGGAAAAAATTTGTGGAGAGAAGAAAAAAATAGAATGGGGAAACCAAATCCGTTCTTATATTCTCCATCCGTATCTTTTAGTAAAAGACCACCGTACTCAGTTTGAAACCTCCTCGGCTTATGAAGTTTTAGATGGGAAAATAGATGATTTCATCTATCACTTCTTGAGACAAAATATAAAAAATGATTAAAAGAACTCTTCTTAAACTATATGAGAGAAAGATAAAGAAGTTGAAACCCAAAGTAAATATTTCCTTTCATTCCGAGATACCTCTTCCTTCAGCCGGGGAAGTTGCCTCTTTATCTTCTTTGGTGAGTAAAGTAAATTCTTATGAGTCTCAATTGAAAGAAAAGCCGGCTGCCTTTTTTAAGGAAAAGATAGTTGAATTCAGAAGAAAGATAGAGAAGGAGACGAAAAACTTAGAAGGGGAGGAGTACTTTCAAGTTTTGGAGAGTATTTTTGATGAAATTTTACCTTTCCATTTTGCTCTGGTGAGAGAGGCAGCCTTAAGGACGATAGGCTTGAGGCATTTTGATGTTCAAATTGTGGGAGGAATAGTCTTGCATAAAAATAAAATTGCCGAAATGGCTACAGGAGAAGGAAAGACATTGGTAGCGACTTTGGCGGCTTCCCTGAATGCATTAGCAGGACGAGGAGTGCATATTGTTACAGTGAATGATTACTTAGCTAAAAGAGATTGGGAGTGGATGGGACCAGTTTATGAGTATTTAGGATTGAGTTGTGGAGTGGTCCAGCAGGATATGGATAAAAAGGAAAGAAGAAAGGCCTATGCTTGTGATATTACCTATGGCACAAACAATGAATTTGGTTTTGACTATTTAAGAGACAATATGGCGACTTCCTTAGAGGAGTGTGTTCAGAGGGGTCATTTTTATGCGATTGTAGATGAGGTTGATTCCATTCTTATCGATGAGGCAAGGACTCCTTTAATTATTTCTGGACCTTCAGAAGTCTCTACTGAGAAGTATTATCTTGTCAATCGAGCAGTGAAGGCTCTTAAGGTAAAAAAAGTTATCTCTCGTTTTGATACTAAAGAAGGATTTGTGGTATTGAAGGAGATAGATGGAAAAGAAATTCAGATGGAACCTCAAGAGCTTGAGGAGAGATTCGATGCGATAGTAGAAGAAAAGACACATACCGTATTTCTTACCAAAAGAGGAGAAGAAAAAACAGAGGCTCTTCTCAAGATAAAAAATGTTTCCGAGGATTTACCGGATAGACTTTCTTATACCTGGCTTCATTATATTCAGCAAGCTTTAAGGGCACATTACTTATTTAAAAAAGATAGAGATTATATTGTAAAAGATGGTAAAGTTATTATTGTTGATGAGTTTACGGGGCGTCTTATGCCGGGAAGACGCTGGTCAGAAGGACTCCATCAAGCGATTGAGGCAAAAGAAGGATTGAAGATTCAAGAAGAGACTCAAACTTTGGCCACAATAACTTTACAGAATTATTTTCGGATGTATAGAAAATTGGCAGGAATGACAGGGACTGCTTATACAGAGGCTAATGAATTTAAGCATATTTATAATTTAGATGTAGTGGTTATTCCTACAAATAGACCTTTGGTTAGAACTCATTATCCAGATAGAATCTATAAGACAAAAAGAGCCAAATTTAAAGCGATAATTTCTGAAATTGAGGAATTGTATAGGAAAGGAAGACCGGTGCTTGTGGGAACTACATCTATCGATGATTCTGAGGAGTTATCTTCAATGCTTAAAAGGAAAGGAATTCCTCACAACGTCTTAAACGCTAAGTATCATGAACAGGAAGCCTATATTGTTGCCCAGGCAGGAAGGTTAGGGCAGGTAACGATTGCTACCAATATGGCAGGAAGAGGGACAGATATAATTCTGGGAGGCAACATTGATTATTTTGTGAAAGATATTTTAAGAAAAAACAATATTCTTCCCTCAGATTCCAGATATAAGGAACATTGTGAAAGGATTTATAAAAAATATAAACCCCAGTTTGAAGAAGAACATAGAAAGGTAGTGGGGCTGGGAGGGCTTCATGTAATTGGAGCGCAGCGTCATGAGGCAAGGCGTATTGATAATCAGCTACGGGGAAGAGCAGGCCGTCAAGGAGACCCGGGCTCATCTCGTTTTTATATCTCATTGGAAGATGATTTAATGAGACTTTTTGGTTCAGAAAGAATCTATTTTTTGATGGAAAGATTTAAATTTCCTGAAGATGAGCCGATTGAGCATCTTTTAGTTAGTCGTTCTATAGAGATTGCCCAAAAAAGAGTTGAGGCGCATAATTTTGAGATAAGAAAAGAACTTCTTAAATATGATGATGTGATGAATAAGCAAAGAGAAGTTATCTACAGGCAAAGAAGAGTTTTTCTCGAGAGGGAAGATGTAAGCAGAGAGGTAAAAGAGATGATTGAGGAGACGGTTAAAGATAAGGTAAGTTATTTCTATTCACTTTCCGATTTTGAAGGATTGAGTAGTTGGTTGAAGAGGGACTTTAACATTGAGTTGGATAGAGCGGCTAACCTTTATAGAGAAAGAGAAGAACTTGAGAAAGAAGTAAAAAGAAAAGTTTATGCTTACTATCAAAATCTGGAAGAGAAAATTGGGAAGGAAGTTCTAAAAGCGATGGAGAAATCATTGGCCTTGTGGATGATTGATCTTCATTGGAAGGAACATCTTCTGATGATGGATTATCTTAAAGAAGGGATATATCTACGTGGCTATGCAAGTAGCGATCCCTTAATAGAGTACCAGAGAGAGGCTTTTTCTCTTTTTGAGAAGATGATTTCCTCAACGAAAGAAGAAATTGTGAAATTTCTTTTCCGGACAGAGATTGTTCCTCAGGAGGTTAAACCTGTTTTCGAAGAGCTTCCTAAAAATTATGTGCATTCCGAATATTCATCTTTAAGTAAGGATGTTTCAGATTTAAGTAAGGAGTCTTCTAAACATATGCGTGTGAGAGGGAAAAAAGTTGGGAGAAATGACCCCTGTCCTTGTGGAAGTGGGAAAAAATATAAAAAATGTTGCGGGCGTAATTTATGAATTTTCTTTGTGCGACTTCGACAGGAATACTTGCTGCTTTAAGTTTTAATTTTCCTTCCCTTTCCTTCCTTATTTGGTTTTCATTCGTTCCTTTTTTCTTTCTTTTGGAGAATTTAAGGGGGGTTTATCTTTTTTTTTATTCTTTCCTTGCTGCTTTTCTCTTTTTTTTCTTTTGTTTGTTCTGGATAGGTTATGTTACTAAGTTAGGCTTATTTTTTCTTGTTATTTATCTTTCTTTCTGGTGGGTTTTATTTGCTTTCATAGCTAAATTTTTTATTTCTAAAAAATTTTGTGAAGTGTATAGCATCGCTTTTCTATGGATTATTTTTGAGTTTTTGCAGGAAAGTATAAAATGGGGATTTAGCTGGACAAATTTAGGTTATTCTCAATATTTAAATTCTTTTATTATTCAACCTGCAGATATACTGGGGGTAAAATTCATCTCCTGGTTAATAATTTTTTGCAATCTTGTAATAAAAAAGATGTTAAGAGAGAAAAAAATGGTAAAGGAATTTTTTGTTTTCCTAACTATCATTGTTTTTTGCTTAATTTACTCTTACTGGAGAGTTAATGCACTTACTTTTAAAAAAACAGAAAAAATAAAATTGACTCTGATTCAGCCAAATATTTCCCAAGAAGAAAAATGGAATCCTCAAAAGAGAGAATTTATTTTAGAAAAATTAAAGAAATTGGCAGAAAATACCCCCTCAGACTCCTTAGTAATTTATCCTGAAGCTAGTTTCCCTTTTATTTTAAATAAGACAAATTTTGATAAATTTAAAAAATTTTTAAAAGAGATAAAAAGAGACAGTTTGTGGGGAGTGGTAGAGGAAGAAGAGGGAAACTTTTTTAACGAAGCAGTATTGGTGGATAAAGGAGGGAAGATTAAAGAAGAATATAAAAAAGTTAAATTGGTTCCTTTTGGAGAATATATCCCTTTAAGAAAGTTTCTTTTCTTTATCCCGGTGATAAATACTATTGGTGATTTTTCTTGTGGTAAGAGGGAAGTGGTATTTAAATACAAAGATAAAAAATTTTCTGTCCTCATCTGTTTTGAGGATATTTTTCCTCTTTATGTAGCTAAAGTTTCAAAAAATGTAGATTTCTTGGTGAATATTACCAATGATGCCTGGTTTGGGGGGGAGCCTGAGGCACATCAGCATTTGGCTATATTAACTTTAAGGTCGATTGAGAATAGGATTTCTTCTGTTCGCTGTGCTAATACAGGAATAAGTGCGATGATTACGCCTTGTGGTAGAATTTTTACTTTAAAGAGAGCAAATAAAGAAGTTTTTGTTGAAGGGATAAAGACTTTTTTTTTGCCTTTAAAAAAAGAAAGAAGCTTTTATAATAAATATCCTGAACTTTTTGTTTTTGTTGGGGCGATTTTTACTCTTTTTATTTTAATTAAAAAGGAGGAGGGGGAATGCAGGTAAATTTAGAAGTAGTAGAGGTGGAGAAGCCTCAAGATTTAAACATTATTTTAGGGCAGGCTCACTTTATAAAAACAGTAGAAGATTTATATGAAACATTAGCTGAGGCTTCACCCACAATAAAATTTGGTATTGCTTTCTGCGAATCTTCAGGAAAAGCTCTGGTAAGGGTTGAGGGAAATGATGAGGGGTTAAAAGAAGTTGCTTTAAAAAATGCTTTAAAGATTGGTTGTGGACATATGTTCGTAGTTGTTCTAAAAGGTGCTTATCCTGTAAATGTGTTAAATCGTATAAAAAAAATATCTGAAGTTTGCACAGTTTTTTGTGCTACAGCAAATCCTCTACGGGTTATTGTTGCTTCCTTATCTGAAGGGAGAGCGTTTCTGGGAGTAGTTGATGGGATAAAACCTCAAGGGGTGGAAAGGGATGAAGACATTAAGGAAAGAAAAGAATTTTTAAGGAAAATTGGATATAAAAGATAAATGGAGAAAAAAAAGAGAAAATTTTTAAGAAAAGAACTCTCCTGGATTTTTTTCAGGATTTTTTTCTTTTTTGCCGATAAATTTCCTCTTTCTTTATTACATAAAATAGGAACTTTTTTGGGAAGGCTTTCTTATCAACTTATTTCCCCTCATAAAAAAGTGGCTTTAGATTCTTTAAGTGTTGCTTTTCCTGAAATTTCTTTTAAAAAAAGAAAAGAGATTGCAAAAAAATTTTTTATCTTTATGACCCACAGTTTTTTAGAGCTTATCTATTTTTTAAAAAGACCTCATCTTTTGGAGGGGAAGATAGAAGTTGAAGGAGAGAATTTTTTAAAGAGAGCTTTAAATAAAAATAAAGGAGTGATTCTTTTAACGGCTCATTTGGGAAACTTTCCTTTAATAAGTTTATTCTTAGCAAGAAAGGGTTATAAAATCAATGTTGTTGCCCGACCGATGCGGGATGAGAAAATAGATATCTTTGTGAATCATTTAAGGAATAAAGCAGGTGTTAAGACAATTCTTTCCTATCCTCGCCAAGCGTGTGTGGAGAGTATTTTGCGTGCTTTAAGAGCTAATGAGATTGTAATGATTCAGATGGACCAAAATTTTGGCACAGGGGGTGTATGGGTGAAATTCTTTAATAGATTAGCGGCAACTCCTACCGGCCCAATTGTTTTTGCTTTAAGAGCCAAAGCAGCAATTGTTCCCGGTTATATAAAGAAAGAAGAGGATAGACATTTGATTAAATTTTTTCCTGAGCAGCCTTTAGACTATTTTTCTTCTCAAGGAGAAACAATTCTTAAAAATACAGCTAAGTTCACTCAGATAATTGAATCCTGGATTAGAGAAAACCCTACTCTTTGGAGCTGGAATCATCGCCGCTGGAAGTCTCGTCCCTCTGAGAGTATTTTGCGTTCAAAATTTAAAGTCCAAAAAGATTGAAGAAAGAATGATTGCTATTTTCTCTAAATTAAAATCTTAAATTAAATGAGAAAGTTATTTTTAATTTTATTTCTTCTTTGTGGATGTGTTTATTTAAGTTATTTCAGAGACCCCTTTTTAGATATTCCTAATTTCCATCAAGTAGATGATATTCTTTACAGAGGCGGTCAGCCTAATAAAGAAGGTATAGAAAGGTTGAAGTCTTTGGGGGTAAAAACAGTTATCAGTTTAAGAGGGGAAGATAAAATCATTGAAGAAAAAAGGTTGGTTACAAGCTTAGGTATGCGCTTTTTTAACATTCCCTTAAGTGTTTATAAAAAACCTACTGATGAGCAAGTCTTTAAATTTTTAAAGATAGTTTTGGATAAAGACAATCAGCCTGTATTTCTTCATTGCGAAAGTGGAAGAGATAGAGTTGGTGCTTTTGTTGCCCTATATAGAGTTGTTGTATGTGGATGGACGCCAAAACAGGCTTATAAGGAGGCAAAAAAATATGGTTTTTGGCCTTATAGAGGAGAGGAGGCTCTTAAAAAATTTATCCTTCAGCTGAAAGATAAAAAAGAGTATTTTGAAATTTCAAAATAAATCATGAGAAGAATAATTAAATTGATAACAGTATTAATTATTTTAACCGCCTATTTTTTGTCCGCCTATCCCTATTCAGCAAGGCACCATCTAATAAATATGGGAAAAAGATTAGTTGAGGCAAGCACATCTCCTCTTTACGGAGCTTTTATTAAGGGCCCAAAAAACATAAAAGATGCTTATCAGTATGAAGTATGGGGTAGAGAAAAGCCTCATAAAAGAGGGCTTCTTCGCTATAAACTTTTTGCTATCTGGCGTGCATTTGGCGAGGAGGCTAAAGCTATAGTAGAGGGGGTAGTTGGTAGTGTTAAGGCGGGAGGAGAATTTTTAAAAGAATTCATCTCTATTTTTTTTAGCGATTGAAAATTATTCTTTTAGATTTCTCCATAAACAATTTTTTCTTTACAGAGGAAGATAGCGATTGTATAATTTACTCCTTATGATGATAAAAAAAATAACTTTGGGATTACCTAAGGGAAGCTTGGAGCAATTTACTTTTGAACTTTTTCGTATGGCGGGATTTAAAATCTTTAAAGAGGGACGGTCTTATTTCCCCTCTATCGATGATCCCCAGATTAAACCGGTACTTTTGCGACCCCAGGAGATTCCCCGTTATGTGGAGGAGGGAGTATTGGATTGTGGAATTACCGGTGAGGATTGGATATTGGAGAATGAGGCAAAGGTAGTCACAATAGGCGAGCTTCTTTATGCAAAAAAAACTACGCAACCTGTGCGTTGGGTAGTAGCGGTAAGGGAAGATTCTTCTATAAGAAATCTTGCCCAATTGGAAGGGAAAAGAATTGCCACAGAACTGGTTAACTTTACGCGTAAATTTTTCAAGAAGAGAAAGATTAAGGTAGAGGTAGAATTCAGTTGGGGGGCAACAGAAGCAAAGGTAAAATCAGGCCTTGTTGATGCTATTGTTGAGTTAACAGAGACAGGCGCTTCCCTTAAAGCTAATAGATTGAGAGAGATTGCCTGCGTTTGTGTTTCTACGACAAAATTCATTGCTAACAAATTCTCTTATAAAGATAAAGAGAAAAGAAAAAAAATGGAGAGCGTTTTAATGCTTCTTAAAGGAGCATTAGAAGCAAAAAATAAAGTGGGATTGAAACTTAATGTAGAGAAGAGAAATTTGAGGAAGATATTAAAAATTCTTCCTGCTCTCAAAAACCCCACAATTTCTAATTTAGCGATAGAAAATTGGGTAGCTTGTGAGGTAGTAATTGATGAGGAAAAAGTCAAGGAGTTAATTCCCAAGCTGAAAGAAGCAGGAGCATGTGATATAATTGAATATCCTCTCAATAAATTAATATACTGAAGGGAGGAGAATATGCCTTGTGGGAGAAAAAGAAAATTAAAAAAAGTTAAGCGTCATTGGTACAAAAAAAGAAGAAAGATGCAGAGACATAAGAAAAAGTAGGGTTAATGAGAAGGGTATTAATATTTCTTTTTTTCTTCTTATGGAGCACATCTTTAGAGGCTACAAATATTGTAGGAGATTATCTAAGAGCCTTTTTCTATCTTCAAAAGAAAGATTTTGAGAATGCTTATAAAGAACTTAAGAAAGTAGAAAGGCTGGATTCTTCCTCAAGCTACCTCCATCTCAGATTAGGGCTTATCCTTTTTCATCTTAAAAAATTTCCCGAGGCAGAGAAAGAGTTTAAGAAAGCAAAGGAGTTAGATCCCGACAATTTAGATATCTCTGCTACCTTAATGCTTTTTTATGCCGCTACTAAAGAACAGAAAAAGTTGGAAGAAGAATATCAGTATTTTTTGGAAAAAGCCCATAGAGCTCAACCCCAGAACATCAGAATCTCTGAGTATTTGGGACAATTTTATTTTTATAAAAAGATGCCCCGGCAGGCAATAAAAATATATAAGACAATTATAAATCAGAAACCAGATTATCCGGAAGGTTATTATTGGTTGGGATATCTATATGAGGAGATAGGAGAGAGAAAGAAAGCGATAAAGATGTGGAAAAAGACCCTGAAGTTAGACCCCAACCATGCAGATACTTTAAACTCCTTAGGATATATTTATGCTGAAGAAGGGATAAAATTAGATGAGGCAGAAGGATTGATAAAGAGAGCATTAGAAAAAGACCCTCAAAATGGTGCTTACTTAGATAGTCTGGGATGGGTATATTTTAAAAAAAAGAAGTATAAAAAAGCAGAGGAATATCTTCTTAAAGCAGCCAAAATCATAGAGGATCCGGTAATTTATGAACACTTGGGGGATCTTTATGTAGTTTTGAAGAGATGGGAGGAAGCTGTAGATTTCTATAAAAAAGGATTGGGAATTTCTTCTCTGAGACCTTCTTCTCAGAAACGATTAAAGGAGAAGATAGAAAAAAATGAAGAAAAGATTAAAGGAATTAAGAAAAAAGGCAAATAAGATAAGAAAGTTAATTATTGAAATGATTTCTTTAGCAGGAAGTGGACATCCGGGAGGATCGTTATCCAGTGTAGAGATTATTACCTGTCTTTTTTTTGAAATAATGCGTCATAATCCCAAAAACCCTACTTGGCCAGATAGGGACCGTTTTCATCTTTCCAAAGGGCATACCTGTCCTGCTTTATATGCTGCTTTAGCTTTATGTGGTTATTTTTCTGAATCAGAATTGTGGAATTTAAGAAAATTAGGTTCTATTCTGCAAGGACATCCTGATCGATGCACTCCTGGAGTAGATGTAGCCAGTGGCTCTTTAGGACAAGGTTTGAGTGTAGCGATAGGGATGGCTTTAGCCGCACGTTTAGATAAAAAAGATTATCGTGTATACTGCCTTATGGGAGATGGTGAGATACAGGAAGGAAATATCTGGGAAGCAGCTATGTCAGCGGCTCATTTTAAGTTGGATAACCTGTGTGGAATAGTAGACTACAATCGTTTCCAGATTGACGGAAGGGTGGAGGATATAATGAATTTAGAACCTTTGGTGGATAAATGGAAGGCTTTTGGTTGGCACGCAATTCAATGTGATGGACATAGTATTGAAGAGCTTTTGGATGCTTTTTCTGAAGCAAGCTCAGTAAAGGAGAAACCCACCGTGATTATTGCTCACACTGTTAAGGGGAAAGGGGTCTCTTTTATGGAACATGTTGTTGATTTTCATGGAAGAGCTCCTAATGAGAAAGAGACAAAAATTGCTTTGGAGGAGTTGGAAAGAATTGAAAAATTTTTGGAGGAAGCAGATGAATAATTCTGAGTATATTTATGCTCGCGATATTTATGGAGAGACGTTGGTAGAATTAGGGGGAAAAGATCCCAATGTAGTAGTTTTAGATGCGGATTTATCTTCCTCAACACGTACTGCAAAATTCGGTAAAGTTTTTCCAGAAAGATTTTTCAATTTTGGGGTAGCGGAACAGAATATGTTTGCGGTTGCTGCCGGTTTAGCCAGTTGTGGAAAGATAGCATTTGTTTCCACTTTCGCTATGTTTGCCACGGCAAGAGCATTGGACCAGATAAGGAATACTATCTGTTATAACGATTTTAATGTAAAAATTGTAGCTACTCATGGAGGAATAACGGTAGGAGAAGATGGTGCCTCTCATCAGGCATTAGAGGATATTGGATTTTTACGTTGTATTCCTAATATGAAGATAATTGTTCCCTGTGATGCTTATGAGACTAAATCCGCAGTATTATCTGCATATAGAATTCCGGGTCCTTTTTATATTCGTTTAGGAAGAGCAAAAGTTTCTACCGTTAAAGAAAAAAAAGAATTTGTTTTTGGTAAAGGATATATTCTTAAAGAAGGAGAGGAAATTGCTATTCTTGCCTGTGGAATAATGGTTTATTTTTCCCTAGAGGCGGCAAAGATTTTGGAAGAGAAAGGAATAAAAGTAACGGTAGTTAATATTCATACCATAAAGCCATTAGATAAAGAGTTAATAATTGATTTAGCTCAAAGATATAAATTTCTTCTTGTTTGTGAAGAACATCAGATGATAGGGGGGCTTTTTTCTGCAGTGTGTGAACTTCTTGCTGAAAATTATCCGGCAAGGGTTGTAAGTATTGCGGTTAAAGATAGGTTTGGACAGTCAGGACCTTCTCAAGAGTTATTAAAAGAGTATGGACTTTCCACAGGGGATATCGTTAATACGGTGGAGAAACTCTTACGAGATTAGTCTCCTCTCGCCCGCCAAGCTTAATCTTTATCTTAATGTGATAGGAAAATATTCTGGTGGATTTCACCGGGTAGAGAGTATAATGGCAAGGATTACTCTATGTGATGAGTTAACTATAAGAAAAGATAAAAAAACGAAGATCGTCTGTAATGACAAGTCTTTAGAGAACGATAGAAATCTTTCTCTTAAAGCAGCATTTCTCTTAAAGAAAAGACTAAGAATAAAAGAGAATTTCCTCTTGATTCTTAATAAAAGAATTCCTCAGGGTGCGGGTTTAGGCGGAGCTTCCTCAAATGCGGCTTTTACTCTTTTGGGGATAAATGAAATTTTGAAACTGAGACTGTCAAAAAAAGAGTTATTTAATCTGGGAAAAGAATTAGGTAGTGATGTAAACTTTTTTTTGGCTGGTGCCCCCCTAGCTTTGGTAAGAGGAAGAGGAGAAAAAGTCAGTTGTTGGAGATTCCATCCTTCTTTAAAATTTTTTATTGTGTATCCTAATTTCAGGAGTTCTACAGCTTTGGTTTTCAATAATCTAGAAGTAAAAGGAAAATTGACAAAATCGTTTAGTAATGTTAATATAATTTTCTATGCGTTAAAAAATGAAGATAATGTTCTTTTAAAAGAGGGTTTGTTTAATATTTTAGAGGAAGTAGCATTTAAAATATATCCTAAGTTAAAGAAGAAGAAAGAGTTGTTAAAAAAGTTAGGGTTTGTTATGACAGGAAGTGGAAGTTCTTTTTTTATACTGAGAGAGAAAGAAGGCCTAAACCTGAGAGAATTTTTTAAGAATTGGTTAATCTTTGAGGCGAGAGTTTTCTAACAAAGGAGGTAGATGTATGGAGATTACAGAGGTAAGAATTTCGTTACGTCCTCAAGAGTCAAAAAGGCTCAAGGCTTATGCTACCGTAACTTTTGACAACTCGTTTGTTGTAAGAAACATCAAAGTAGTAGAGGGGAACCAGGGTCTTTTTGTGGCTATGCCGGCAAGAAAGATGAAACAGTTCTGTGCGCGTTGTGGGAAAAAAGTTGATATAGGCTCAAAGTACTGCAACTGGTGTGGGGTGCAACTTCCTTCTCCACCCAAGGATTTAGCTAACCGAGGAATAATTCATCAAGATCTGGCTCATCCAATTAATCAAGAATTTCGTGATTATTTGCAAAGCAAGATTTTAGATGCTTATTATCGGGAAAAAGAGACTAAAAAAAGCGATTCCGAGATAAAAACTTCCTCTTCCTAAAGGAAATTCCTCTTTTGCCCGGTGGTGTAGCTGGTAACACACCAGAATTTGGGTCTGGGTATCTAGGTTCGAGTCCTAGCCGGGCAGAATGGATATATTTTTATTTTTTAGTAGTGCTATTTTATGAAAAAAGTAGATGTGATAATTCTGGGAGCAGGAAGAAGCAAGCGGTTAGGGCTTAATCAACCAAAAGTAGTTGTGGAATTAGGGGGAAGGCCTCTGGTTTTTTATCTTTTAGATACTATTTTTTCTTTGAAAAATGTCATCAACCAGGTTGTTTTTGTGGTAGGGTTCAGGAAGGAGATGGTAAAGAAGATAGTAAGAAAAAATTATCCTTCTTTAAGATTTGCTGAACAGAAGGTATTGAACGGAACTGCCAAAGCAGTAGAGATAGGTTTAAGTAAATGCAATAAAGGAGGAAGTGTTTTAATTCTATGTGGTGACGTGCCTTTGGTAAAAGCCTTTTCTTTAAAAAAACTTATAGCTCTTCATTTTAAAAACGATAGTGATTGTTCTTTTATTACTGCCTTTTTGGAGGAAGAAAATGATTTAGGGAGAGTCTTAAGAGACGGAGAAGGAAAGGTTGAAAAAATTATAGAAAAAATTAACTTAAGGAAAAAATCGAGAGAAGTCAACAGCGGTATCTATTGTTTTAAGAAAGGAGTACTTAAGGAAGCTCTTTCTCAGATAAATATGGATAAAAGAAAAAAGGAGTATTTTTTGACTCAGGTAATAGAGATTCTTTATAAAAAAGGAGCAAAAATTTCTACCTATTCTTTAAAAGATAATAGAGAAATTTTAGGAGTAAATACATTGGAGGATTTTTCTCAAGTATATAAAATACTTAATCAAAGATTTATTCAGAATGCATTAAAGAAAGGTGTAAAAATTATTGACCCGGATACTACCTTTTTAAGTTACGATGCAAAAATTGGAAAGAATTCAATAATTTACCCCTTTACCTTTATTGAAAAAAATGTTATAATTGGCGACAATTGTGTAGTTGGACCCTTTGCTCATATAAGAGAGAATACAATAATTAAAAAAGGAGCCCAAATTGGTAATTTTGCAGAGATTAATCGTTCTTATATAGGAGAAGAGAGTAAAGTTAAACATTTCAGTTACCTGGGAGATGCATACTTGGAGAAGAAAGTAAATATCGGTGCAGGAACAGTTACCGCTAATTATGATGGGGAGAGAAAGAATAAAACTTATATTGGAAAAGAAGCTTTTATTGGTTCAGATACAATTTTGGTCGCTCCTTTAAAGATAGGGAAAAAAGCTTTAACCGGAGCAGGGGCAGTAGTTACCAAAAATGTGAAGAGCAATACAATTGTAGTGGGAGTTCCTGCAAGGGTTCTTAGGAAGAAGAGGTGAGAATGTTAGTTTTTAGCGGGAATGCAAATCCCAAACTGGCAAAAAAAATTTGCACCTATCTTAAGATAAAATTAGGAAGAGCATTGGTCTCTCGATTTAGCGACGGAGAGGTGAGGGTAAAGATAGAAGATAACGTAAGAGGTAAAGATGTTTTTGTAGTTCAGCCCACTTCTCCTCCCGTAAATGAGAACCTTATGGAGCTTCTTATTATGCTTGATGCCTTAAAAAGAGCCTCGGCAAGAAGAATTACTGCTGTAATTCCTTATTTTGGCTATGCTCGCCAAGATAGAAAAGACCAACCCCGTGTTCCTATTACTGCAAAGTTGGTAGCCAATCTTTTGACTATTGCTGGAGCAGATCGTATTCTTACCTTAGACCTTCATGCGGGACAAATTCAGGGATTTTTTGATATTCCCTTGGATCATCTGTATGCCGTGAATGTATTTATTGAGTATTTTAAAAGAATAAAGATAAATAATAACCTTGTGGTGGTTTCTCCTGATGTGGGAGGGATAAAGATGGCACGTGCTTATGCCAAAAGATTTAAAGCAGCTCTGGCGATTGTGGATAAAAGAAGAAATTCTCCGGATTCTACAGAGGTGATGCATATTTTGGGAGAAGTGAAAGGTAAAAATGCGGTTTTGGTTGACGACCTTATTGCTACGGGTGGTTCTTTAGTTGAAGCAGCAAAAGTATTGAAAGAGAAGGGAGCAAAGAAAATTTATGCCTGTGTTACCCACGGGGTATTATCGGCAAATGCTGTGGAGAAACTGGAGAATTCTCCCATAGATTTTTTGGTGATTACCGATTCCATTGAGCTGGCTCCTCAGAAAAAAAACAAAAGGATTAAGGTGGTTTCAGTTGCTTCTTTATTTGCTGAGGCGATAAAAAGAATACACTTGGAGGAGTCTATTAGTATTCTTTTTGATTTTATAAAAAGTTAGCAGAATATGGAAAAGGTTACGGTTAAAGGATTTAGAAGAGAAAAGACAGGCAAACAAGCTACAAAAAGATTAAGAAGGGAAAAATTTCTGCCAGCAATTATTTACGGAAGAGATATTAATTTACCCATTAAGATTCCTCAATCAGAATTGAAACTTCTTAAAAAGCATCATTTTAGTGAGGCTATGCTTGTAGAGATTGTTATGGAT
Organism: uncultured Planctomycetia bacterium; assembly: GCA_964547735.1. Taxonomy (GTDB): domain Bacteria; phylum Omnitrophota; class Gorgyraeia; order Duberdicusellales; family 4484-171; genus CAZBLX01. The sequence goes on along the minus strand of CAZJOV010000001.1, from coordinate 50,983 downwards.
GATTCTTCCAAGATAGAATGTATTATTAAAGATGTTCAGTATCATCCTTTGGATGAGGAAGTAATTCATTTGGACCTTATGAGAGTTTTCCTTAAGGAAAAGGTAAGAGTTAGAGTCCCTTTAGAGATAAAAGGAGAAGAAAATATTAAAGAAGCGGTAGTAGAACAGATGATGTGGGAGATAGAGATAGAGGCCTTACCTTTAGAGATTCCTGAGAAGATAACAGTAGATATTTCCTCTTTAAAGATAGGTGATTCTTTCCATGTAAAGGATTTAAAATTGGAAAAAATTAAAATAGTAAGTGATCCTGAGGGTACGATAGTTACTATTCTGAGTAAAGAGGAGCAAGCTGAGGAAGTTTCTGAAGAGGTAAGCGAGGAAGAAAAAGAACCAGAAGTAATTAAAGAGAAGAAAAAGGCAGAATCTGAAGAGGAGAGTTGAAAATTATTTTAGGCTTAGGTAATCCCACACTCTCTTACAGTAAAACCCGTCATAATATAGGAGCAATGGTGGTGGGAAGGATAGCTTATAAAAAGAGATTAAAGTTTAAAAAACAGAAAAAAATGAAAGCAGAGATAGCTAGCTTTCAAGATAATGATTTAATTTTAGCCAAGCCTTTAGTATTTATGAATGAATCTTATCTTACTGTGGAAAGATTGCTTTCTTATTATAAAACTCCTTTGGATAGTCTTTTGGTGGTTTATGACGATATGGATATTCCTTTGGGAAGGATAAAATTTTCTTGTAGAGGTTCTTCCGCAGGGCATAAAGGAATAGGTTCAATTATCGATTTTTTAGAAAGAAAAGATATTATCCGGTTAAGAATAGGAATTTCTCATCCGGAAGATGATGATGTTGTGGGGTATGTTCTCTCAGAGTTTTCTGAAGAGGAGAAAGAAGATTTGGAAGATGTTTTGGAATTAAGTGCACAGGCTTGTTTAGATTGGGCAAAGTTCGGTTTAAGTTACGTTATGCAGAGATATAATCGGAGGAATTGAATATGGAAAGAAGTTACGAAACTATGCTGATTATAAGGCCTGATCTTTCTCAAGAAGAAAAAGAAAAAGTTTTTGAAAAGTTAAAAAGAAAAATATCTGATTTGGGAGGGAAAATTTTTGAGGCAAAGATTTGGGCGGAAAGAAATTTTATGTATCCTTTACGTTTGCGAGGAGCAGAGAAGAAGAAATTTAATAGGGGAGTTTATTATCTTCTTAGGTTTTCTTTAGATGTGGAAAAAATGCCTGATTTTAAGGAGACGATTCGTTTAGAAGAAAATATTTTACGCAATCTTATTATAAGAAGAGATGGTTAATTTGAATAAAGTATTTTTAGTGGGAAACTTAACCGCTGATCCCCAGCTGCGTTATACTCCGTCAGGTACTGCGGTAATTACTTTAAGGATTGCGGTAAACACTCCTTTTAAGGATAAAAATGGAGAGGCAAAAAGAGATACCTGTTTTATAAATGTAGTAGTATGGGGGAAGTCCGCTGAGATATGCAATCAATATCTTCAGAAGGGAAGAGCAGTATTTGTTGAAGGGAGGCTTCAGTCAAGAAGTTGGCAAGATAGTGAGGGGAAAAAAAGAACAACGATTGATGTAAGAGCACAAAGAGTGCAATTTATGCCTCCTTTACATAGGGGAGAGGTAACTTCACTGGATTTAGATAATTTAGAGGAAGAGATGCCGAAATTGGATGAGGAGGGAGCTTTATAATGGCTAAAAAAAAGATCAGACAGATTAAATTTAAAAAGAGATGTGTATTTTGCAAGAAAGGATTAGAGATTGATTATAAGGAAATTGAACTACTCTCCCGTTATCTTTCCTCTAAAGGGAAGATAATTTCTCGCAGGATTTCGGGAAATTGTGCCAAGCACCAACGGAAACTAGCTCGAGAAATTAAAAGAGCTCGCTTTTTGGCGCTTTTACCTTACCTGGCGAAGTAGAGATGAAAATAATTCTTCTTAAAGAAGTAAAACGTTTGGGAAGAGAAGGTGATATTGTGGAAGTAAAAGATGGTTATGCACGTAATTATCTTATTCCTTATGGATTTGCCTGGCGAGCCAATAAAGAAAGTTTAAAGAAATTTGAAGAGCTAAAAAAGAGAAAAGAAAAGATTTTAGAGAGAAAAAGAAAACTTGCTTTAAAACTTAAAGAGAGATTGGAGAAAGTTTCCTTAACTCTTCAAGTAGAGGCGAAGGAAGACGAGGTTCTCTATGGTTCTATCGGGGAAGTTCAAATTAGGGAAGCTCTTAAAGAAGAAGGAATAGAGATAGAGAAAGATAAGATTAAACTGGAGGAGCCAATAAAAAAATTAGGTGTCTATAAAGTAGAGATAGCACTGGAGAAAGATATTAATGCTTTTGTTCGTGTATGGGTAGTCAAAAAGTAACCTCTCTATCTTCGGAATTAGAAAAAATCCCTCCTCAAAATATTGAGGCAGAGATGGCGGTTTTAGGAGCAATGCTTATTAATGAGGAAGCTATCTTGGAGGTAATAGAGATAGTTGGGGAGGAGGATTTTTATAAAGAGGAACACAGAATTATTTTCTCTTCTATAGTCTCTTTGTTTGATGCAAGGAAAAAAGCAGATATTCTTACTGTTTCAGAAGAATTAAGCAGGAAAAAACTTTTAGAGAAAGTAGGAGGAGCTACTTATTTAACTACTCTGGCTGATTTTGTCCCTTCTTCCATTAATGTAGGATATTATGCGCGTATTGTTAGAGAAAAAGGGATCCTGCGGTCTTTAATAAATAATGCCCATAAGATTTTATCCTTAGCTTATAAAGAAGAGGAAGAGGTAAATTCTATTCTTGACAAAGCAGAAAAATTAATCTTTGAGATAAGTGATGCACGAGTTGAGGGGGGATATACTCATATTAAAGAGATTCTTAAAGAAAGTATTGAGGTGATTGAATCTCTTTACTATAAGAAATCTCATATTACAGGAATCCCTACCGGCTTTGTCGATTTTGATATAAAAACAGCAGGTTTACAAAAAGGCGATTTTATTGTTGTTGCTGGACGCCCCAGTATGGGTAAAAGCGCATTTGTAAGTAATATTATTGAATATGCAGGGGTTGAGGAGGGTTTACCGGTAGCTTTTTTTAGTCTGGAGATGTCCCGCCAGCAGCTTATTCAGAGAATGTTATGTTCTCAGGCTAAAGTGGATATCCATAAACTAAGAACGGGGTTTCTCTCTCCCAGTGAATGGCCTCTTCTTACCTCTGCTGCCGGAAAGTTGTCGGGCGCTCCCATTTATATCGATGATACACCCTTGATGAATATATTTGAAGTGAGAGCAAAAGCAAGAAGATTAAAGGCTCATCATGATATAAAACTTTTGGTTATTGATTATCTTCAGATGATGCGTACACTAGGAAGAAAGGAATCAAGACAACAGGAAATTTCTGAAGTCTCTCGAGCCTTAAAAGCATTAGCCAAAGAATTAGATATTCCTTTGATTGCTGTAAGTCAATTGTCACGAGCGGTAGAAACACGCGCGGATCATCGCCCTCAGCTTTCTGATTTGAGAGAATCAGGGGCAATTGAGCAGGATGCGGATGTGGTAGTGTTACTTCTGCGGGAAGAGTACTATAATCCTACCCCGGAGAATAAAGGAATTGCTGAAGTTATTATTGCTAAACAAAGAAACGGTCCGGTAGGAAGCGTTTTCTTGGGATTTATAAAAGAATATATGAAGTTTGTTAATCTTTCCAAGGTAAGAGAAGATTGACTTTGTGTTTTGAGGAAGGTATAATTAAACAAATGAGAAAATTATTTTTTTTTATTTTTTCTTTTGTATTTTTCCCCATTGCTTTTTCTCAAAATAATCTTATTGTTCGCATAGAAATCGAAGGCAACAAGATCATTAGCCGTTCCAAAATAGTTTCTTCCCTTAAAACAAAAGTAGGTCAACTCTATAGAGAAACAGTTATGAATCAAGATGTGAAATCACTAATGGATTTAGGATATTTTGAGAAAGTAGAAGCAGAGAGGATAGATACTCCTGAAGGAGTCATAGTTAAATTTAAAGTAAAGGAGATGCCTGTAGTTAAAAAAATTATTATTGAAGGAACCCGTTATGTAAGAAGAAGAAGGATACTGGAGATTATGGGGATAAAAGAGGGAACTTTTTTAGACGAGCTTAAAGTAAAAGAGGCACTGAAGAAGATAAAGGAGTTTTATTCTCAGAAAGGTTTTTCCCGGATAGATGTGGAGTATTCTTTAGACATAGATAAAAAGAATAATCAGGCTTTTCTAAAAATAATGATAAAAGAAGGAAAAATTCTTAAAGTAAGAAAGATAATCATAAAAGGAAATAAGAGCTTTTCTGCAAAAAGAATAAAAAAACTTATGCGTACCAAAAAAGCGTGGCTGCTGGGGAGAGGAATATTTAAAAAAGAGACTTTGGAGGATGATGTTGAGCGAATTAAAGATTTCTATAGAAAGAATGGTTTTGCCGATATAAAGGTAAATTATGCCTGGGATTATCTGGCAGGAGGAGTTTTTGTTACTATTAATATTGAGGAGGGTCCGCAGTATCTTATAGGAGAGATAAAGATTGAAGGGAATAAAGAAATATCTTCTTCCCAGATTTATAAGTCAATTTCTCTTGAAAAGGAGGATGTCTATACCGAAGAAAGGATTAAAGAGCAAGTAGGAAAAATCCAATCTTTATATTTCGATAAAGGTTATATATTTGCCCAGGTAACTCCTTTAACTTATTTTAATCCTCAGACAGAAAAAGTGGATGTTGCATTTAAAATTGTCGAAAATGAAGTTAATTATGTAGAGGAAATAATTATTCAAGGAAACGAGAAAACAAAAGATAAAGTGATTAGAAGAGAATTAAGAATTTATCCGGGAGATAGATTTAGTGGAGAAAAAATAAGAAAGTCAAAAAGACGCCTGGAGAATTTAGGTTTTTTTGAAGAGATAGGTTTTGATACCCATCCTACTTCCCGTCCTAACTGGCAAAAGTTGATTGTGGAAGTTAAAGAGAAAAAGACAGGTTATTTAAGTTTTGGGGGAGGTTATTCCTCGGTGGATAAATTGGTTGGCTTTGTTGAGCTAAGACAGCGTAATTTTGACTACCGTAACTGGAAGACTTTTACCGGGGCTGGTCAAGATTTGAGTTTGTATATAAGCAGCGGAACTCTTACAGAGACTTATGAGTTAAGTTTTACAGAGCCTTGGATATTTGACTATCCTGTTTCTTTCGGCTTTGATGGATATAAAAAAGGTCATGAGAGAGAAGGAGATGTAGGGTATGGCTATGAGGTGGAGGCAAAAGGAGGAAGATTAAGATTGGGGAAAGAATTTAATGATTATTTAAAAGGAGGGATTTCTTATCGATTGGAGAATGTGGAGATTAAAGATGTGCCTTCTGAGGCAACGTCAGATTTAAAGGAGGAAGAAGGAAAAGCGGATTTAAGTAGTGTAGAGATGAGTCTTGGCTGGGATAAGAGAGATAATGTCTTTGACCCTTCTCAGGGTTTTTATACCTCCTTATCTTTTCAAATTACAGGAGGGTTCTTGGGAGGAGATAAAGATTTCTTAAAGAGTTTGTTTCGTTTCAGTAAATACATCTCTGTAAAGAAGCGTTCAGTTTTAGAATTTAAATTAAGGGCAGGAATAGCCTATCCTTTTTCGGATACTGAGAAGGTTCCTATCTATGAGAGATTCTTTGCCGGAGGAGCAAGTACTATTCGGGGGTATCATGAGAGAAAAGTAGGTCCTATTGATTCGGTAACAGAAGATCCTGTGGGAGGAGAGGCGCTTTTTATTGTTAATCTGGAGTATGTTTATGCTTTAAATAAATTTTTAAGAGTAGCAGCTTTCTTTGATAGTGGAAATGTGTGGAGAGAGAGAAGTGATTTTTTAAGTGGAGGAGTTAAATCCAGTATAGGGGCAGGTTTAAGGCTTAAGACGCCTATTGGACCGATAAGTTTGGATTATGGATGGCCTCTTAATAAAGAGCCAGGAGAGGAGAAAAAAGCAGGAAGGTTTCACTTCAGTATAAGTAGAGGGTTTTAATCTAAAGAAAGGAGCTCTGATGAAGAGAATAAAAAAGGGAATTTTGTTATTGATTTTTCTATTTACGAATTCAGCTGTAGTTTATTCCCAAAATTTGAAGATTGGATATGTAGATATTTTTAAAATCTTCAATCAATACAAAAAAACTCAAGATTATGACAGGATGTTAGAGAATGAGAGAAATGAAAAAGAGAAACTCCTGGAAGAAAAGAAAGAAGAAATAAAGAAAATGCAGGAAAAATTGAGCCTTTTAAGTAAAAAAGAACAAGAAAAACAACGTACCCAGATTACTAAAAAAGCGGATGAATATCGTAAGATGGAAAGACAATTTTTCTTGGATTTAAAGAAGGAAAGAGATGAGAAAATGAGAGAGATTGTAGAGGATATAAATCGTGTGGTTAAAGAATATGGAAAGAAGAATGGTTATAAGTTTATCTTTAATAAAGGGGCTATTCTTTATGGAGAAGAGGGAGCGGATTTGACAATGACCATTTTAAAAATAGTGAATCAAAATTATAAGAGATGAAAATTACCTTAAAAAAGATAGCTGAAATAATTAATGGAGAATTGGTCGGAAATCCAGAGATAGTAATTACCGGCATCTCGGGAATAAAAGAGGCAAAAGAGGGGGATATTACATTTTTGGCTAACCCTAAGTATTTCTCTTTGATGAAGACAACAAAAGCTTCTGCAGTTATAACTTCAAAAGAGATTGAATATGCCAACAAGCCGATTATTCGTACGGATAACCCTTCTTTAGCTTTTACTAAAGTTGTAAGTTTAGTTGCTCCTCCAGATACTCATCATCCTAAAGGAATTCATCCTACAGCAATAATTGCACAAAGTGCAAAGTTAGGGGAAAATGTAGCGGTAGGAGCTTATACGATTATTGAAGAAGATGTAGAGATTGGTGATGATTCTATAATTTATGGAAATTGTTACATTGGGTATAAGACTAAAATTGGTAAGAAGTGTTTAATCTATCCTTGTGTTTCTATAAGAGAAAGAATCGAGATAGGCAATCGTGTAATTATCCATTCCGGAGCCGTTATTGGCAGTGACGGCTTTGGATTTGCTACGGTTAAAGGGGTAAGAGAGAAGATACCTCAGATTGGGATTGTAGTTATTGGTGATGATGTAGAAATTGGGGCAAATGTAACCATTGATCGTGCTCGTTTTGATAAAACGGTTATAGGGAAAGGGACGAAGATAGATAATCTGGTGCAGATTGCTCATAATGTAGTGATAGGAGAAAACTGTATTATTGTTGCTCAGGCAGGTATTTCCGGAAGCACGACTATAGGAGAAGGTACAATTTTGGCTGGTCAGGCAGGAGTGGTAGGGCATATTCATATAGGAGAGGGAGCAGTGGTTGCTGCTCAGGCAGGAGTAACAAAGTCTGTTCCTCCTCATACGAAAGTTTCTGGATATCCGGCAAAGCCTCATAATATAGCCCGACGCGTCAATGCTTGTATTCAGAGGTTGCCTCAGCTTTATAAAAAGATAAAAGAGTTAGAAGAGGAAATAGAGAGATTAAAAAGATATGTAAAAGATGGAAAAGCAAAAGACAATTCAGGATAAAATTACTCTTGAGGGAGTAGGGCTTCATACAGGGAAAAAAGTAAAGATAGAGTTTTTACCTGCTTCTGTTAACAGTGGAATTTTTTTTGTCCGTCGAGACTTAAGTTCTCATCCTATAATCAAGGCAGATTATTATTCAGTAGTGGACCCTGAAATATTTCCTCGACGCACTTCTGTCGGAGAGAATTCTGTCTATATCCATACAATTGAGCATCTTATGGCTGCTTTACATATTTTGGGAATTGATAATTTAAGAATTGATATCTGGGGAGAGGAAATTCCCGGAATGGATGGAAGTGCTAAGGATTTTGTTGAATGTTTAAAAAAAGCAGGGATTGTGGAGCAGTCCTTGTCTCGTAGATACCTATCTATAAAAGAACCCTTGTGGGTTCAGGAGGAAGATGCTTCTCTTTGTGTATTGCCTTATCCCTCTTTAAGAATCGCTTATACTTTAAAGTATAATAATCCTTTAATTAATACGGATTACTTAGACATAAATTTAGATGGAAAGTATGAAACAGATATTCATCAAGCGCGAACATTTTGTCTTGAGGAGGAAGTAAAATCTCTTTTGGAGATGGGCTTGGGAAAGGGTTCTAACTATGAAAATACTTTAGTGGTTTCCTCAGATAAGGTAGTTAATAACCAGTTAAGAGTTCCCAATGAATTCGTGAAACATAAAGTTTTGGATCTTCTGGGAGATTTGTATTTGGCTGGTCCCCTTAAAGGATATGTGATTGCGATAAGAAGTGGCCATAATCTCAATATTAAATTAGTCAAAAGGATTAAAGAATATTACAGAAATATCACTTCAGGAGGAGTTAGTTCTTTTGGCGATTTTTTCCCCCAGAAAGAGGAGATTTCTGTGGAAGAGATAATGAAGATATTGCCTCATCGTTATCCTTTCTTGTTGGTAGATAAGATTCTTTGTTTAGAGCCGGGCAAAAAAGCGGTGGGAGTAAAGAATGTGACTATTAATGATTATTTTTTTAAAGGGCATTTTCCCTCGCGTCCCGTTATGCCGGGGGTGTTAATTATTGAGGCGATGGCACAGGTAGGGGGAGTTCTTATGCTTGCGGATCAGAAAAACCGAGGAAAACTTGCTTATTTTATGGCTGCTGATAAGGTAAAATTTAGAAAGACAGTTATCCCAGGAGATCAACTTGTAATTGAGGTGATTTGTGGTAAAATAAAAACGAGGACAGGTGTGGTTTATACAAAAGCATTTGTGAGAGGGAAAATAGTTGCGGAAGCTGAGCTTATTTTTTCCCTTGTTGATTCTTGAGATGGAAGATTTTTTAAGGATATGGATGAAATTAGATTTGGAAGAGATAAAAAATCATCTTTTGGTAGTAGGAGAACTTTCTGGAGAGTGTTTTTCCTGTCATAAAGTAGGGATAAAGATTGGAGAGAAAAAATGTCCTCAGTGTAAGAAGGAGTTTAAATATATAGGATTTCGTCGAAAAGCGGATGCTTTTTTAGTAAGAAAGTTTAAAAAATTGTATTCTGAGGCAGAGTTTATTGATTTTGGAGATTTCAAGAAAGCGTTTTCAAAAAAAGAAGTAAAAAGGATTTTAAATTTTTAGATGAGAAACTTCTTCACTCTCTTAGAGATACTTGTTGCTACCTTTATTGTGATGGTTATTTTTGCCGCGATAATAGCAGTATTTGCAAATATAAGAGGTACAGTCCGTTTTGCAGAAGATGTTTTTGAGGGTGCTCTTTTAGCAGAGAGTAATCTAAATGCTCTTTTTTCTGAGGTAAGAGAAGATACCTGGGATAGCGGAGCACTCTCCTTAGGTTCGTATGATTTGGGTTCCTTAGGAAAATATAGCTTAAGCTATAACGTAGAACCTGTAACTGTAACCGGTCAGGAGTGTCGCAAAGTGACTTTTAACATAAGCTGGTGATGAGAAAGATAATGACTTTGGTGGAGTTGATTATTGCCGTTTCTTTGTTGGGGTTGGTAGTTCTGGCAGTGGGAACGTTTGAGGTGGCGGCTTTGAAGATGTATAAAAGACAGGATTATCGTGGTGAGGTTTTAGCTGATATTTCTTCTATTATTCATCATCTTGACAAGCGTTTAAGGGAAGCGATAGGAGATGTAGCAGATACAGATAATGTAGGAATAAGTGTAAACTGGCAGGCAGATATATCAGCTTGTAACTTCAATAATTGTTATGTGGATATAAGAAATGATTTAAGTAAAACTCCTTCAGATTATAGTGATGATACTATAAGAAGGTATGCATATAATTATTCTCTGCATACCGTAAGGTTCTATCCGGATGCATCCAACCTTAATCATTATACTGACCTATCTTCTCGAATTGTGGATTGTAAATTTTCTTTTGATACCTCGCAAGGAGTATTTAAAATTGAAGCTTTAAAAGGAAGATATCTACCTGATGAGGATGTTTCTGCGAAGAATCCGGAAGTTAGTATACCTTCAGTAAATTTGTTTTCCTTCTCCCATTCTCTAAATTAAGGAGGTGAAAATGAAGGTGGTAAAAACAGAAGAAATTTTTTTGGTTACTTCAAATGAAGTAGGGAAATTGGCTCAGATAACAGGGGTTATTGCGCAAAAAAATATAAATATTCGCACAATCTGTGCTTACGTTAGAGACAATCAAGCCATATTTAGGATAATTACTTCAGATAATTTAAGAGCAAAAGAAGTTCTCTCTCAAGACCATAATGTAGAGCTTAAAGAAGTAGTTTTAGTTGAGCTTCCTGATGAGATAGGTCAGCTTCATAAGTTGGGAGGGAAACTCAAAGAAGAAGGTATTGATTTAGAATATATCTACGGCACAACATCTTCTTCTCAGGTAGCTACTTTGATTTTTTCTTCTAATGATAATGAGAAAGCACTTAAAATCTTGTCTAACTTATAACTAATACTGAGTTTTTCCCTCCATAGGGGTCATCTTCCTGAAAGGGATTGAGGGGATCAGCAATCCATCGGTTAGCAGCCAGAAATTTATAGTGATACTTTCCCTTTTTAAGAGGAAAATTTAAGAACCAACTTTCCTCGTCTGCTTTTTTCATTTTATACTCTTCATCTTTCTGCCAACGATTAAAGTCGCCTACTATATAGACATTATTAATATCCTTTCCTTTAAAGAAAAAATAAGCCCATCCTTTATCTTGAGTAAGATTTATAATCTCTTCAGAAAGAGTTTTATAATCTTTTGCCCCACGAGATAAAGGCTTGTATTCAAAAATGCTTAATCCTTTAAAGGAGGCTTCTCTTAAACTTATATTCGTTCTAATTACTGTATTAAGAATGTTCCCTTTTAGTTCTTTTTTCATCTTTTCTACGAAATACAGAGAAAATTTAGCACGTTTATCAAGCTGAGTTATAAGATAATAAGGAGTAATTTTTTTACCCATCTTTTCTTCAACTAAATTTAGCACTTGCAGAAGGCTTTTTAGTGCTTTCAGAGAAAAAGGACACACCAAAAGGGGGATAAGAAGGTGTGAACTGGCCACAATGGCATTAAGAGAGAGAAGGCCCAAGTTGGGAGGACAATCAATAATAACATAATCGTAAGAAAAGGAATTTTGGGAGAGAATCTTATAAAGGAAAAATAGACGATCAGGAAATTGATTTATTTTGTGTTCCCACACACTTAAGCTGAGTCGGGAAGATAGAATAAAAAGATTATCGTTTCTTCTTTGGGCAAACTCTTCTATCCTGCAATTTCCCGCTAATGAGGCTTCAAACAACTTTACGATACCTTTATCATCATTATTCTTAATTCCCAGATAAAAAGTAGAATGAGCCTGAGGGTCCAAATCAATTAAAAGAGTTTTGTATTTCTTACTTAAAGCAAAGGAGAGGTTCGCGCTGGTGGTAGTTTTCCCGCAGCCTCCCTTCTGGTTAACTACAGTAATGACATTCATTCTACCTCCTTTTCTTTAAGTTTTATATCTTCAATCAGTAAAGAGACAGGGTTTCTCCTCAGATTATAAAAAGTTAATCTTATTTGTTTTATCTTAGAAAAATTTGTTAGGGAAGAACGACTTTCAAGGTTAACAAGAACAACTGCTGAGTTTGGGGCTTCCTTAGAATGATAGGCAATCTTTTTTTTATAAGGAGTAAGGACATTGGAATAATATTTTTCGTCTCTTACCACACATATTAGTTCTAATTTAGGTGAGGAATGTGTTAAAAATTTAAGATGAAGACAGAGAAAATTATTTTCTAAATCTATCGGTTTCTTTGTATTGAGGATTAATTCTTGCGGCCTGTTATAAGAAAGAGGAAGGTATATTGTTCCTTGGGAGAATCTTATTTTTTCTTGAGAGGTAGAGAATTTTATTGATTTTAGAAATTTGTTAGTAAGTAAGCTCAATTTAGGTTTTTTAAGATAGGGAAGAAGAAGTATTCTATAATGTTGAAAAAAGAGGAATGCACTGCCTAAGAGTATTAAGCAACCAGTAAGGATAAAAAATATATGTTTTTTCTTTTTTTTTGGAGGTTTTGAAAAAAAAATCTCTTCAATTTTTTTTATATCCCGATCAATCGCTTTTTCTCCCTTTATTTTCATTCTGCTATATATTAACATTGAATTGGGAGAAAATCAATTATATAATTGATTCTGTGAAAGAAGCATTACTATATATTAAAGGGAGAAATAAAGAGGTAAGATGTAATCTTTGTAGCCATTTTTGTATAATTAAAGAAGGAAGTAAAGGACGTTGTGGAGTAAGAATAAACCAGGGAGGTTTTCTTTATACTTTAAATTATGGAGAAGTAGTAGCTAAAAATATTGACCCTATCGAAAAAAAACCTTTTTTTCATTTTCTTCCTGGCTCATTAGCTTATTCTATTGCTTGTATAGGATGTAATTTTAGGTGTCTGTTTTGTCAGAATTGGGAAATCTCTCAGAAAAAAGAAGCAGACAGGTTAGGGATTAGAGGTAGATTTTTTTCTCCTCAGGGGATTATAGAGGAGGCTTTCTATCATAGGTGTAAAAGTATCTCTTATACTTATACTGAGCCCACAGTATTTTTTGAGTTAGCTTATGAGTGTGCAAAATTAGCTAAAAAAAGAGGGCTTTATAACAATTTTGTCACTAATGGATTTATGAGTGAGGAGGCAATAAGGTTGATTTCTCCTTATCTGGATGCGGCAAATATTGATTTGAAAGCTTTCTCTGAGGATTTCTATAAAAAATATTGTGGAGCCTCTCTAAGTCCGGTTTTGAAGAATATAGAATTGATGAAAAAGTTGGGAATCTGGGTTGAGATAACCACTTTGCTTATTCCCGGATTAAACGATTCTGATGAAGAGTTGGAAGAAATAGCTTCTTTTATTGCTTCTCTTTCTCATGATATCCCTTGGCATGTTAATCGTTTTCATCCTGATTACCGGTTTTATGAAAGCAAAACTACTCCTTTGTCCGTATTAGAGAAAGCTTACAAAATTGGGAAGAGAAAAGGTTTAAGATACATCTATATTGGTAATATTTTTACCGATTATGGAGAAAATACTTATTGTCCTCACTGCGGAAAGATGGTTATAAAAAGAATGGGGTTTTCTGTTGAAGAAAACAATCTTATTCAGGGAAGGTGTAAATTCTGCGGAGAAAAATTGGCTGGTGTCTATGAGTAAGAAGTGGGATGTGATTGTTGTGGGAGCAGGGCATGCCGGAGTTGAGGCTGCCAATATTTCTGCCAGGTTGGGAGTTTCAGTATTAGTTCTTACTTTAAGCTTGGATACCGTTGGAAAACTTTCTTGCAACCCTGCTGTAGGAGGAGTTTCTAAAGGACAACTGGTAAAGGAGATAGATGTATTAGGGGGAGTAATTGGGAAGATTGCAGATAAATGTGCGGTGAGTTTTCGTCGGCTTAACAAAAGCAAAGGGAAAGCTGTCTGGTCCACAAGGGCTCAAGTGGATAGATTTTTATACCCTAAGATAGCCCGTTCCTTTTTAGAGAATAACGAAAATATAAAACTTCTTGAGGCTAAGGTGGATAAAATTTTAGTAAAGAATAAAAAAGTAATAGGAGTTAAGACTAATTTTGGAGAAGAGTTTTATTCTTCAACAGTAATAATCTGTGCAGGAACTTTTCTTAAAAGTAAGATTCATATTGGTCTGGATAGTTTTTGTGGAGGCCGTCTTTATGAGTTATCCTGTGATGAGTTGTTTGAAGATATAAAAAGGTTAGGGTTTGAAACTCTTCACTTTAAGACGGGAACGTGTGCACGATTGGATAAAAGAACGATAGATTTTTCCAGGATGGTTGAGCAAAAACCTCATTATGATGTAGAACCTTTTTCGTTTTCTAATACTGCTGTTCCTTCTCCACAGCTAAGTTGTTATCTTACCTATACAAATAAAAAGACGCATAAGATAATCTTGAAAAATTTGAATCGTTCTCCTCTCTATACCGGAAAGATAAAGTCAAAAGGAGTAAGGTATTGCCCTTCTTTAGAAGATAAGATAGTAAAGTTTCCCGAAAAAGAAAAACATCAAATATTCATTGAACCGGAAGGGTGGGATTCTGTTGAGGTCTATCCTAATGGCATTTCTACCTCCTTACCTTTTGATGTACAGTTGGATTTTATTCACACTATTGAGGGATTAGAAAATGCGAAAGTTTTGCGTCCTGGTTATGGAATTGAACATGGTTTAATTATGCCTACTCAGCTCTATCCTACTTTGGAAACAAAGTTAATCTCAGGATTATTTTTTGCCGGACAGGTTAATGGTACTACTGGGTATGAAGAGGCAGCAGCACAGGGGCTGATTGCAGGAATAAACGCTGCCTTAAAAGTCAAAAGAAAAGATCCTTTCATCCTAAGAAGAGAAGAGGCATTTATCGGGGTTCTGATTGATGATTTGACAGCTAAAGGGGTAGATGAGCCTTATAGAATGTTTACTTCACGTGCTGAGTTTCGTCTTTCTTTAAGAGAGAGTAATGCTGATATTCGTCTTTCTAATAAAGCATATAGTTTGGGGCTGATAGGAGAAAAAGAATATGAAAGAATTAGAGAAAAACAGAGAAAAATCAAGAAAGAGATAGAGAATTTAAAAAAAACTAAAATAGTATTTGATGGGAAGAAAGAATCTCTTTTTAAGGTGTTAAAAAGACCACAAATTAACTTTGAAGACATTCTTTCTTACCTTAAAAAGGATATAGCTAATTCTTTGGTCAAAAGAGAGGTAGAGATTAATGTTAAGTACGAAGGATTCATTAAAAGAGAAGCCAGCTATGCTCGGCAGTTAAAGGAAATGGATAAGGTAAAAATTCCTCCCTTTCTTGATTACTTTTCCATTCCTTCCCTTTCTAAAGAAATAAGAGAAAAATTAAGCAAGCTTAAACCTAAAACTTTAGGGGATGCATTAAGAATTAGCGGAATTACTCCCGCAGCAATAGTCAATATCTATAATTATTTGAAAACCAGAAAGTATCTATAAGCCGAGCTCTCTTCCAATAAAAAGAGCAGTATTTTCTAGGCTATGGTAGGGTTTAAGCCTTTCTTTTATTTTTTTTAAGTTTTCTTTTATTTCTTTATATTTTGAAGGATTCCTGATAACTTCTAATGTATATTTAGCTAAGTTAGAAGGAGTAGCTTTTCTCTGGATGAATTCTTCCACAACTTTTTTGTTAGCGATTATATTAGGCATACCTATGAAATTTATATTAATCATTTTTCTAAGGAGAAAATAACTTAATCGATTTAACTTGTAAAAAATAAGAAAAGGTATCTCCATTATAGTGGCTTCCAGCGTAGCACTTCCGGAGGAGGTAAGGATAAATTTAGATTCCCTTAGGATTTGGTAGTTGTGTAGGTGTGTTTTTATCTGAGAAGGGTAAAATGCTGGAGGAATATGAGGGGGGCGTACAGCTATAAACTCATAATCTTTTAATTCCTTCTCCAATCTTTTTTTTGCAGATAATACTAAAGGAAGATGGATTCTTATCTCATTTTTTCTTGAGCCAGGAAGAAAAATAATTCTATTTTTGGAAGATGTGGGTGTTTGAGGGATAATATCTAAAAGGGGATGGCCAAAATAGTAAACTTCTATGTTATTCTTAAGGTAAATATCTTTTTCGAATTCAAAGATAACAATCATTTTATCAATATATCGTTTTATTGCCTTTATTCTTTTTTTTCGCCATGCCCATATTTGTGGACTGATGTAATAGAAGATCTTAAATTGATGATTTAATGCTTTCGCTAAGTGAAGGTTGAATTCAGGAAAGTCGACAAGAATAATTAAATCGGGTTTAATTTTTCTTATTTTAGAAAGAACATAATTGAAAATATGAAAGAATTTAAAAAATTGAGAGGTTGCTTCCCATAATCCTGAGACAGAATGGTTTACCAGATTAAATAAAAGTAATGAGTGTTTTCCTAAAACAGAACCCGCAAAAGAAAAAATATTGACTTTTCCTCTGTAAAGGTTTTCTAATTTTTCACATAACTTTCCTGCCAGAAGATCACCGGATTTATCTCCTGCTACAAAAATAATTTTTTTCATTTTTTTCTATTATTTTCTGAATTCTTAAGGCGAGTTTTAAAGCAAGATAGGCTCTGTTTATCAAGGAAATAGAAATTTTTTTTTCTTTTACCCACCAAAGAAATGTTTCTAATTCTTTCTTAAGAGGCTGAATATTTTTATATTCTATTTTTTTGTAATAAATCTTTCTTCTTATTTTTCTGTAAGTTTCTATCTTTCTATTTCCTAAATCTAAAGAAATATAAGAATTGGGAGAAAATATGCGGAATTTTCTTATTCTTTCCTTTGAAATACGAGAGGCAACTAGGTTAGCGATACAGCCTCCTTCAAATTCAATGCGTGCATTGGCGATATCAGGAGTGGAGGATAAAACTTTTGTCCCTACCGCCTCAATTTTTTTTATCTTTCTTTTTACTAGTTCTAAAAGGATATCTAAATCATGAATCATCAAATCTGACACTACACTTATATCTAAAGAACGATGAGGGTAAGGACTGAGGCGATGGCATTCGATAAAACAAGGGTTTTTTATATTTTTTTTAACCTCCTGATATACTATATTGTACCGTTCTGTGTGGCCTACAAAAAGAAGAGTTTTGTTTTTTTGGGAAAGAGTAAGAAGATGTTTTGCCTCTCTAAGGGTGGCGGTAATAGGTTTTTCTACCAGAATAGGAATTTTATTTTTTAGAAAAAATTTAGCCACTTCATAATGATAAATTGTAGGAACAGAGATAATTGCAAAATCAATCTTGTTTTTCAAGGATGAATAATGAGGGTAACTTTCAAAAGGATAAGGAGATATTTTTTTTGGGTTTTTATCAACAAGATAAATTTTTTTTATTTCTTTAAAGTTTTTTAGAAACTTTAAATGCAAAGAACCTACTTTCCCCACCCCAATAATTGCCCCTCTCATTTTGGGTGTATCTTATCAAAGAGCTTGAGAAAAGTCAACGGATATGATAGAATTTAGCGAGAATGAAGGAATATTTTAAACTTTTAAAATTTATCCGACCTTATATAGGGTGGTTCGTCTTAGCTATAGGATGTATGTTGATTTCCACTCTTTTTAATGGAATATCTTTGGGGATGATTATTCCTTTATCCGACAGAGTCCTTACCAACAAGCGAATAATTCTTCCTGTAAAAGTACCTATGTTTTTAGAGGATCTCATAGAAAGACTTAATACCCTTTCACCTTTAGTTGTTCTTAAAGGAATGGTAATAGTTATAGTTATCCTTTTTTTTCTTAAAGGAATCTTTTTCTTTTTTCAAAATTATCTAATGACGGTGGTAGGGG
This sequence comes from uncultured Planctomycetia bacterium, assembly GCA_964547735.1. Lineage (GTDB taxonomy): Bacteria > Omnitrophota > Gorgyraeia > Duberdicusellales > 4484-171 > CAZBLX01. The sequence continues at coordinate 33,591 of CAZJOV010000001.1, read as the reverse complement.
AAGGATGTGTAAAAGAATTAAGGAATAAAATTTATGAGAAGTTACACCAGTTATCTTTAGACTTTTATGGAAGAAAAAGAACAGGAGAGTTAATCTCACGTATTACCAATGATGTAGGTTTTATCACCCATGCTATTTCTTATGGATTGACGGATTTGATTTATTCTTCTTTACAAATTATTCTTTTTACTTTTGTTGTTTTTTATATTCACTGGCGACTAGCACTTATTTCCTTTGTTCTTTTTCCTGTAATTGTTTTTTCTGTATTAAAGATAGGCAAAAAAATAAAAAGATACTCTTCAGAAATCCAAAAAAAGATGGCGGATTTAAATTCTCACCTTAATGAAACTATTCAGGGAGCCTATATTGTGAAAGTTTTTAATTGGGAGGAAGAGGAGATAAGGAAATTTAGGAAAATAAATTTTCAATATTACAGGTATGTTTTAAAAAATTTAAAAAGAACTCTTATCCTTTCTCCTTTTACAGAATTTATGGGAGCATTAGGGGCAGTAGTTATTCTTCTAATCGCTGGAGAAGAGGTTATTTCTGGTAAGTTATCTTTTGGAGTTTTTGGCCTTTTTATGGGGTCTTTGATGAGTATGATTAGACCATTTAAGAAACTCTCGGGAGTTTATTCTATTAACCAGAAAGCATTAGCTGCTTCAGAAAGAATATATGAAATTTTAGAAGAGAAACCTTTAGTAAAAGAAAGCGCAAAAGCAAAAGAGATAAGAGAGTTTAAAAAGGAGATAATTTTTGAGAATGTCTGGTTTCATTATCCTAATTCTTCTGAATATGCTTTAAGGGATATAAATCTTAAGGTAGAAAAAAATGAGATAGTTGCTCTTGTAGGACATTCGGGAGCAGGAAAATCGACTCTGGTAAGCCTTCTGCCCCGATTATACGATCCTACCCAAGGAAGGATTATTATTGATGGAGATGACCTTAAAGATTTAAAGATTAAATCCTTAAGAAACCTTTTTGCAGTAGTTTCACAGGAGATGGTGCTTTTTAATGATACAGTAAGAAACAATATTACTTATGGGAGAAAAGATGTCCATTTTGATGAGATTGTTGAAGCAGCAAAAAAAGCTTATGCCTATGAGTTTATAATGAGGCTTCCTCGAGGGTTTGATACCATAATTGGGGAGAGAGGATGTAATCTTTCCGGAGGAGAAAGGCAGCGTATTGCTATTGCCCGGGCTATTTTAAAAAACGCACCTATATTAATCCTCGATGAAGCAACCAGTCAACTCGATTCTCAATCTGAAAGGTTAATCCAGTATGCTTTAGGCAACCTTCTGAAGGATAAGACAGTATTTATTATTGCCCACCGACTTTCTACAGTAAAGAAAGCAACTAAAATTGTAGTGATGGAAAAAGGCCAGATTATAGAAATAGGCACACATACGGCTCTTTTGGAGAGAAAAGGTACATACAGTCAATTTTACCATTGGCAGAACTTTTAGTGTTGATAATAGAAAAATTTATAATATAATATAGAAGTTATGGCTTTACCTGAAATTATTCAAAAGCTTCTGGAACATGGGGTCCATTTTGGACATCTAAGCAAACACTGGAATCCTAAAATGAAGAAATTTATTTTTGGAAAAAAGAAGAACGTCTATATTATTGATTTAGAGAAAACAGTGAAAAATTTGGAGAGGGCAAAAGAATTCGTTAAAGACATAGCCAAGCGGGGAGGAAAAATTCTATTTGTGGGAACAAAAAAGCAACTTCAGGATACAATAAAAGAATTAGCCTCTTCTTGTCAGATGCCCTACATTGTTGAGCGATGGGTGGGGGGATTCTTAACGAATTTTGTTACTATTAAGGAGAGAATAAAAAAATATATGGAACTTAAGGAAAAAAAAGAAAAGGGTGAATTTGATAAACTTCCTCATAAAGAAGTGGTGAGGTTAAATCGGGAATTAGAGAGAATGGAAAAGCTTTATTCGGGAGTAACAACTTTAGAAGATTTGCCGGAGTGTATTTATGTGGTAGACCCTAAAAGAGAAAATACATGTATCCGGGAGGCAAGTCGGTTGTCTATCCCTGTGGTAGCATTGATAGATACCGATTCAGATCCGGAAGTTATTGATTATCCTATTCCGGGTAATGATGATGCTATAAGATCAGTAGGATTTATTACTCAATTAATTGTGGAGGCAATCTTGGAGGGAAAGAGGGAATCTCCATTGGCGAGTAAAGAAGAGAAGAAAGAAGGAGATGAGCCCGATGTAGAAAAGCCTGAGGAGTTGGAGGAAAAAATTATTGAAGAAGAAAAAGAAATTGAGTAAGAAATCGCTTAGAAAAAGAAAGGGGTAGCCAATGATTGAGAAGATAAAGGAATTAAGAGAGTTGACTTCGGCAGGAGTTAAGGAATGCAAGAAGGCGTTGGAGGAGGCAGAAGGTGATTTAGATAAGGCATTGAAAATACTCAAAGAAAGAGGCGTCCAAATTTCCCAGAAGAAGAAAGGAAGACAGACTAAAGAAGGAGTAATTGATGCTTATGTGCATTTTGGAAGAAATTTAGGGGCTTTGGTAGAGATTAATTGTGAGACAGATTTTGTTGCCCGTACAGAAGTCTTCAGAAATTTTGCTAAAGATATTGCCATGCAGGTTGCTGCGGCTAACCCTAAATATTTAACCAAAGAAGAGATACCTCAAGAAGTTTTAGAAAAAGTTGAGGATAAAGATGTATTTGTTAGAGAGAATTGTCTTTTAAGCCAAATTTTCGTTAAGGATACCTCAAAGACAGTAGAAGATTATCTTAAGGAAGTAATCTCTCAGACTAAAGAGAATATTGTAATAAAAAGATTTGTAAGGTTCTCTTTAGGAGAATGAAACCTAAGTTGAAAAGAGTTCTTCTGAAATTAAGTGGAGAAGCTTTTTTAGGAGAAGAAAGATACGGAATTGATAGTAAGGAATGTTTGCATCTGGCAGGAGAAATTAAGGAGATAGTGGAATTAGGGGTGGAGGTTGCTTTGGTGGTGGGAGGAGGAAATATCTTTCGAGGAAGAGAATCTAAGCAGTTCCATATAGAGCGCACGGTAGCTGATTATATGGGGATGTTAGCCACAGTGCTTAATGGTTTGGCTCTGCAGAGTGCTTTAGAGAATATAAGTATTCCCACAAGAGTAATGACTGCTATCCCTATGCCTCAGATAGCTGAGCCTTACATAAGAAGAAGAGCAATTAGACACTTGGAGAAAAAGAGAGTGGTAATATTTGTTGCTGGAAGCGGCAACCCTTACTTTACCACAGATACAGCCGCTGCTTTAAGGAGTGTAGAGATAAAAGCTCAGGTACTTCTTAAAGGAACGAAGGTTGATGGAGTTTATTCTGACGATCCTTTAAAAAATAAAAAAGCAATCTTTTATAAAAAATTGAGTTATGTGGAGGTGATTAAGAAGAGTCTGGGAATAATGGATTCTACAGCCATCGCTTTATGCAAAGAGAATTCCATTCCTATTGTAGTATTTAATTTTACCTGTAAGGGGAATCTTAAAAAAGTAATTTTAGGGAAAAAAATAGGCACAGTTATTAATTAAAAATGGTAGTTAAACAATTTTTGAAGGAAGTAGAAGGAAAAATGCAAAAAACAGTAGAAGTAATAAAAAGAGAATTTGGAGAGATACGTTCCGGAAGAGCTAATCCTAAATTAGTGGAGGGGATAAGAGTAGATTACTATGGCACACCTACCTTGCTTAAAAATATTGCTACTATTACTGTTCCGGAGGCAAGACTTTTGGTTATTAATCCTTGGGATCCTAATTCACTCAAGACAATAGAGAAGGCAATTTTAGAAAGTAACTTGGGAATAACTCCTATTATAGATGGTAAAATTTTGAAACTGGTAATTCCTGCCTTATCTGAAGAGAGAAGGGAGGAGTTGATTAAATTGACCAAAAAAATTGCTGAGGAAGGAAGAATTTCGATAAGAACAGTAAGAAGAGAGGCAAAAGAAGATATAAGAAGGATGGAGAAAGAGAAAAAGATTTCTGAGGATGAACGATATCGCTTAGAAGATGAATTACAGAAACTTACCGATAAATATATTGAAGAGATAGGTAGGGTCTTAGAAGGAAAAGAGAAAGAGTTAAGAGAGTTTTGAGCCGCTAGCTCAGCAGGTAGAGCACCGGCCTTTTAAGCCGGGAGTGCCGAGTTCGAGTCTCGGGCGGCTCAATAAGTTAGTTTAAGGTTAAAATCAAAAGTTTAGAAGTTTGAAAAATATATTTGATAATGAGAAAAAATATAAGAAATGAGAACTCGCAAAGGGAGTTTGAGGGAAAAGTATTTCTCCTCAAATTATTTATGCTTCTTTGTAGGGGAAGGGAGTGGCCGCCCTGTCCTTTTTAAGGAAAAGACGGGACGTCAGAGAGGGAAACTGTGGGTTTCCCTTTATGAGGAGCGAAGCGACAAGTTCGAGTCTGGGGGCTTATAAGATAGAAACTCATCAAAGTGCTTACTTTTTATTTTGCGGACGTGGCGGAATTGGCAGACGCGCAGGACTTAGAATCCTGTCCTTAAGGAGGGTGGGAGTTCAAATCTCCCCGTCCGCAGAGGAGAGTAATTATAGATTACAAATTACAGATTAGAGAAGTGCGGGCGTAGCTCAATCTGGCTAGAGCGTCACGTTGCCAACGTGAAGGTTGGGGGTTCAATTCCCCTCGCCCGCTTAAAAGATGAAGAATGCATATAGATATTTTGGAGTACCTAGATAAGAAGGATATTCTTTTTAAAATAAAAGGAAAAAGCAAGAAGAATATTATAACCTTTCTTGTTGACCATCTTATTTCCACAAAAAAAGTAGATAAAAAATATAGGAAGGAGATAATAAAGACTTTATTGCAAAGAGAAGAGATGGGTTCTACCGCTATTGGAGGAGGGGTAGCACTACCTCATGCGCGTTTAGAAAATATCAAAAAGGTCATTTTGTGTTTAGGTGTTTCCTCTCAAGGGATAAATTTTGACTCTTTAGACGGAGAACCTGTATATATTATCGCACTTCTTCTTTCTCATCATAAAGAAGCTGGCCTCCACCTGAAGATTTTAGCTTTGCTGGCGAGAATGTTGAAAGATAAATATTTTATCCAGAGGCTAAAAGAAGTCTCACAACAGGAAGAAATCATCTCCTTACTTCGTCGACAACAATCATTAGTAGAATAGAAAATAAAAAGTGTGATGAGGAGGTATGCTAAGTTCATAAAGTGGTTCTATCCGGGCCTGCGAATAAAAAGATGGGTAATCCTTTTAAGCTTGGGGATTATTTTAATTTTTATTTCTTCTTTTTATATCTCTTACAGTTCTTTTATACTATGGAAAACTTTTTATGTTGTTTTGTTCAGTCTGGGGGTATTTTTTTTCATTACGGGAACCACTTTACTCATTCATAGTTTTTTTAAAGCGATTGTTCCTTATCAGAATAAAGAATTGATTGATATCATTTATGAAAAAAGATATTTATCCCGAGGGCCAAAAGTTGTTGCTATTGGAGGAGGGACAGGCCTTTCAACAATTCTTGAGGGACTGAAAGAGTTCACCTCTAATATTACCGCTATTGTTACTGTAGCTGATGAAGGAGGTTCTTCAGGAAGGTTGCGTGAGGAATTTGGTATCCTTCCTCCAGGAGATATAAGAAATTGCTTGGTAGCATTAGCAGAAGCCCCTCAACTTATGCGCGACCTTTTTCAATATCGATTTAGAGAAGGCGATGGTATAAAAGGACATAGTTTCGGAAATCTTTTAATTACTGCTTTAGCGGATGTTACGGGAAGTTTTCAGGGGGCGGTAGAGGAATCCAGTAAAGTATTAGCGATAAGAGGGAAGGTTTTACCCGCAAGTTTAGAGAAGGTAAGATTAAAAGCAGAATACATTGATGGTTCTACCAAAGAAGGAGAAGATAAAATTCCTAAAGAAGAAAAGCCAATTAAAAGAATATTTCTCATCCCTCCTCATGTAAAAGCTTTTCCTCAGACGATAGAAGCAATAAAAGAGGCGGATATTATCATTCTGGGTCCCGGCAGTTTATTTACCAGTATCCTGCCTAATCTTTTAATTGAAGATATTAAAAAGAGCATTTGTCAACGTAAAGATATTTTAAAAATTTATATTTGCAATGTGATGACCCAGCATGGAGAGACAGATAATTTTACCGCTTTTGACCATATAGAGACAATTATTTCTCATACCGGTGAGGGGATTATGAATGTATGTTTAGTAAATTGTGGAAGATTAAGCCAAGAACTTCTTATAAAGTATGCCCAAGAGAAGTCTTTTCCTGTTGTTTCTGATATCCGTCGTATAAAGGAAAAAGGGATTTTAGTGATAGAGAAAGATATTATCAGCCATCATGATTATTTAAGACACGATCCTTACAAGACCGCACGTTGTATTATTGAGTTATATAATGGGTATAGGAGAGGATGGAAAGAGTGGAAAAAGAGATAATTGTAAGGAATCCCCAAGGTTTACATGCGCGTCCTGCTGCTTTGTTTGTTCAAATAGCCTCCGAGTATGATGTTTCTGTAGCAATAGAAAAAGACGGAAAGGTAGTCGATGGGAAGTCGATTATTGCCATTTTAAGTCTGGGAATAAATAAAGGAGCCAGGATAAAGTTAACTGTGGAAGGTAAAGAAGCAAGCTTAGCATTTCATCAGTTAAGAAGATTTTTGGAGAAGAATGATTAAGATTAAAGGGATTGGGGCTTCTGCGGGAATTGTGAAGGGGAAAGCTTTTTATTTTAGTAAAGAGGAGTTTTTTATTCCTCACCGAAAGATAGATTATGCCGATATCTCCCGGGAGATTTATCGTCTTGAAGAAGCACTTATCAAGACAAGAAGAGAGATTGCTAATTTACAAAAAAAGATAAGTGATTCCTTAGGGTATAAAGAAGCAAAAATTTTTGAGGCGCATATGTTGGTTTTAGAAGACAGAGTGTTAATTGAGGAGGTGATCAAACAAATAAAAAATCAAAGAGTGAATGTAGAATTCGCTTTTTATCAAAGTATTAAAAAATATGCACAAATCCTCAGAGAGTTGGACGATGAATATTTGAAAGAGAGAGCTACCGATATTGAAGATGTGGCAAAAAGAGTGTTGCGCAAACTTCTTAAGAAAGACTTTTTGTCTTTGGAAGGGATAAAAGAGAAAGTAATTATTGTTGCTCATGACCTTTCCCCCTCAGATACCGCACTTCTTCCTAAATCTAATGTATTAGGGTTTGTTACAGATGTAGGAGGAAGAACTTCCCATACTGCAATTATTGCAAGAAGTTTGGAGATCCCTGCGGTAGTAGGGACAGAGATTGCTACTTCTAAGATAAAAGGAGGAGAAACAGTCATTGTAGATGGAACTGAAGGAATAGTCTATGTAAATCCTACAACTAAGAGGATAAAAGAATATGAAAAGAAAAGGTCAATAATCGTTAAAAAAATACCTTTGGCTAAAACTGTCCTCTCTCAAACTAAAGACGGAAAAAAAATCATTCTTTCTGCAAATATAGAGTTACCGGAAGAGCTTTCCTCTGTGGTAACTTATGGAGCAGAGGGTATTGGACTTTATCGTACCGAATACATATTTTTAGGGAGGAAGGAGCTTCCTTCCGAAGATGAACAGTATAAAGCCTATGTTAATGCAGCAAGGAAAGTAGAGCCTCATTCTGTAATTATCCGTACAATAGATATTGGTGGGGATAAATTTTTATCCAAACCCCAGGTCCCTTATGAATTTACACCTTTTTTGGGATGGAGAGCAATTAGGTTCTGTTTGGCCAATCTTCATATTTTTAAAACTCAACTGAGAGCAATTCTGCGTGCTTCCGGAGAAGGTAATGTGAAGATTATGTTTCCTATGATTTCAGGAGTAGAGGAGCTTAAGGAAGCAAAGAGGATTCTTGAGGAATGTAAAGAGGAATTAAGAAAAGAAAGAAAAAGATTTGACGAAAATATCGCGGTAGGAGTAATGATTGAGGTGCCCTCTGCTGCCTTAATTGCTGAGATTTTAGCTAAGGAATGTGATTTTTTTAGCATTGGAACTAATGATTTAATCCAGTATTCCTTAGCGGTAGACAGAGCTGATGAGAAGGTAGCTTATCTCTATGAGCCAGCACATCCGGCAGTTTTAAGGCTTATCCGGAATGTTATCCGAGACGCCCATATTCAAGGAATCTGGGTAGGGATGTGTGGGGAGATGGCTGGAGATCCTTTGTTTACTCCTCTGCTTGTGGGGATGGGATTGGATGAGTTTAGTATGCCTCCTCCTTCTATCCCTAAAGTCAAGGAATTAATTTGTGAGATAACCTTTATGCAAGCGGAAGAGATTGCTTTACATGCTTTGAATTTTTCTACCCCTAAAGAAGTAGAGAAATTTTTACAAGAAAAAGTTAAAGAGATTTTAAAAGATAAATTCTATAAGATTTTTACCTGATGAGAATTTTAATTTTAGCTGCAGGTTATGGCACACGTCTTTATCCTCTCACTTTAGCTACCCCCAAAGCATTACTATCTTTAGGAGGGAGATGTCTTTTGGATTTTTTAGTAGAAAAGATTGATAATTTAAAAGAAAAAGTTAAAATAGATGAAGTAATAATTGTTTCCAATCATAGATTTTATGAGAAATTTTTAGAATGGAATAAAGGAAATAACTTCGTTATTTTAGATGATGGTTCTACATCACCGAAAAAAAGAAGAGGAGCAATAGGAGATATAAAGTTTGCTATTCACGTAAAAGATGACTGGCTTATTCTTGGCTCGGATAATATCTTCAACTGGGAGTTAGATGGATTTATTCGTTTTTCTTTAGGAAAGAGACCATATCCTGTAATTGGGATATATAGAGTAAAAGATAAAGAGAAAACTATGCAGTTAGGAGTGGTAAAAAAAGAAGGAGATTTGGTTAAGGAGTTAATAGAAAAACCAAAAGAGTTTGTATCGGATCTGGTAGCTACTTGTATTTATTTTTTTCCTAAAGAAAGTTTAGGGTTTATTGATGAATATATTAAAGAAAAAAAGGATATAGATATGATTGGCGACTATATTAGATGGCTGGCAAAAAAGACTAAAGTCTTCTGTTATCTTTTTGAAGGGCTATGGGTGGATATAGGAACAAAAAGTTCTCTTAAAGAAGCAAAAAAAATCTTTGAAGATGTCCATTGACTCTTTACGTAAGAAAATTGATAAGATAGATAACGAAATTGTTAGGCTTCTTTTGGAGAGAGCAAAGATAGTGAAGAGAATTAGTGTCATAAAGAAAAGAAAAAATCTTGATGTATTCTCTCCAGAAAGAGAAAGAAAGATTTTAGAAAGGTTAAAAAAAATTAGCACTTCTGTTCTCAAAGAATCAGATATAGAGTTAATTTTTAAAGAGATTTTTTCTGTTTTTCGTTCCTTAGAGACAAATCTTAAGGTTGTTTATTTTGGACCGCAGGGAACATTTACTCATCTTGCGGCAATAAAAAAATTTGGTAAAAAAATGGAATATTGTTCCTGTGAGAGTATAAATGAGGTATTTGAGATGGTGGATAAGGATAATGCTGATTTTGGTGTAGTTCCTATTGAGAATTCCATTGAAGGTGTGGTAAATTATACTTTAGATATGTTTTTGGATTCTTCTCTTAAGATATGTGCGGAGATTCTTTTGGATATTCACCATGATTTATTAGCCAACTGTTTTTTGAAAAAAGTAAAAAGAATCTATTCTCATCCTCAAGTTTTTGCTCAGTGTAGAAAATGGTTGAGCGGAAATTTGAAAAATATAGAACTTATCTCTTGTGCCTCTACTGCTTTAGCTGCTCTTAAGGCAAAAAGGGATAGGGAAGGAGCCTGCATCGGAAGCAGGATTTTATCTTCTTTATATGACTTGAAGATTTTAGCCAAAAATATTCAGGATGTAAACTTTAATCTTACTCGATTTTTAGTAATCGCTAAGAAGGACAGTGCTCCTTCAGGAAAGGATAAGACATCCCTTTTATTTTCCATAAAAGATAAAGTAGGGGCCTTACATGATGCTCTCTATTCTTTTAAAAAATATAAGATAAACCTTACCAAAATTGAGTCACGTCCTTCCAAAAGAAAAGCCTGGGAGTATTATTTCTTTGTAGATTTTGAAGGGCACAGACTTGATGAGAATGTCCAAAAAAGTCTTAAAGAGTTAGAGAAAAGGTGTAATTTTGTCAAAATTTTAGGTTCTTATCCTAAAGAGAGTTAATAGATGATAAAGATAGATAAAACATTAAGGAATATAAAAGGATATATTCCGGGAAAACCGACAGAAGAGCTAAAGAGAGAATTAAAACTAAAAGAGGTTTATAAACTTGCCTCTAATGAAATTCCTTTTTCTCCTCTTTATATAAAGAAGGCAGTAGAAGAAGAGCTTAAAAATATTAATCGTTATCCTGAGGGAAATTGTTTTTATTTGAGAAAAAAGATAGCTAAAAAGTTTAGGGTAAAAGAAGACCAGATTGTTTTTGGGAATGGTTCGGATGAGATTGTAGTTTTGGCGTTAAGAAGCTTTATAAGAAAAAAAAACGAGGAAGTAATTGTGGGGTTTCCCACTTTTCTTATCTATGAGTTGCAGTCCAAAATTCATCAGGCTAAAGTTTTACGTGTTCCTTTTAAAAACTACCGTTATGATTTGGAGGGAATGCTTAAAGCAATTACCAAAAATACAAAGGTTATTTTTATTGCTAATCCAGATAATCCTTGTGGAACCTATCTGTCCCATAAAGAGATAGAAGAATTTCTGGATAGAGTCCCCTCTCAGGTTTTAATATTTTTCGATGAAGCTTATTATGAATTTGTAGATAGAAAAGATTTTCCTAAGAGTTTAGAATTTTTGAAAAAGAGAAAAAATTTAATAATTACCCGTACATTCTCTAAAGCTTATGGATTGGCAGGATTAAGGATAGGTTATGCAATTACATCTTCTTCGATTGCAGAGATATTGAATAAAGTAAGAGAACCCTTTAACGTAAATAGGATTGCCCAGAGAGCCGCTTTAGTTGCGTTGGAGAATAAAGAAGTTTTAAAAAGGGTTTGTAATTATATAAAAAAAGAGAGAGAGTATTTATACCAACAATTGGCAAGGTTAAATTTGGAATTTATCAAAAGTGTAACTAATTTTATCTTGGTTAATTTTAAAAGAGATGTAGATAAATTGAATAGTTATTTTTTAAAAAAAGGGATAATTATTCGTCCCCTTACCAGTTGGGGACTGAAAAATTTTTTTCGTGTAACCGTAGGAAAGCATAAAGAGAATGTTAAGTTTATAAGAGAATTAAGTAATTATTTGAAGAAGGAGGAGATTTATGATTATCGTATTTAAAAAAGAAGCTACGGCGGAAGAAATTAAACACGTGGTAGAAAGAATTGAGAAATTAGGACTGAAACCAATGGTTTCTCAAGGGGTGGAAAGAACGATTGTAGGGATTATTGGGCCTGAAGATATTGCCCGTATTCAACCTTTTGAAGTATTCCCTGGGGTGGAGAAGGTAATGCCTGTTTTGGCACCTTATCGACTTGTTTCTCGTGAATTTAAAAAGGAAAATTCAATAATAAAGATAAGAGAAGATGTAGTGATTGGAGGGGAAGAGATTATAGTGATTGCCGGTCCTTGTTCTATAGAATCAGAAGAGCAACTTTTTAATGTAGCAGAAAAAATTAGAGAAGCAGGAGCAAAGATTTTAAGAGGCGGAGCATTTAAACCTCGCACTTCTCCTTACAGTTTTCAGGGATTGGGTGAAGAGGGCCTTAAGATTTTGAAAGAAGTATCTTCAAAATTGAATATTCCCACTATTACTGAAGTAATGGATCCCCGTGATGTGGAATTAGTGGCTCATTATGCGGATATTTTACAGATTGGAGCAAGAAATATGCAAAATTTCAATCTCCTTAAAGAAGTAGGGCAAACCCAGAAACCTGTACTTTTAAAGCGAGGATTGAGCGCTACGATTAAAGAGTTTTTAATGAGTGCAGAGTATATTCTTTCGGGAGGAAATTTTAATGTAATTTTATGTGAGAGAGGCATTCGAACTTTTGAAGAAGCAACACGCAATACTTTGGATTTAAGCTGCGTGCCTTTAGTAAAAGAACTATCTCATCTTCCCATTATCGTTGATCCTTCTCATGCTACAGGAAAATGGGGTTTAGTTTCTCCTTTAGCTAAGGCAGCCATAGCCTGTGGATGTGATGGTCTTTTAATCGAAGTTCACCCTAATCCTGAGGAGGCTTTAAGTGATGGACCTCAACAGCTGCTTCCTGAAAGATTTTCTTTGCTGATGCAGGATTTGAAAGATATTGCTCAAGTAGTGGGGAGAAAAATATAGATGTTTAAGAGATTGGGAATAATTGGTGTGGGTTTGATGGGGGGGTCTTTTTCGTTAGCTTATAAAAAAAGGTTTCCTTCCTCTTGGGTTGTGGGTTTTGCAAGAAATAAAAATTCTTATAAAAGACTTAAACGACTTAAAATTGTAGATGAGGCAACCGAGGATTTAAAAACATTGGTAAGAGAAAGTGAACTGGTGGTTTTGGCTCTTCCTGTAAAAAAGATTGAAGAGTATCTTTTAAAAATAGAGCCATTTGTGCAAAAGAAGACTATCGTTGTTGATTTAGGAAGCACCAAGGAAAACATAGAGAAAGTAGCACAAGGATTAAATTATTCCAAAAACTTTGTTGGCTGCCATCCTTTATGTGGAAGTGAAAAAAGTGGAGCAGAGTTTGCCACCTCTGAGCTTTATAAAGATAAAGTGTGTATTATCACTTCCTCATTTAAAAAAAAATCCACTCGTAAAATAAAAAGAATGTGGCATTTGCTGGGGGTAAAAACTGTATTTGTAAATCCTCATCTGCATGATGAAATTTTGGCTTACCTTTCTCATTTTCCTCATCTGCTTTCTTTTTCTTTGGTAAAAGTGGTTCCTTCTGATTTTTTCTCTTTTAATCTTAAAAGTTTCAAAGCATTAACTCGCATGGCAAAATCAAACATATATTTGTGGAGCGAAATTTTTCTTGTTAACCGTAAGAATTTAGTAAAAGTGATAAATCAATTTGTTATAACTTTGGAAAAATTTAAAAAGAATCTTAAAGCAAATAATTCAAGAGTTCTTATAAGGATGCTTAAGGAAGTAAATAAAAAGGTGTTTTTGCCGAGATGATTGTTGCTATTGATGGACCAGCAGGTTCAGGAAAAACTACTGTAGCAAAACTTCTGGCGCAAAGGTTGGGCATTCTTTATCTTGATACGGGGGCTACCTATCGTGCATTAACTTATAAGGCATTGAAAGAAAGTGTAGATTTGGATGATGAGGAGCGTCTGGAGGAGTTAGCAAGAACTTTAAATTTAAATTTTGATTTTTCAAAAGGGAAAATATTTCTGGATGAGGAAGTTATTACTGAAAAGATAAGAGAGCCGATTATAGATAAAACTGTTTCTAAAGTGGCAGAAAAGCCTAAGGTAAGAGAGGTTTTAGTAAAGATGCAAAGAAAGATTGCTCAAGGCAAAGACTTTGTTGTTGAGGGCAGAGATATCACCACCGTAGTTTTTCCTAAGGCAGAGTTTAAATTTTTTCTGGATGCCGAGTTTTCTGTTCGCTTAAAGCGCAGATTTAAGGAATTGGAGAAGAAAAAAATTAGTATTTCTCTGGAGGAGGTAGAAAAAGATTTAAAAAAAAGAGATAGGGCGGATTTAGAAAGAAAAGAAGGTCCACTTAAAAAGAGCGAGGATGCTATCTATATAGATACCACCGATCTTTCTATAGAGGAAGTGGTAGAAAAACTTCTTGGTTATATATGCAAGAAAGAGAAAGAATAAGAAATTTTTGTATCATTGCTCATATTGACCATGGAAAGTCTACGTTAGCGGATAGAATTCTTGAGCTAACCAAGGCTATAGGAAAAGAGAAGATGCGGGAGCAATTTTTAGACAGTATGGAGTTAGAAAGAGAAAGAGGGATAACTATAAAAGCAAAGGCGGTAAGGCTGAATTTTGGTGATTATATCTTAAATCTCATTGATACTCCCGGGCATGTAGATTTTAGTTATGAGGTGGCAAAATCTTTGAAAGCTACTGAGGGAGCAATTTTACTCGTTGATGCCACACAAGGAGTAGAGGCGCAGACGGTAGCTAACTTTTATCTGGCTTTAGAGGGTGATTTAAGGATTCTTCCCGTAATTAATAAGATTGATTTGCCTCAAGCAGATATTGAGAGAACATCCTCTCAATTAAAAGAAATTTTTGGGTTTAAAGAAGAGGAGATATCTTTGGTGTCTGCCAAAGAAGGAAGAGGCGTAAAGGAACTTTTGGAGAGAATGATAAAAGAGATTCCTTCTCCCTCCGGCAATTTTCAAGGGCCTCTTAAGGCCTTTGTCTTTGATTCTACTTATGATGTTTATAAGGGCGTTATTCTTTTTGTGCGCGTATTTGATGGGGAAATCAGAGCAGGAGATGAAATCGTTCTTTTACAATCCAAGAGAAATTATAAAGTAGAAGAATTAGGAGTTTTTACCCCTCAACCAGTAAAAAAAGAAATTCTTTCTTCTGGAGAGGTAGGATATTTATGTTGCCATATTAAACATCCACAGGAAGTAAATATACCGGATACGATTACATCCTGTAATTCCTTGGTTACTCCCCTTTTGGGATATAAAAGGATGCCTCCTATGGTTTTTTGCGGGATATTTCCTAATTTTCCTAAGGATTATGAACTTTTACGTCAAGCTTTGGAGAAACTACATCTTCAGGATCCTTCCTTTTCCTATGAACCAGATAACCTGGGTTCCTTGGGTTATGGATTTAGGTGTGGTTTTTTAGGATTATTGCATATGGAGATAACTGAGGAGCGTTTAGAACGCGAATTCGGGCTGAATTTGATTATCACCTCACCTAATGTTAAATATAGAGTAAAGGCAAAAGATGGTAAAATTTTTGATGTGGAGACTCCCCATCGACTTCCTCCTTCGCATTCTATTGAAGAAATAGAGGAGCCATTTGTTAAGGTTTCTATTCTTACGCCTTTAGATAGTATGGAGTCGATTTGTGAGCTGGCAAAGTCAAGAAGAGGAGATTTTGTTAAGATGGATTATTTGGGAAAGGACAGATTGAATATTATATTTGAACTTCCTCTTTCAGAAATTATTGTAGATTTTTATGATAAAATAAAGTCGGTAACCCGCGGTTACGGCTCTTTAGATTATGAATTTATTGGTTATAAAAAGACAGAGATAGTGAAGGTAGATATTCTTTTCAACCGTGATATTGTGGAGGCTTTTTCTTTTTTAACCCATAAAGACAAAGCCTATGAGAAAGCTAAGGAAGCGGTTTTAAAGTTAAAAAAGATTATTCCTCGCCAGATATTTGAGGTAAATATTCAGGCGGCTATTGGTTCAAAAATTATTGCTTCCCAGCGCATTCCTCCTCTAAGAAAAAATGTTACTGCCAAATGTTATGGAGGAGACATCACCCGTAAAAGAAAACTGTGGGAGAAGCAGAAAGAAGGAAAGAAGAAGTTAAAGCAGATTGGAAAAGTAAGCGTTCCTAAGGAAGCATTCTTGGAAATATTGAGGATGGAGAAATGAAGAAGAAAAGTGCTTTAAGAGAATGGATAGAATCAATTGTTATTGCCGGTTCTTTAGCGATATTTTTAAGGACTTTTTTCTTCCAAATTTATAAAATTCCTACTAATTCTATGGTTCCCACTCTTAAGCCTGGAGATAAGATATTTGTAAGTAAATTAGTTTATGGGCCAAAAGTTCCTTTTACTAGTTTAAGAATTCCAGGGATAAGAAAGCCAGAAAGAGGAGAGGTAATTGTATTTGTTCCTCCTTGTGATAGGAGAAAAGCTTATGTTAAACGGTTGGTTGGATTGCCTGGAGAGCATATTGTAATTAAGGATGGTAATATTTATGTTAATGGAAAGCTTATTACTCAACCCAATATTGCCAACCACTATTATTATAGTGAAGGAAGAGAGTATAAGTACACTGATGTAGTGGTTCCTCAAGGAGAGTATTTTGTTTTGGGGGATAACAGTATTTCCAGTTTTGATAGTCGTTGTTGGGGGTTTGTGGATGAGAAAGATATTATTGGAAAGGCTATATTTATTTGGTGGCCACCTAAAAGAATAGGAATGATTGAATAGGAAAGGAGGCGGAATGCGTTACCTAAGTTTAATTATTATTTTAGGTTTAGTTTGTGGGTGTACTACCGTGCAGAGGGGTGCAGCTACCGGAGCGGTTGCTGGAGGCACATTAGGAGCAATTATTGGACATCAATCAGGACACACCGCCGAGGGAGCAGGAATTGGAGCGGCAGTGGGAGCAGTAGCCGGCTCTGTAATTGCAGAAAAAATGGAGACAAAATTCTGCCCTAAATGCGGTCGTCGGTTTACCTCCGATGTAGAATACTGTCCCTATGATGGGACGAAACTTAAGACTATTGGGGAGGAAGAGGAGTAATTAGTAAAAGAATGAGTTTTGCGGATAAACTTTCCCTGGTAAGGATTATTTTTGTTCCTATCTTTGTCTCTTTACTTCTTTATTCTAAGTCTTTTCCTTTTCTTAAGAAGATAGCTATAGGAGTATTTGTTCTTGCTGTTTTAAGTGATTTCTTAGATGGGTTAGTAGCACGGATAAAGAAAGAGAAAAGCTCTATTGGTGTAGTTCTTGATCCCTTAGCAGATAAATTACTTCTTATTACTGCCTTTATTACTCTTTATCTTTTAAAGGTGTTTCCTTATCCTCCTTTATGGTTGGTTATTATTGTTGTAAGTAGAGATTTCATAATTCTTTTAGGGATTGTTATTCTTACCTTTTTAAAAATTGAAGTTCCTATTTCTCCTTCATTATGGGGGAAACTGACTACTTTTTTTCAGATGATTACAATTTTAGTTATGCTTTCTAAATTATTTCCTTTATTATACTTGAAGATTTTTTGGCTTCTGACGGCTTTCTTTACTTTGGTTTCAGGAGCATTATATTTAAGAAGAGGAATTTTAGAGTTAAGTCAAAAATGATTATTTTTGTTTTTCTTCTTGCTTATCTTTTGGGAAGTCTGCCTTTTGGTTACTGGATAGCAAAGGTGGTAAGAAATGTAGATATAAGAAAATTTGGTTCTGGAAACATTGGAGCTACCAATGTCGCCAGAGTAATAGGGAAAAAATGGGGAATTTTGGTGTTTTTTTTAGATTTTATAAAAGGATTTTTAGCGATATATCTGACTCTACTTATTTACCCCTCTTCTCAAGAAGGAATCTATCTGATTAGTGCGATTTTGGTTGTTTGTGGCCATAGTTTCTCTATATTTTTAAAATTTAAAGGAGGAAAAGGAGTTTCTACCAGCTTAGGAGCAATTTGTGGGTTAATTTTTAAGTATTTTTTTCTTTTATTTCCTTTATTGATAGCCTTGCTGGTTTGGGGAGTAGTATTTTTTCGATTTCATTTTATCTCTTTAGCTTCTCTTCTGGCTAGTTTTTCCTTTTTTGTCTCTACATTATTTTTCAGGTTACCTTACGGGATTAAGTCTTTTTCCTTTCTTATTTTTGTCCTTATCCTTTTAAGGCATAGAAGTAATATTTTAAGATTAATGAAAAGGAGAGAGTTTAGGCTTTGACAATTTTCCGGCTAAGATTATAATTAAAATACTTAAAATAAGGAAAATAAGGGAGGTATTATTATGGAGAAAAATAAGAATAATTGGGAAGCAAAGAAAAAAGCTTTAGAGTTGGCGATTACTCAGATAGAGAAACAATTTGGTAAGGGCGCAATAATGAGATTAGGTGAAGCAACACGATTAGATGTGGAGGCGATTTCTACAGGGATTATTCTTCTGGATAAAGCTTTGGGAGTAGGAGGGCTTCCTCGTGGAAGAGTAATTGAGGTATTTGGCCCCGAGTCGAGTGGAAAGACTACTTTGACTTTAAATATTATTGCCCAGGCGCAGAAAAATAAAGGGATAGCTGCTTTCGTTGATGCCGAACATGCCTTTGATCCTGCTTATGCAAAGACTATAGGAATAAATTTAGATGAATTATTGGTTTCTCAGCCGGATACTGGAGAACAGGCTTTAGAAATTGTGGAAACTCTGGTAAGGAGTAATGCTGTGGATGTAGTAGTGATTGATTCAGTTGCTGCATTGACACCGCGTGCAGAGATTGAGGGAGAGATGGGGGAGGCTCAGATTGGTCTTCAGGCGCGTCTTATGTCTCAGGCATTAAGAAAACTTACTGCTGCAATAAGTAAATCAAAGACTTGTGTGATATTTATTAACCAGATAAGGGAGAAGATTGGGGTAATGTTTGGTTCTCCTGAGGTTACTCCCGGAGGTCGGGCTTTAAAATTTTATTCTTCGGTAAGGATTGATTTGCGTAAAATAGCTACGATAACAGATTCTTCAGGAAAAGTAATAGGAGCAAGGATAAAAGCAAAGATAGTAAAAAATAAAGTCGCCCCTCCTTTTAAAGAAGCTGTTTTTGAGATTAGATATGATGAAGGGATTTCTTATGAGACTTCCTTAATTGATGCCGCATTGGAGAGCGGAATAATTAAAAAAAGTGGGAGTTGGTTCTCCTACAAAGATAAAAATTTGGCTCAAGGAAAGGAGTCCTTAAGAAGAGTCTTAAAAGAGGATATGAAACTTAAGGAGGAGATAGAGAAAGAAGTGTTTTCCTTAATAAAGTAAGGAGGAAAGATGAAAAAGTGTATTTTTATGTGGTTGAGTTGTTTTTTTATTTTTTCCGCTTCTGCTCAAGGGATAGAAAATTTGGAGAAAGCAACTATTAATGTTGCTGAGAAAGTAGGGAAAGCAGTGGTATCTATAAGTACAGTAGTGAAAGAAAAAATTGGAGGGTGGAGATTTGAATCTCCTTTTGAGGATGAGTTCTTTCGTCGTTTTTTTGAGGAATTTTTTGGAGAGTTTCCGGAGCGAGAATATAAAAGAGTGGGTTTAGGAAGCGGGGTAATTATTGATAGAGAAGGATACATTCTTACTAATGAACATGTCGTCAGAGGAGCAACACAGATTAAAGTTAAGTTATCTGATGGAAGAGAGTTTAATGCTAAACTTAAAGGGATAGACAAAAGGACTGATTTGGCAGTGATAAAGATAGATGCTCACAATCTTCCTGTAGCGGAGCTGGGAGATTCCGATAATCTTAAGATCGGTCAGTGGGTTTTAGCTATAGGGAATCCTTTCGGGTTTGCTATTGAGAACCCCGAGCCTACAGTTACGGTAGGAGTAATTAGTGCTTTACACAGATATCTTCCTCGCTTAAGAAGAAGAGAACGCACATATGATGATTTGATTCAAACAGATGCAGCGATAAACCCGGGAAATAGTGGCGGACCTCTTGTAGATTTGAATGGTAAAATTATTGGAATAAATGTAGCCATTATTACTACCAGTGGAGGATATGAGGGGATAGGATTTGCCATCCCTATAAATAAAGCAAAGAGAGTTTTAGGAAGGCTTATTCGAGGAGAGAAGATTCTTTATGGATGGTTGGGGATAAGCATTCAAGATTTAAATGAGGACTTACGAAGTTATTTTGGGATAAAAGAAAGAAAAGGGGTGATTGTGGTTAAAGTCTTTAAAAAATCTCCTGCTCAGAAAGCAGGAATAAAAGAGGGTGATTTAATCTTAGAATTTAACCATCAAAAAATTAAAGCTTCTCGGGAACTGGTAAGAATGGTGACGGCAACTCCAGTAGGAGAGGTTATTACTTTGACTATCTTGCGTTCGGGGAGAAAACGAGAGATTAGAGTAAAAGTAGGAAAAAGACCCGAAGATATAGAAAAATTAACATATTATGAAGAGGAAGGATATGAATTTAGAGGGTTAAAAGTGGAAGATTTGACTCCTTATCTTAAAAGAAAATATAAAATTGAAGAAAATGGAGGCGTTGTGATAGTGGATATTGAATCCGATTCCCCCGCAGAAAAGAGTGGTCTTGAGATAGGAGATGTAATTTTAAAAGTGGAAGGAGAAAGAGTAAAAGATAAGGAAGATTTTAAGAGAATAACTTCTAAGGTGAAAGGGAATTGTTTGATTAAGACAAATAGAGGGTATTTTGTTATTAAAGAAAAATAATTGAAAGAGGAATTCCATAAAGCTTTGCGTTATTCTTTTCTACTTTTAAAATATAGAGAAAGAAGTAATAGGGAGATGGAGATACGGTTAAGAAGGAAAAAATTTTCTTCTTCTGTAATTGAAGAAGTTATTCAGTATCTTAAAAAAAACAGTCTAATAGATGATAAAAGGTTCGCTTTAAAATATGCAGAAGAGAAATTTTCTCATGGTTTCGGAAAGAAAGTTATTTCTTTTCAATTAAGAAGATTAGGGATAGAGCCTTCACTGATTGAAGAAGCAATTGCACAAGTGGAAGAGAAAATAGATACACAAAAGATTCTTAAAGAATTAATTGCTCGACTTAAAAAGAAGAAAACAAAAGAAAAAATTTTTCGTTATCTTTTTGAGCATGGATTTAGTTATTCTCAGATAGAGAAAGCCTATGAAGACAGCCAGGATTAGAGAAAGTTTTTTAAATTTTTTTAAAGAAAAAAACCATAAAATTTTTCCTTCCGATTCTTTAGTTCCTCAGGAGAAAAGTTCTCTTTTTACTTCTGCAGGAATGCAGCAGTTTAAACCTTACTTTTTGGGAGAGAAGAAAGGGGTAAAAAGAGCTGCCA
Organism: uncultured Planctomycetia bacterium; assembly: GCA_964547735.1. Classification (GTDB taxonomy): domain Bacteria; phylum Omnitrophota; class Gorgyraeia; order Duberdicusellales; family 4484-171; genus CAZBLX01. The sequence continues at coordinate 12,913 of CAZJOV010000001.1, read as the reverse complement.
GCTGTCAGAAGTGTTTGCGCACTGATGATTTAAGAGAGGTGGGCAGAACCCCTTTCCATCATACTTTTTTTGAGATGTTGGGGAATTTTTCTTTTGGTGATTATTTCAAAAAAGAGGCTATAGAATTTGCCTGGGAATTTCTTACAAAGGTTTTAAATTTGCCTCAGGAGCGTTTATGGATTTCTGTATACCAAGATGATGAGGAGGCTTTTTCTTTATGGAAAGATTATATTGGTGTATCTAGAGAAAAAATAGTTAAATTAGGGATGGATAAAAACTTTTGGCCGGCAAATGCTCCCCTTAGAGGCCCTGAAGGTCCCTGCGGTCCTTGCTCAGAGATTTTTTTTGATAAAGGAGAGAGTTATGGATGCAGAAGGAAGAATTGTTCACCTGCCTGTTCCTGTGGTCGTTTTGTTGAAGTTTGGAATTTAGTTTTTACCCAATTTAATTATCAAAAGGGTAGGCTGGTTCCCTTAATTCAGAAGAACATTGATACAGGAATGGGACTGGAGAGAATCGCCTCTGTTCTTCAAAATAAAGAAAACAATTTCCAGATTGATATTTTTCATCCGGTAGTAGAGTTTATTCAGGAACTATTATCTTCACAAAATTTATCTTTTATCTATGCAATTGCAGATCACGTTCGTGCAGTTACTTTTGCTATTTGTGATGGTGTTTTTCCTTCTAATGAGGAAAGGGGTTACATAATAAGAAAGCTTATTCGCAAAGCTTTATATTATGGATTTAGATTAGGGAAAAGAAAGCCTTTTCTTTATAAATTAGTTTCTCTTTATGCAGATTTAATGAAAGATGCTTATCCTGAGGTTGAAGATAAAAAAGAAGATATAGCTTCAGTTATTTTAGCTGAAGAGGAAAGATTCTTGGTTGTTCTTGAGGAAGGTAAGGCGAGATTTACTGTACTGTTAGAGAATCTAAATAAAGATAAAGTAATAAAAGGAGAAGATGTATTTAAACTTTATGATACTTATGGTGTTCCTTTAGAGATTATAAAAGAGTTAGCATCTCTGGAAAATGTGAAGATAGATGAGGAAGGATTTGAAAAGCAGCTGGAGGAAAGACGTCTTCTTTCTCAAGAAAAAAGTAAAATCGCCAAGGAGATATTTTCTTTTTCCTCCTCTTGGGGGGTAAAAACAGAATTTGTAGGATACGATCAATTTACCTTGGAGGCAGAGATTATCAAATTAGCAAAAGATAATCAGGAAAAAGATGTTTTGGAGGAGAATGAGGAAGGAGTAGTTATTCTGGAGAGAACAGTATTCTATCCTGAATCAGGAGGTCAGCTTTCCGATCGGGGGGAGATTAAAACTAGGGAGGGAGTATTTGAGGTAGAGAAGGTAGAAAAGATTAATGAGACGATTCTTCATAAAGGGAAAGTAAAGAAAGGGAAAATTAGCAAAGATAAAGCTTTTCTTGTTGTGAATAAAGATAGAAGAGAGGCCCTTAAAAGAGCACATACCGCAACCCATCTTCTGCAGACAGCATTAAGAAAAGTATTAGGAACTCATGTGACTCAACAGGGTTCTTTAGTAGATACTGATAGATTAAGATTTGATTTTTCTCATTTTCAGGCATTAAAAGAAGATGAATTGGAAAAGGTTGAAAAATTAGTTAATGAGTTTATTTTACGAGGCGATAAAGTAGAGACAAAAATTGTTCCTTTTAAGGAAGCAAAAAAAGAAAAAGCTTTGGCTTTTTTTGAGGAGAAATACGAAGATCAGGTAAGAGTAGTAAGTATTTCTGATTACAGTAAAGAGCTATGTGGTGGGACACATGTAGATAATACCAATAAGATAGCTTTATTTTCTATAACTTCAGAATCTTCTGTAAGCAGTGGGGTAAGAAGAATAGAAGCTGTGGTGGGGAGGTTTGCTCAAGAGTCAGTATTTTCCTATAAATATACCCTAAAAGAGATAGCCAAATTATTTAATATTAAAGAGAGAGATATTTTCTCCAAGATAAATGAAATTTGTAAGGATTTGGAAGAAACAAAGAAAAAAATGAAAAGTTTAGAAAAAACTTTGGTTTCTTATGAGGCAGATAAATTTTTGGAGAAGCACCTTGAGCCTCTGGGAGAAGGTGAGATTGGCTTTTTGTACCTATGGCTGGCGGGGAAGAATATCGATTATCTTTTTCTTTTAAGCGATACTTTAAGGGAACGGCAGAAAAAATCCTTATTCTTTTTGATAAATTCTACTTCCCGAGGTAATGTTTTTATTTTTTCTGTAACCCCCGATTTAGTAGAAAAAGGATTTTCTGCCCAGAAATTTATCTCTCAATATAAGGAGAAACTCAATCTAAGAGGGGGAGGCAAATCCCATCTTTCCCAAGGGGTCATTATAAAAAAGATAGAGGATATTGTCTTTTATAAAACAGAGATAAAAGAATCTCTTAAGGATTTTCTTAAAAAATGCAGATCTTAAAAAATTTAACCAACTTAGAAAGAATTATTGCCAAAAAACGTGAGAGAAGAAAACAGACAGTAGAGCAGGTAGCAAAAATTTTAAAAGAAGTAAGAGAAAGGGGAGATGAGGCAGTTATAGAATACACCCAAAGATTTGATAAGGTGAAACTGAAAATTAAAGATTTAAGAGTGAGCGAGACAGAGATTAGTGCTGCTTTTAATGAGTTGAATTCAGAAATAATCTCAGCCATAAAGACAGCAATTGAAAATATTACAAAGTTTCAGAAGGCATTACTTCCTAAATCCATAAGAATAAAAAGAGAAGATGGGAAAGTTTTGGGAACAAAATTTGTGCCTTTAAAAAGAATAGGGATATATGTTCCTGCCGGAAGCGCTCCTTTAGTCTCTTCGGTATATATGTGTGCAATTCCAGCAGAAGTAGCCGGAGTTAAAGAGATAGTATTGGTTTCTCCTCCAACAAAAGAAAAATCAATTAATCCCTTTATTCTTGCTACCGCGGCGATGTTGAAGATAAAAGAGATTTATAAGATTGGAGGAGCACAAGCTATTGCTGTTTTGGCCTATGGGACAAAGACAATAAAAAAGGTAGATAAAATTGTTGGGCCAGGAAACGAATATGTAGTAGAAGCGAAAAGACAGGTCTTTGGAGAGGTGGATATAGACCTTTTAGCGGGGCCATCTGAGGTTTTAATTATTGCCTCTAAAAACGCAAATTTAGATTATATCCTTTCTGATTTGGAAGCACAGGCAGAGCATTATAAAGGTTTAGTTATGGTGGTGACTACTTCTAAAAAAATTGCCAATAGCCTGAGAAGGAAAAAATTGAATGGGTTTGTGGTAAGAGTAAGGAATTTGGAAGAGGCGGTTAAGGTGGCTAATATTATTGCTCCTGAACACATTGAAATTTTTGCTAAAAATCCCAAGTCTTTACTTAAAAAAATCGAGAATGCAGGGGCGGTATTTTTAGGGGAGAATACTCCTACCGCTTTGGGGGATTATCTTGCTGGGCCTAGTCACGTTCTTCCCACACAAGGTTCAGCCAGATTTTCTTCAGGATTAAGCGTGGAGGACTTTTTAAAAGAGATTCATTTTGTAAGTTATACCAAAAAAGCCTTACAAAAGGAATCAGTAGCGCTTTTGAAATTAGCTTCTTTGGAAGGGATGAAGAAACATATGGAGAGCGTTAAAAGGAGGTTGAGTTAAATGAGAAAGGTAAAAATAGAGAGAAAGACCAAGGAGGTAGAGATAAAGTTAGTTCTTAGTTTAAAAGGTAAAGGAAATTGTAAGATTGATACAGGGGTTGGTTTCTTAAATCATCTACTTTCCTCTTTTTCCTTACATGGCAGGTTTGATTTGGAAGTGAAAGCAAGAGGAGATATTGAAGTTGATGTTCATCATACTAATGAGGATATAGGGATTTGTTTGGGCAGGGCATTCCTTGAAGCCTTGGGAGATAAAAGAGGTATAAAGAGATTTTCTCACAGTTTCATTTGTATGGATGAGACACTGACCAGATGTGTAGTAGATTTAGGAGGAAGGCCTTTTTTTAAAATTAAGCCAAAAAATATTCGTGTATATAAAGCTACTTATTCATTTCTTCACTTTAAACAGTTCTGGAAAGCATTTACAGATAACGCAAAGATTGCTCTTCATCTAGATATACTGGAAGGAGAGGATTTGCATCATATACTGGAGGCATCAACAAAAGCAATCGCTTTGGCTCTTAAGGAGGCAATTAAAAAAGAAGATTCTATCCTTCCCACAACAAAAGCAAAATTTGATTGATGCTTCTTGTTCCGGCAATTGATATTTTAGATGGTAAAGTAGTGCGACTCTATCAGGGGAGAAAGGAGAGAAAGAAAGTATATTTCCAGAATCCTTGTGAGGTTGCTAAAATGTGGCAGGAGAGGGGAGCTTCCTTAATTCATATAGTAGATTTAAATGCATCTTTGGGAGAAGGAAATAATTTAGAAGTGATAGAGGAAATTCTTAAATTAAAAATTAAGTCTCAGGTGGCAGGTGGCATAAGAGATTTAGGAAAGATTGAGAAGCTCCTTGCCTGGGGAGCAGAAAGAGTGGTGATTGGGACAAAAGCATTAGAGGAGAGGTTTTTAAAGAAGGTAATAAATTTATGTGGAGAAAAAGTAGCAGTTAGCGTTGATGTTTCTGGAGAAAAAGTAAGTTGTGAGGGATGGAAGAAAAGAACAGAGATTGATTATTTAGAATTTATTCATTTTTTGGAGGAGAAAGGCGTAAAACATGTAATTTATACAGATATTTTAAGAGACGGCACACTTAAAGGGATAAATATTGAGAAAATAAAGAAATTATCTTCATTTAAAGAAATTTTTTTTGTTATTGGAGGAGGGGTTAAAGATTTAGGAGATTTAGAGTTAATTAAAAAAGAAGCTTCTTTTATTAAAGGGGTAATTTTGGGGAAAGCTCTATATGAAGGAAGGATAGATTTTGAGGAAGCAAAAAAATTTTGTAACTCTCAATAATGTGGAGAGAAGTCTTAAGGTTATTAAAAGAAAAAAAATATATACCCCCTCAAAGATTAACCGCCCAACTTAATATTTCTTTTAATCAATTAGAGGAGTGTTTATTAAAACTAAAAAATTTAGGCTATCAAATTGAGGAAGATTCTTATTTAGGATACTATTTGATATCTTCTCCGGATAGATTGTTTCCTTGGGAGATTAAATATAATTTAAGTACACAGATTCTGGGAAGAAAAATTTATTATTTTGAAAATGTAGAATCTACTCAAGATATTGCCTTTGAAAAATTTTATGAAGGGGAGGGAACAATAATAGTTGCTGAAGGTCAAAGCAAAGGGAGGGGGAGAGAGGGGAGAAGATGGCTTTCTTTTCCTTATAAAGGTATTTATTTTTCGTTAATTCTTAAACCAGAAGTTTCTTATAAGTTTAGCCTCATAAGTTTGCTTTTATCGGTAAGTATAGCTGAGGCAATAGATGATGCTTTTGGTATAAAAGTGGGAATAAAATGGCCCAATGATTTATTGTTAGCAGATAAAAAAGTTGGTGGAGTTTTAATAGAAGGTTATAAAAGAGGAGAATTTATATTTATTGTGGCCGGTGCGGGGATTAATATAAATAACGAGAGGAAAGAGCTACCTTCCTGTGGGATATCTTTAAAAGAGTTTTTGGGAAGAAAGATAAATCGTGTTGATTTTTTTAAAAAAATACTTGAGAGCACAGAGAGAAATTATGTTCTTTTTAAAAAGGAAAGTTTTCTTATTTTAGAGAAGTGGAAAGGATTTAATGTTACCTTAGGCAGAAGAGTAGTGGCTATTTCTGGTAATCAAAAAGTTGAAGGAGAAGCTTTTGCTTTAGATAAGTGTGGATACTTGCTTATTAAAAAAGATGATGGGAAGATAGAGAAGATTTCTCATCCACAAATTTTTCAGCAGAATTTCAAAATTTTTTGGTGAGAATAAATCCTCTAAAAAGGGTATCAGCAGGAGTTTTATTATTTTCTTGCTTCTTCTCTGCTTACTCTTCTCAATGGATTGAGTTGCCTCCCATCAGGATAGAGAAAAGTTTCTATTTTGAGAGAGAGAAAGAAAGTTTTATTTTCCAGGAACCTCAAGAGATCTTGGAATATTTTTCTTTCTTGGATTTAAAGAAAAGAAATGATTTTGGAATTCAGCAGGATCTTTCTATTCGGGGAGCTAATTTTGAAAATAATTTTATTTTTTTAGATAGCATCTTATTTAACCATCCCCAGACAGGACATTTTAATTTAGAAATACCTCATTTATTATCTAATCTTACTTCCTGCCTCTATTTCTTGATAAGGGCCGATAAGAGTTAATTTATCATTCTTTACTGCTGCAAGAAGCATTCCGCAAGAGTTTATCCCCGCGATTTTTTTAGGTTCTAAATTGACCAAGACAACAATTAATTTATTGAGTAGCTCTTCCTTTTTATAAAAAGCTTTTATCCCGGCAACAACTTGGATTATTTCTTCACCAATATCTACTTTGAGAAGATATAATTTATCTTTTCCTTCAATATCTTGAACCTCTAAAATCCTGCCAATTCTTAAATCCAATTTAGAGAATTCCTCAAAGCTAATCATTTGACTTTTACTGTTAGAATTTTAACATCTATTAAAGTTAATTACAACATAAATTTTAATTTGCTCCTTCCTTTTTCTGTGATAAAATACAACCTAAATGCAGGTAAGAAAAGAAAAACTAAAAAGGGTGATTAAAAAATTTAAAGATAAAAAGGTTCTTGTTGTTGGAGACCTAATTTTAGACCATTATATTTTTGGACAAGCAGAAAGAATTTCTCCTGAAGCACCGGTTCCGATTGTGTGGGCAAATAGAGAAAATTTTTTAGGGGGAGGAGCGGTAAATGTAGCCAATAATTTAGTTTCTTTAGGAGCAAAAGTATATTTATGTGGGGTAATAGGTGATGATGAATTTGGAAAGAAACTGATAGAGATAATTAAAAGGAAGAAAATTAATACCGATTTGGTAATTAAAGACAAGTTAAGACCTACCACAATAAAAACAAGGGTAGTTGCTACTCACCAGCAGGTGATAAGGGTTGATTGGGAATCAAGAGAAATTCTTTCCTTAGCATTAAATCAGAAAATATTGAAAAATGTGCATAAGGTGATAAATGAACTTGACGGTGTTATTGTTGAGGACTATGGTAAAGGAGTGATTAATCCTTACCTTGTGGAGGAGCTTGTAAGAATAAGTAAAAGGAATAATAAGGTGATCACTGTTGACCCCAAAGAAGAACATTTTGATTATTATGAGAATGTTACTGCTTTAACTCCTAATCTTAAAGAGGCACAAGCTGCCGTGAATATGAAAATAAAGTCAAAAGAAGAAATTAATCTATTAGGAAAGATTCTTAAGGAGAAGTTGAGGCCTTCGTGTGTTTTAATTACTTTAGGAGAGGAAGGAATTCGTCTTTTTTTAGAAAAAGAAATTTGGCATATTCCCACATATGCTTTAGAAGTGTTTGATGTTACCGGAGCCGGAGATACGGTAATTGCCACCTTTACCTTGGCACTTCTTGCAGGAGCTTCTTTCTTGGAAGCAGCCGTTATCTCCAATTTATGTGCAGGAATTGTAGTTGGCAAGTTTGGTCCGGCGACAGTCACTCTTTCTGAGATAGAGGGGAAGATTAAAACTACAAAGATAGATGTAGAAAAGACAGAGGGATAATGGAAGTAGTGGGTGTAATCCCCGCACGATTAAAATCCAGGCGCCTTCCTTATAAGCTCCTTTTACCTCTTTTAGGCAAACCTCTTATTCAGTGGACATGGGAAAATGCTAAGAAGGCAAATCTTTTAGATAAATTAATTATCGCTTGTGATGATGAGAGGATAAAGGAAGTGGCAGAAGGCTTTGGCGCCGAAGTTGTTCTTACATCTTTTAGGCATACTTCAGGAACAGATAGAATTGCCGAGGCTGTAAGAGAGATGGAGGTAAGGTTTGTAGTTAATATTCAGGCAGATGAACCTCTGATTCATCCTTCTCTGATTGATAGTTTGATAGAGACAATGAAGGACGGTGACTCCTTGGTTATGGCTACAGCAAAAAAAAAGATTAGCGATCCTTCCGAGATTGAGGATCCCAATGTAGTGAAGGTAGTTACGGATAGAAATGATTTTGCTCTCTACTTTTCACGTTCTCCTATACCTTATTCTGAGAATAAGGAGGTTATTTATTATAAACATATTGGAGTTTATATTTATACTAAGGATTTTCTTTATACTTTTAAGAATTTAGGCCCTTCCTATTTAGAAAGAACAGAAAGATTGGAACAGTTGAGGGTGATTGAGGCAGGGTATAAGATTAAAGTTATTACTACCTCTTTTGAATCCCATGGGGTAGATACAGAAAAAGATTTAGCAAAAGTAGAAGAAATTTTAAAAGAAAATGTTGGGATTTAGAGCTTTGAAGGAGAACTTTATTTTTATTGCCGGCCCTTGTGTGATAGAGTCAGAAAAACTCACATTTGAAACTGCTAGATACCTTAAGGAGATTACGTCTTTTTATCCGGTAAACTTTGTATTTAAAGCAAGTTTTGATAAAGCCAATCGCACACGTATTTCTTCTTTTCGTGGACCGGGCTTAAAAAAAGGACTAAGGATTTTAGAGAAAATCAAAAAGAAATTGGATGTTTTCATTTTGAGTGATATTCACTGCTCACAGCAGGTCAAATATGTAAAGGAAGTTTTAGATATTATCCAGATTCCTGCTTTTCTCGCACGGCAGACAGACTTGATTGTTGAGGCAGCAAAAACAGGAAAAATAATTAATATAAAAAAAGCTCAATTTATGAGTCCATATGATGTAAAATATGTGATTGAGAAGATAAATTCTGTAGGCAACAGAAATATTTTACTTACCGAGCGAGGAACCTGCTTTGGTTATAATAATTTAGTTGTTGATTTCCGTTCTCTTCTGATTATGAAAAGATTCGGGTATCCGGTAATTTTTGATGCCACACATTCTTTGCAGAAACCGTCTCAAGATAAAGGTGTAAGTGGAGGGGATAGAATATTTGTTCTTCCTTTTTCGCAGGCAGCGGTTGCCTGTGGTTGTGATGGTTTATTTTTAGAAGTTCATCCTCAACCTCAGGAAGCTTTATCTGATAAAACTACCTCATTTCCTCTTTATCAGGTGGAAAAATTATTAAAAAAAGTTTTAAGGGTAAGGGAAGTTTTAAATGAAGAAAAATAAAGAAAAAAAAATCATAGAATGGGCAAAGGAAGTTGTTGATATCGAGAAAGATGCTTTAGTTTCTTTGGGAAGAAAGATAAATAAAGGATTTGCTAAAGCAGTAGAGTTAATTTTTCACTCTAAGGGTTATATAGTTGTAACCGGGATGGGAAAGGCAGGCATTATCGGTCAGAAGTTTTCTGCAACCTTAGCCAGTTTCGGAATATCTTCTTTTTGGCTTCATCCGGCAGAGGCAGTACACGGAGATTTGGGAAGGATAAAGGAAGAAGATGTAGTTGTAATTCTTTCTTATAGTGGAGAGACAGAAGAGATAAAAAACCTGGTTCCTTTTATCAAAAAAATTGGTTCAAAAATAATTGCTATTACAGGAAACAAAAAATCCAGTTTGGCTAAGTATTCTGAGGCAGTGATTGACGTGAAAGTAAAGAAAGAAGCCTGTTCCTTAGGGCTTGCTCCTACTGCTTCCACCACGGTAATGTTAGCTGTTTGTGATGCGATTGCAATAGTTCTGCAGAAGATGAAAGGATTAAAGAGAAAGGATTTTGCTTTTTTCCATCCGCGAGGTTCCTTAGGGAGAAGGCTTCTTCTTAAAGTGAAGGATATAATGCGCAGAGGAAATTTCAATCCTATAGTTTATAAAGATTCACCTGTTAAGGAAGTGTTGATAAAGATTACCTCTTCCCATGCTGGAGCCGCCTCTGTGGTTGATAGGGGAAAAAGACTGGTAGGAATTTTTACCGATGGGGACCTGAGAAGGTTATTTTTGAAAAATGAACCTCATATTTTAGAAAGGAAGATAGAGGAAGTGATGACAAAAAATCCAGTTGTTGTGAGAGAAGACGATTTAGCCTCTTATGCTTTAAAAATATTGGAAGCAAAGAAAATTGATGAAGTTCCGGTGGTAGATAAAAAAGGAAGATGTGCGGGGATGTTAGACATTCAAGACCTGGTTTCCGCAGGGCTGATATGAAACATATTAATTCTTATTTTAGGAGAGTGAAACTTTTAGCCTTAGATGTTGATGGGGTATTAACTGATGGGAGTATAATTTACGATGATAAGGGAAGAGAGTTGAAGAGTTTTAATGTCTATGATGGATTGGGTATATTTATTTTAAGCAGGATGGGTATAAATACTGTCCTCATCAGTGCTAAAAAAAGTTCTATTTTGGAGAGAAGGGCTAAAGATATGAGAGTTAAGGAGGTGATTGGAGGAATATTGCCCAAGAGAAAGGTAATTAATTATTTGATGGAAAAGTATAAAGTAAAAAAAGAAGAGGTGTGTTTTATCGGGGATGATCTTATTGACTTGGGTATAATGAGGGAAGTGGGGATACCGGTGGCGGTAAAAAATGCTTCTCTTCCTGTAAAAAGAGAAGCTCTCTATGTTACCCAGAATAAAGGAGGGGAGGGCGCTGTCAGGGAAGTAGTTGAGCTTATTCTGAAAGCAAAAAATTTATGGAAGAAAACAGTAAAAGAAATAGATTCTTTTTTGAGTAAGTAGATATAAAAATTATCAGAAGGAATCCTCTGGAGATAATACTTCATATAGAAGAAACTAATAGAAATAGGATTAAACATTCCTAAGGTTTAACCTGATTTCCAAAAACTTTTGAAGAAGGAATCTTTGTGATTAATCTTAGACACAGAAAATAGATTATTTTAATTAATAATTAATTCTCATTCTTGCTGCGATGGAGTTATTAAAAAGGTATTTTCTAATTCTGGTATGGGGTCTTTATGATTTAGCTAATCAATTTTTTGTTCTGAATATTACTTCTCTTTACTTTGTGCGTTGGATAACTTTAGAGAAAGAAGTTGCGGAAGTTTTCTATAGCCTTTTCTTTGGTGTTTCTATGTTTTTGGTGGCAGCTTCTTCTCCTTTTTTAGGAATGATTTCAGATATAAGAAGACGATATAAATCTTTTCTGATGTATTTTACTTTCTTAGCGATAGTTTCCACGGCATTTTTGGGAGTGTTTAAGAATCCTTTCTTAAGTCTGATATTCTTTGCTATTGCTAATTTTGGAACCCAGGAAGCAATCATTTTTTACAATTCTTTACTTATTCATATCGCTCATCCTTCCCGAATCGGATTGATTTCTGGAATGGGAAAAGTTTTCGGTTATTCTGGTGCACTCATAGCGCTCCATTTTACCAAACCAATTTATGCTCATTATGGGTATCAGGGAGTTTTCATATTTACCGGTATTATGTTTTTTATTTTTTCTATGCCTTGTATAATTTTTGTAAGAGAGAAAAAGAGAATAGCTGAGTTTTCGAGAGAAAAGATAAAGGAACTTTTTAAAAGTTCAAGATTCATTTTACAAAATATTTTTCGCCAGAAACATTTCTTGGATTTTTTAAAGGGGACTTTTTTAGGGCTGTGTGTAATTAATACAGTGATTCTTTTTATGTCGATTTATGCTACTAAAGTATTTGGTTTAGAAAATAAAGAGGTAGTCAATTTTCTTATTTTTTCTACTTTCTTTGCTATCGGGGGAAGTATTTTCTCTGGTTATATAAGTGATTATATGGGATATAAAAGAACCCTTGTAGGAGTATTTTTTGTCTGGATAGTAGTTTTGCTTTGTGCTGTTCTTTTTACCTCTTCTTTTTCGATTAAATTCATAGGGATTTTGGGAGGGTTTGCTTTGGGAGCAAGTTGGACAGTAGCACGGGCTTTAGTTACTAAAATTACACCTTCAGATAAGATTGGGGAGGCTTTTGGTTTATTTAATTTGGTGGGATACTTTTCTGCGATTGTAGGACCAGTCTTTTGGAGTACGGTTTTGTTTCTTTTTTCTCATTTAAATAGTTTAGCTTATCGGATAGCTTTTTTTAGTTTAGTTCCCTTTATGGTTTTTGGTATTGTTTTTATTTTGCGTCTTCCTGAGCTTAATGAATAGCGTGCTTGCCGAAGATTTAAAAAGACATGTTTATATTCTTTCCTCTCAGATTGGTGACCGGAATATTTTTAATTATGGAAACTTAGAGGAAGCTTTCTACTATATTAGTGAAAGATTTAGAAATATAGGGTATAAAGTAAATTTTCAACCCTACCTTTGTTCAGGGAAAGAGGTAAAAAATATTATTGCTGTCCAGGAAGGTAGCTTGCAAGAAGTAATCATTATTGGCGCCCATTATGATAGTTGTTTTAATCCGGGTGCTGATGATAATGCGTCTTCGGTTGCGGTGATGATTGAGTTAGCAAAAAGATTTTATTTAAAAGAATTAAAGCATAAATTTAAATTTATTGCTTTTGTAAATGAGGAGCCGCCTTTTTTTAAAACAGAAGATATGGGAAGCAGAGTCTATGCAAAGCAGGCCAAAAAGAATAAGGAAAAAATTGAAGCAGTAATTATTTTGGAGATGGTCGGCTATTACTTAGATGCCCCTCATTCTCAGAGTTTTCCCTCTTTTTTAGGTTTTTCCTATCCTCATCAGGGAAATTTTATCTGTATAGTAGGAAATAGACATTCAAGAAACTTAGCTAAAAAAATTTACCACAATTTTAAAAAAACTTCTTTTCCTACAGAAATGTTTATCGGCCATTCTATAGTTATAGGAGTAGATTTTTCTGACCATTGGTCATTCTGGAGGGAAGGATTTCCGGCGGTAATGCTTACTGATACTGCCTTCTATCGCAATCCCTACTATCATACGCAAGAGGATACTTATGAGAAATTGAATTATGGGAAAATGGCACAGTTTCTTTTAGCATTAGAGAAAGTT